>JAJTEK010000045.1 GCA_021299695.1 Pirellula sp. | reverse complement strand
AACGCCTCAGTTGCAGGGACGATCCTCTTGTACGAAGCGGCTCGCCAACGATCCGCCTCCCGTTGAGTTTGCCGCCCTTTTGCCGAATAAGCCTCCCGTCGGGCTTGCCCGGCGGAGGCGGAACTAGCTGCTACCAAAGCCGAATAAGCCTCCCGTCGGGCTTGCCCGGCGGAGGCAGAACTGGCAGCTACCAAAGCCGAATAAACCTCCCGTCCGGCTCGCCCCCGGCGGAGGCAGAACTAGCAGCTACCAAAGCCGATTAAGCCTCCCGTCGGGCTCGCCCGGCGGAGGCGGAACTGGCAGCTACCAAAGCCGAATCTTGCTCTCCCCTTTTGGGCGAATCTGTAGCTATAGAGTCTTGGCCCCGCCGGCATAAAGCCGAGCGGAGGCCTGTGTTGCGCTGCGAATACAATATACGGGTCCCCTAACAGGCTATCCTCCCTCCATACACTTTCGCACGCGTTTCCATATCAAACCTACCTACTGAACCCGCCGACCTATTCTGGAAATCCCGGAGATCCAGCGTCGTGTCTACGCTCGAAAAGGACCCGCGATTCTTTTCAAAAATCCCACAAACTCTTCCTTCCCCATGGTCAGCAACCTCTTCGGATCGCTTGACCAAGCCCGCTTCCTGTTCCGACATACCTTCGACCGAGTCCGACGGGCTATCGAACTGAAAATCGACCCCTCGGCTTTTTTTCGTAACCCTCTGCGCTACGTCTCGGCTCCCTCGACCGCTTGGACCATGCTCCCAAAACATGTTTCCTCCGGTAGCGTCCTGGCAAATAGCTGCCAAATCGATGACCTCCCCCATCTGATCTCTTGGCCCAACGATGGCGGACCTTTCGTCACCCTTCCACAAGTTCTCAGTTGCCCTCCTCAAACCTCACCGAATCAACCAACGAACTTGTCCCATTGCAATCTCGGTATGTACCGGATCCAACTCTCCGGTAACGAATACACGACCAACCAACAAATCGGTCTGCATTACCAACTCCATCGCGGGATCGGTATCCACCATCAACAAGCCCTCGTCGCTGGCAAACCCTTCCCGGTGACGATCACCCTCGGCGGGCACCCAGCGATGACGCTCGCAGCGGTGATGCCTCTGCCCGAGAACGTGGGCGAACTGACCTTCGCCGGTGCCCTTGCGGGCCATCGTATCCCGATGATCACCCAAAATCCTACGGCTCCTATCTATGCGGATGCTGATTTCGCGATCTGTGGAGTCGTTGACCCTAACTCTCTGAAACCCGAAGGCCCCTTTGGGGACCACCTAGGCTACTACGCGCTGACTCACCCCTTCCCCTGGATGCAGGTTACAAAGGTATATCATCGCAAAGATGCGATCTGGCCCTTTACCGTCGTCGGTCGACCTCCCCAAGAAGACACGACCTTCGGAGAACTCATTCACGAACTCACCGGTCCGATCATTCCTACGGTCCTTCCCGGCGTGCGCGGAGTCCACGCGGTCGATGTGGCGGGTGTTCACCCTCTACTTCTGGCGATCGGATCCGAACGCTATACACCCTATCTAAAACTCAACCGCCCCCAAGAACTCCTGACCCAAGCCAACGCAATCCTCGGCCAAGGTCAAATGTCGCTTGCCAAGTACTTGTTCATCATCGATGGCAATGACGCTAATGCTCCGAGCCTCTACGACCTCGAGGCCTTCTTTCAATGGGTCTTCGAACGTATCGATTTGTCCAACGATTTACACTTTCATACCAAGACCACCATCGATACGCTCGACTACTCAGGGGAAGGATGGAACCAAGGCTCCAAACTCGTCGTTCCGATCAACGGCGCGAAACGCCGCGATCTCCTCACTTCGAGCCCCGGTGACTTACGTCTAGGCCCCGATCTTCATCATCCAAAACTTTGCTCCCCAGGTTCGATCGCTATCGAAACGAAACTCTCGCTCGATGCTGCTGTTGAACAAATCACTGCGCCGATGTCTTCCCAGAAGGATCTTGCCAAACAGATCGCGATCATCACACTCGTCGACGATTCGACCTTCACGAGCCGCAGCTTCAACAACTGGATTTGGGTCGCCTTCACCCGCTCCAATCCCGCTACGGACCTGCGGGGTGTCGGCGAGAATACGCTCCATAAACACTGGTCTTGCTCCGGCCCGCTCGTCTTGGATGCTCGCGTCAAACCGCACCATGCCCCCCCTTTGATCGAATCTCCCGAAGTCTCCAAGAAAATCGATGCCCTGGCCGCCCAAGGGGGTCCGTTGGCTAAATATCTATAAAAACACAGCTGATATGCGTGTTCGTGCCTCGCATCGGATTTCGTCGTACTCGTACTCGATGGCTGTTTGAACTGCGGCGATGCCTGTCGTTGATCGAGGCGGTTCGCGGTAACTTGCGGACCAATGGACCGGATTGCTATACTGGTTCGATTCGAGTACGAGTACGAGTACCGCGATGCTGAGTACGAGTACGAGAAAACGCACGAACAAAGTGGTGCACCAAAGCCGCCGCCGGTGCGTAGTTTACTTATAGAATCGTGGTCTCCGGCGGCATTCGTGACCACGGTCGCTACACTATAGCTAAGTCTCTTTTACGTGGTTGCCGATTCACAGTGGATGATGCTCGATGCTCCCGACTACCAATCAACAAGCCGCCTGCGATTCTTATCGACGTTGGATCGACCCTAAGCAGAACCGTCGAGACTGGCTAAAGAAAGGCTCTCTGACTGCGCTTGCAGCCGGCTCGCTTTGGACGACTCTGGCCGAATCCCTCGCCTTGGCCAACTCAAAAAACAACACCAAGCCATCGGGTCGACCCAAGTCGATGATCGTTCTGTGGATGCAGGGCGGACCGAGCCAACTCGAGACGTTTGACCCGCATCCCAATAGCCCTATCGGTGGATCCACCGTCGCAGTCGATACCTCGCTCAAGGGTTTGCAAATCGCGAACACCCTTTCGCAAACCGCCGAAGTCATGCACCTGGGAACCCTGGTTCGCTCCATGGTCTCCAAAGAAGGCGACCACGAACGCGCGACCTACAACATGAAGACCGGGTGGCGCCCCGACCCTACGTTGATCCACCCAGCGATCGGCTCGGTTCTATGCCACCAAAGCGTGCAGAATATAGAAATCCCTCGCCATGTCTCTATCCTCTCGGGGCAGTGGCCCTCTCGCGGCGGCTACTTAGGGAGCCAATTTGACGCGTTCCAACTCGGCGACCCCAAAAACCCTCTACCGAATCTCAAAAGCCCCATTCCTGCTTCGCAATTCGATCAACGTATCTCGGACCTTGAAATCCTCGAAAAAGGTTTCCGTAAGGGTCGCTTGAAGAACCTCGAAACGGAAAAGACCCTTCATACCATCTCGACCCAGCGCGCGGTCAAGATGATGTCGAGCGAGCAAATCCAAGCCTTCGAAATCGATCGTGAACCGGCTAGTGTCCGAGATCCTTTCGGCGACACTCCGTTCGGTCGAGGCTGCCTCGCAGCCGTTCGACTTATCGAACAAGGTGTTACCTGCGTTGAAATCGAACTCAGCGGTTGGGATACACATATCGAAAACCACTCGCTTCAGGCCGGGCAATGCGCAATCCTAGATCCAGCATTGGCCTCCCTGATCCGATTGCTCGAAGCCCGGGATCTTCTGGATTCCACCGTGGTCCTCTGCAGCGGTGAATTTGGCCGAACCCCTCAAATCAACGTCGCTGAAGGTCGAGACCACTGGCCAGTCGGCTTCAGCTCGGCAATCTTCGGTGGCCCGTTCCGCCGCGGTTACGTCCACGGCCAAACCACCCACGAACCGATCCGAGATGACCAAGACCCGATCAGCGGTGTCTCGAAGAGCGTCAAAATCGAGGACCTTCACGCGACGATCCTCCATAGCTTCGGTATCGATCCGGCTCTCGAGTCGATCACTCCTATCGGAAGACCCCTGGCCGTTAGCCAAGGATCGATCGTCAAGGAGCTGTTGGATACCTAATCTCGCTACCTAATCTCTCTGGCACTATTTTTTGTTAGGCGATGGTTTCGCTGTCGCTTGCTTTGGCTTGGCCGCTGCCGATGGTCCTTCCATGAGCTTCTCGATCGCCTGAATCATCTCGGGATTGGCGCTCAAGCCCGCTGTTCGCTTAACGACCACTCCCTTGCTATCGATCAAGATCGTCACTGGGACACTCAAGACCCCTAGCTTGGTCGCCAAATCACTCTGGAAGCCGCCTTGCTCATGAATATGAGCCCAGGGGTACTTGCCAGCGTTTTCTTTCAAGAACTTCGCCGCCGTAGCCGCGTCGTTGTCCAAGTTCACTCCGACAATCTGAAGGCTTTGCTTCGCATACTTGGCCTGCAGTTTTCGTAGCTCAACCATGTCGGCTTTGCACGGATCACACCAAGTTGCCCAATAGTGAACGATCGTCGGACCCGTGGTTTGCACATCCTTGCCCTCCAGAGTTTTCCCTCGAAGGTTCAATGTCTTGCCTTCTAAATTGAGCCTTACGATCGCTCCAGAAGCCTTCTTTCCAAAGTCTGTACCTGGAAAAGAGGTCGCTACCTTGCGATACCACTCCTGTGCGTCTGTCTCCTGCCCACCCAACTCATCGTTGAGTCCAATCTGAATCATCGCTTCTGCTGCGTCAGGCGAAGTCGGATACTGCTCGGCAAACGCCTTGAGCTTCTCCATATACGATTCTTGAATCGCGGCATGATTGGCCTTAGGATCGCTCATTTGGGCCATGAATTCCGAAGAGACGACCCGGAAAGCCACATAGGATTTGTGCTCCTTGCCTCCCGCGACCTGATCCAGACTGGTCTCTAGGCTTTTGAGCTCCTCGAGTCCTTGGCTGTAAGCTCCTGTCTGTACTGCAGAACTGACCGAATCAGCAAACTGATGGATCCAAGAACCCATGTCCGCGGTACCTTGGCTTGCCGTGATGAGTTTGCGCAAAATCCTGCCCCGCTCCTGATACTGTTCCGGCGTCGCATTGCCCTCTCGCATCGCTCCATCGACCTTATCGAGCTCGCTCAGCAGACCCTGCATCGCATCGGTCATCCCATTCTCGCTCGCCGATGCCACCAAATCGCGATTGACCGCCAACGATGGGAAAAAGAAACCCGAATCCCCGACGCTGTTGCTATCGACCATGCGAGGCGCATCGATCAGCCTCCAAGTACTCCCTACTTGGACGATGGTCCCTACCATCAACTGCTGATTGCTCCCCTTGCTCTCAACGATCGCAATAACGTTTTCATACGCCGTCAAGTCTTGAGCAGAACCATCGGTGCCCTCTGGGATCACACCCGGCTTATCGGCCGCAAACTGCGCCCAACTCGCCTGTGCATCGATCCCCCGCTGACTCTCCAGAAATTCGCTAAAAGCTAATTTTGATTTTTCTATTTTCTCCGTCAGACGGACTTTGGTCTTGTCCCCGAGCTTGATCGTTTCGATTTCGCTCGAACTCATCAGGAGCTTTTGATAGCGTTTGGTATCACGCTTTTTAATCGCTTCAACCACTTCCATCGTGATTTCTTCGGCCGATATGGTCTTCCAGGAATCGATCTGACCATCCTCATTTTTGTCGATCCCCCAACGGGTTCCTTGGGTTCCCAACCATCGTGATTGATCCGCTGTCCCGTTGAAATCCGAATCGATGTCGCGATAAACTTCGATCCCGTCCTTGTAATAACTCCACTGGTCGACATTGCGATCCCCGTTGGTGTCCGCAAATCTCCTCAAGAGCCTTCCATCCGGGCCGTAGATCATCAATCCGTCGACCCCTCCGATCGTCTCGTACTTACCGGTGCACTGGGACGCTTCCTTGGCCTCGACCAGGTCATAGAGGACCTCTTGTTGCTGCGGCGTATAGCCCAATCCGGAGGCGACCAAACTATCGGTGTCTTGAGCCTGAGCCAAACTTGGCGAGCCGCTCAGGAGCATCGCCGTAATCATTGCCAAGGTTTTCCTGCGTTCCGGTCTGTTCTTCGCTTTGGCCAGCATCCTTGCTATCTCCTTCTTGGGGTAATCGGTCCGATCGCCCCGGAGTCTAGCCGAAATACGCTATTGCCTGCTATAGCTTTTCATCTCTCTTGGCCACCCTCCCCTTCCCCACGTAAATCCTCAATCATTTTCCACCCTTTGTACATTTCGCTAGCATTGCCCCAATCGGCTGGCTTTTCCGTTTGTTTTTCGAAAACGATCAAGTGCGCGGTTTTCATTTCGATCTCTTGGGCACTCAAACCGCTTGCTAGAAGCTCCATACCTGGGTTGTGTCCGATGCACATGAGGCTCGAGTGGCCTCCGTGATTCGCTTGGGCTACACGAGCGATCGTCTCTGGATTCGCCAAATAAAGCTCATCGAAGTACAGTATCTCCGGGACGCCTCGCTGGCTGTACTGACTTAGCGTTTGCTGGATTCCCTGGAGTGTTTGGACTGTTCTTCTCGCTGTCGAGCAGAGAATGCGCTCTGGGATCAGATCGTTTTGAGCTAGTTTTTGCCCCATGGACCAAGCCGCTTTTTTACCCCTGGGATTCAAGGGTCTCTCTTTATCTCCCAACGAGCTATCCGCCCAATCGCTCTTGGCATGTCGAAGAAGCATCCATCGAATCATGATCGATCTCTCTGTTTTTGGCTTTGGCGAACTGTTCACTCGAACCGTTCACTCGAACAGTTCATAAATGCGATCATCCATCAAGCTATCGGCGATCCACTTGGCTCCATGGAAGCTCCCTTGGTTCGTGTGCCTATTCGGTACGCTGATCACGTAAGCCCCTGCAGAGACGCCTGCTTTGGTACCTGTTTCGCTGTCTTCGAGCACGAGCATCCGCTCTATGGGGCTTTGCATCCGCTTTGCTGCCTCGACGTAGATGTCGGGATAAGGCTTCCCTCGTGCGACTTCCTCGGCCGTTACCACGAAATCCAATTGCTCCAGGATACCTACTTTGGCCAACGCTTTATGAGCAAAGCCTCTGGTCGAACTCGTCGCCACGCACCTTGGTAAACCTCTTTGGTTGATGGCTTCGAAGATTCTTTGCACTCCGGGCATCGTCTCCAAGCGTTCTTCGAGCATGCGTTCGAATACCTGCTCGGTTTCTAAATGCAACTGCTCCCAGGTTTCTTCGAGCGACTCGCTTTCGATAAGGACTTGGTAAGCCTTCGGGGCCGGGAGCCCTATCATCCTTCTTCGCACTTCCTCTTTGAAAACCTTGCCCCGCTTGGCCAACAAAGCATGGGTCACTTCCTCATAGAGGTCCTCTGTGTTGAGCAACAACCCATCCATATCGAAAGCTACGGCTTGAATTTTTATGGGTTGTTTGCTGCTTGTCGCGTTGTCGATCGCTTTGTCTCCTTGGCCTTCTTCGCTCTTCAAAACTTGTCGATTTCCTTTGCTTCCCTGTTCGACCATCGGCTTGGTTTCTGACAGTCGTTTTTCCCTGTTGGTACCACCCTTGGTTTCCAACCTTTGCTAGATACTTTTCGCCAAACGTTCGACTCTTTTTCCACCGTTTTGGCTAGCTGGTTTTCTACCGCTTGCACCTCTTTATTGCTGGCTTTCCGCTGTTTGTCTGGATCGCTGGCTCGTTTTTTTGACAGACTTTCTGGGCTCTCTTCAACAACAACAAGGTTTATATTACTAACTACTTAGTAGTACCAAGCTTCGTCTTGCTCATAGCCCATCCGTCGGGAAGCGTCGCATCCTTCGTGACAATGCAGATTCCTTCCCTTACACAGCACGGATCGTAGTCATCCGAATCGGTCAGGCCCAACGTATTGGCGACCTGGACATGCCTCCCGATGCGAGAGTTTTTGTCCAAGATGGCTCCTTCGATCAAACTGCCAGAACCTATCCCCACGCGAGGTTTACCTTCCTTAGCCAACCTAGCTACGTCGGCTTCGGTCTCCATGTAGTCGGCCCCCATAATGATCGAATTGCGAATCGTCACTCCATCGCCTATGACGCATCGAAGCCCGATAACGCTGTTTTCGATGATCGAACCTTTCCCTATTCTGCACCCATCGGCAACCAAAGAGGAATGGATCGTCGAGCCCTCGATGACCGTTGGAGGTAAAAAACGAGGCCTGGTGTAAACTGGGTTCTCAGCCGAAAACAAATTGAATGGTGGATTGGGCTTGGTCAACGACAAGTTGGCCTCATAGAAGGCTTTGATCGTCCCGATGTCCTCCCAATAGTCATCAAAAAGGTGGACTTGAACCTTCCTCGAGCGAATCGCCGCTGGAAAAACCTCTTTGCCAAAGTCGCTGTAATTGGTCTTGTTGAGCACGTCGAAAAGAAGCTCTTTGTTGAAGATGTAAAGGCCCATACTCGCCAAACAATCTCTACCTTTGGACTGAATCCCCCTAGCATCGATCCACGATGGGGACATGCTGACCATGTCGATCTCTTCGGAGGTCTTGGGCTTCTCCAAAAATCCTACCACCCGACCAGAATCGTCACATCGCATGATCCCCAACGCATGCGCCGCAGACCGAGCGACCGGAATCGCAGCTATGGTTACATCCGCCTTGGAATCCACATGCGTCTGGAGCATCTGCCGGTAATCCATCCGGTAAAGTTGATCTCCGCTAAGAATCAAAACGTACTTGCAATTCTGATCATCGAAGTAGATGAGGTTCTTGCGAACCGCATCGGCCGTCCCTTCAAACCAAGCCCCGTCGGTATCCATCGTTTGCTGCGCGGCGAGCAACTCGACAAAACCACCAGAAAAATTATCAAAACGGTACGTTTGACGAATATGCTGATGCAACGAAACACTCAAAAACTGAGTGACGACATAAATTTTATTGATATCGCTGTGCAAACAGTTGCTGATAGGAATGTCGATCAGACGGTACTTGGACGCCAAAGGGACAGCAGGTTTCGCTCGGATTTTCGTCAAAGGGTAAAGACGGGTCCCTCGACCACCACCTAGAATGAGAGAAGTAACGCTTTTAAGATCCAAAGCCGACATGGAAAACCTCAGGGGTGGGGAAGCATCAGGATCGAGCCGAGCTGATCGAGCGCAGGGTAAATTTAGGTTGATGGAGGATACCTCCCTATTTTAGCACGCAGGAAAGAAAAGAGGACTGTACCCACGGTGATCAATAGGGAATGGATACGAAAAGCAGGCATCCAAAGCCTTGTCAAAGACCTAGTCGCTGAGAATTCCGTAAGCAGCTTGAGCAATATCTCGGCCAGCAAAAAGGTTGCCGATTGGCTCGAAAGCATAGGGTTCGAAATCGAATGGGTCGAGTACCAGGATTCTTTAGGGGTCCCCAAAGCGAACATCGTCGCGGTACGCCGACCTTTGCATGCCACCCAAGACACAGGAGGAGCGGGTTACCTAGCTCACACCGACGTCGTGCCGGTCGATGACTGGAACACCGGGTTTAATGGCCCTTTCGAAGCCGTAGAGAGAAACGGAAGACTCTATGGCCGAGGTACCTGCGACATGAAGGGGTCCTTGTGCTGCGCGATCCTAGCGGCTTCTGAAATAGAACAAGCTTCTCAAAACCGGCCTCTTTTCATGGTCGTCACGGCTGACGAGGAAGTGGGGATGCACGGAGCCCAACACGTGGATCAAAGATCCAAGCTCTGGCAGGAAATGATCCAACGAGATGTCGTAGGGATCATCGGGGAACCTACCGAAATGCAGGTGGTCCACGGCCATAAAGGGACTTTTGGTGTCATTCTCCGAGCCAACGGGCAAAGTGCACATACGAGCACAGGCCGAGGGATCAACGCCAATTACGCGCTGATCCCAGCTTTGGGGCCATTACTGGCTTTGCGAGACGAAACCGAGACTTCCCCAGAATACCGAAACAGCGATTACGACCCCCCTACCCTGACCTGGAACATGGTGATCAAAAACGAACCGCTAGCGTTGAACGTGACGACGGCGATCGCCGAGGCCCAAATTTTTTATAGGCCTATGCCTGGCATGGACCTTAGCCGCATCGAAAAGACGCTTCGTCAAATCCAGCAAGACTACGGCTTGGAATGGATCGATCGAGGTGAAAAACCTTGCTGGTACGTAGATCCCCAAGCCCCTTGGATCCGTCAAATGTTAGATCTTGCCGGTCAAGGTCAATCGCAGACGGTCTGCTATGGAACCGATGGATCGGTCTTGCAAGGGTTGAGAAAGCTGGTGGTCTGCGGACCAGGGAGTATCGAACAGGCCCATCGCAAGGACGAGTGGGTTTCGATCGATCAACTCAACCAAGCCATCGAGGTCTATACGCAAGCCTTTCGCAAGTGGGCTTGCTAAGCCATGTTTAGAATTCTGCTCAAAAAGTACTACCAAGAATCGATATGGCTGTGGTTGGCCCTAGCCCTCGTGCTGTTCTTTTTCCCCTGGGTAAGGATCTGGACAGTAAGCCAATTTGAACTGACCGGTTTTGCTCCGCTGATCGAGCAGTTCAAAGCCTTCGAAAAGTTCTCACCGGTCCCCCTGGAACAATTTCTTACTTACCATGGAATCATCGGTATCACCTACGATGAGCCTGTAGTGCTCCTTTGCGTCTTGACATGGTGCATCTCTCGGGGAACCGACGTGGTGAGCGGAGAACTCAACCGAGGGACCATGGAGATGCTCCTGGCCCAACCAGTGCAGCGCTGGATGTTGCTCACATGCCACGCGATCATCACTGTCTCGGGGTTAGCTCTGCTATGCCTTTTGATTTATCTAGGAGTTTATCTAGGCATCCACACCAACTCGACCCCCGTAGCGACCAATACCCAATGGACCATCCCCTGGCTAGGATGGAACTTGCCAAACCCACTGGCTACCAAACAACTGACTCAGATACCATTGAGCCAACTAGTTCAACCGCAAGAATTCATCGCAGCGACGATGAATCTATTCTCCTTGGGATTCGCGATCCTGGGCATAGGCGTCATGGCCAGTAGTTTCGATCAATATCGATGGCGTTCCATCGGGATCGTCATCGGAGTGTACGTACTGAATTTGCTCCTGTTCATCCTTTCGAAATCGACCCCAGGGATGGCCATGTTCAAGCCCTTTACGTTCCTTTCTGCATATCAACCCGACTGGATGGTGCAACTGGTCCACAACGAACCTGCAAAGCAATGGTACTGGAGCAATGCGTCGGCGGCCAGAAATTGGCAAGAGACTCTCGGACCGATGGGATACATCAGCGTTTTGATGGGCCTAGGGATGCTCGCCTATACCGTAGCCTTTTGGAAATTCACCCGTAGGGATCTTCCAGCTCCAAACTAAACGCTCAAGAGCTATTTTTTAGCTAAAACCTCGACGCTCTGACCCGCCTTGAGCCCACCAGCTCTGGCCAGTACCACCGTTTCGGTCCCTTCCAAGCCCGAGACGATTTCGAATTCGTCGCCGACCCTGATCCCAGTTTGGATGGGCCGAAACTCAATCTTTCCATCGACGACCAAACAGCAATAGGCTTCATCGTTCTTTCGTACGACCGCGCCGATCGGTAACGTCCATGCGTCCTTCTTTTCCTCTAGGAGTATCTTGGCTTGCACAAACCCACCCATGAGCAGCTTGCCCTCCGAATTATCGAGTTCGATCTGGGTCGACAAACTACGGCTTTCCGCATCGAGGCTTGCTGACGTCCTGGTGATCCGTCCAGCAATCCTCTTGCCTGGTTGAGCTGGAAGGAGGATATCGACACTGTCCCCGAGATTTCCCTGGAAAGTATCGGCATTGACGTAGATAGCCTCGCTCTCGGGCAGATCGACAAGTACCCGCACTCGCTGCGAGTTGACGACCGTCAAAAGGGGCGTAGCGTTGCTTGAACCCGCAGGTTGAACGTAATGCCCAGCATCGACGCTTCGCGAGGTGATGACTCCGTCGAAAGGAGCCTTGAGCGTTAGGTATTCGACCATGGTCAAGGATTGAGCATGTTCGCTCTGTGCCACCGTGAGCTTTGCATTTGCGGCTTTCAAATCGGCTTGCGCTTGGCCCACCTGAGCTTGGACCTCAAGCCATTTGGCTTTTTGGGATTCGATGCTCGCGGCGATCTCGTTCCTGGCCGCAGCGGCAGCTTGGAATTGACTCAACGTTTCATCAGCGAGCTTTTCGGTGACCACACCGGCTGCTACCAATTCGCGAGTGCGTGCGTTTTCGGAATCCCATCGCAGGTACTGAGCCTCGGCCTGCTCGATCCTGGCTTGCACCTCCTGGACCATAGCAAGCGCCGATCGCTCGGCAGCTTGGCTTGCTGCCAATGCCGCTTGGGCTTGTTCTATCTGAGCTTTGGATTGTTCGATCGCCCCAAGCTTGATCGCTACCTGGTCTTGATATTCCGGAGCCCGCAGTTGGATCAGAGTATCGCCCTTGCGGACCTTGTCCCCTAAATCAACTGCGACCGATTCGACATACCCGGACGTCTTCGAAAGGATGGGTGTTTGCTCATAAGGCTCAACGCGGCCTGGTTGTAACGAAAAGAGCTGCAATGACTTACGAGGCACCGGGCCGGCCGAGACGCGGTCGACAACCGACAACGAAGCGATCGTCTCCGATGGGACTTTCGAATCCCCCATCGAACCCAGCTCGGGTCGATTGCAGCCAGCCCCGGTGATCCCAAAGAGAATCGTTGTGCCCAGTAGCATCGAGTTTCGAACATCAATGTTCCAAATGACGGAAAACGGATTCATGGGTTTAGGTTCCATAGTAACGACTTTGCGGATCATCCGGATCCATGGACGCTGATGCCCAGTTCGCTTTGGATTGGGCAAGGACGAAAAACATCGGCAGAACCAAAAGAGTCGAAAGGGTGGCGGCAATCAATCCACCCAAAACAGCCAAACCCAAAGGAGCATTCTGCTGACCGGCTTCACCCCAGGCCAAAGCCATCGGCAGCATTCCAGCGATCATAGCAAAACTCGTCATCAATACCGCTCGCAGTCGACTCGAAGATCCACCCAAGGCCCCGAGCCGCGCATCGCCCAGCTCACGGCCCCGTTTCTGTGAAAAGTCAACCAGCAGAATCGCATTGGCCATCGCTACCCCAATGGCCATAATCGCCCCAATGAACGACTGGATATTGATCGTCGTTTGCGTGGCCCATAGGATCGTCACCACCCCCACCAATACCGCCGGGATCGTCGACAAGGCGACCAGAGCCAATCGCGCCGATTGAAAACTTGCAGTTAACAGCAATAGCACTGCGAGGATCGCTAGGAGCAAACCGATCGATAATCCGGATTGGATCTGTTGCATCGGAGGGATCTGACCGCGGACCTCGACGGCGCTACCCGCCGGTGGAGCTCCTGCCCGCTGAATCGCTTTTCGTACATCTCTGGCGACCGCCCCCAAGTCGCTTCCGACCATGTTGGCCGTCAATGTGACTTGTCGCTTCATGTTGTAGCGATCGTATTGACCAGGCATGGTGCCCGGCTCGATACTCGCCACATCGCGGATCAAGACTTGGCCGTTCTCAGTTTTCTTCAATGGGATCCTTCCGAGCTGCTCGCTCGAGGCCAGAGTGTCGACACCGACGACCGAGCGGACCACCGAACGAGGTATCTCAACTTGGACTTGATATGCGATACCACTCTTGGGATCCGCCCAATAGTTAGGAACCACAAAACGACTCGACGACGTAGCGGTGACCAAAGCTCGGGAAACATCGACCGGCATCAATCCTGCCAATCCCGCCTTCTCGCGATCGACATTGACCTGCAAGGTTGGATAGTCCATCGATTGGCCGAGCTGCAAATCGCGCAGCGAAGGTACCTCGGTGAGAACTTGCTTGAGTTGATCGGCAAACTCACGGTTCTTGGCAAAGTCGGTCCCGCTGACGACAACCTCGATCGGCGCTGGAGATCCAAAACTCATGACTTCGTTGACGATGTCCGAGGGTTCAAACGAAAATCGCACATCAGGCATCTGCCGATTCAAACGGACTCGCAAGCGTTCTTTGAGCTCCTGGTCGGAGAGAGGAAAGCCATCCTTAAGGTCGACGTACAAGATCGCTTCTTCTGGGCCTCGCGACCATTGGTAGACGGCATTGACCGGAAAATTCGAATGGATCATTCCGACATACCCAAGCGTCAACTCCACGTTCTGGCGCCCGAGCTCATCGCCGATAAGCTCGAGTGCTTGCTTGGCGAGCGCTTCGGATTTCTCGATGTGTGTCCCATCCGGTCCCCGCATCCGAAGACGGAATTGACCCGCATCGACCACAGGGAAAATACTCTGGCCAAGTCTCGGGGTGAGTGTCACGAGGAGTATCAGGCAAGCGATCAGATACAAAGGAGCAAGGATCCAGCGGGCCGCAATGCATCGCGATAGGATCGATTCATAAGCCCTCTGCAAGCGTCCAAACCAATCCGAGGAGCTAGCCAAGGGCTCTGGAGCATGGACCTGTGCAGGTCGCAAAATCCAAACAGCAAGCACCGGAACCAGAGAGCTCGAGAGAAGATACGAAGCGATCATCGCAAAGCCCACGGCCAACGACAATGGTACGAACATCCCCCGCGCCGCACCCTGCATGAAGAACGAGGAGATGAAGACCGCCAAAATGCACAACATGGCGAGCAAGCGAGGTACGACCGTTTCGAGCGAACCGTTGCGGACCGCTCGCGCCACGGGCTCTCCCTTCTGCAAATGCGCATGGATATTCTCTATCGACACAGTCGCCTCGTCGACCAAAATCCCGATCGCCAACGCCAATCCACCGAGCGTCATCAGATTGATCGTCTGGCCGGTCAACCACAAAGCGACGATCGAACAGCCGATCGCCAATGGGATATTCAACACGACCACCAAAGCGCTCCGCCAATCGCGAAGGAACACCAGGATCATCAAACCGACGAAGACCGCTCCGATGATTCCCTCGCTCACAACGCTCCGGACGGCTCGGGTCACGAACGGCGATTGATCGAATTCAAATCGCACATCGATCCCTTCCCCGTCGGCACCTAAAGCGTCCTTCATTTTCGGAATCGCCCCTTTGATCTGCTCGATGACACTCAAGGTCGAAGCGTCGGCACGTTTATTCGCCAAAATATAAACCGCCCGACGCCCGTTGACCAACGCGTATCCAGCCGGCGCGTCGGCCGAGTCGCTGATCGATCCGACATCCCGGATATAGACCGGATGTTCACCTGTACGAATGGGAATCGTCGATAGGGTTTGCGGATCCTTGACCACCGAGTTGACCGGCACGATCGGATACAGATCGCCGATGGGAACATTCCCCGAGGGACTCAGTGTGTTGCCCCGCGTCAAGGCTGTGATGACCTCCTCAGGGGACATGCCATAGGACTGCAGTTTCTTCGGATCGACCGTGATGACAATCGAGCGAGCCGATCCACCAAAAGGTGGTGGTGCAGAGACTCCTGGCAAGTTCGAGAACATCGGGCGGACTCGGAAGAGCGCCAAATCCTGAATCTCCGAAATGCTGCGCGTATCACTCGAGAGAACCAAATAACCGACAGGAACACTACCGGTATCAAATCGCATGACGAAAGGGGACACAGTCCCAGGAGGCATGAACGCTTGGGATCGATTGACGTAGTTGATCGTCTCTGCCATCGCTTGAGCCATATCGGTCTCAGGATGGAAAAACAATTTCATCAACGCCGTCCCTTGAACATTCCGCGACTCCACATGATGTATCCCACTGATGTAAAGAAAATGGTACTCGTAGTAGTTCGTTAAGAACCCCTCCATCTGCGCCGGATCCATCCCGCCATAAGGCTGGCAGACATAGATCACCGGCAGATTCAGCTTCGGAAATATGTCGACCTCCATCCCCTTAGGCAGACCCTCGGGATAACTCCACTTCCACTGCTGGAACAGTGCCGGCCCGACGGCCAAGCCACTTGCCAACAGAACGCTTGCGACCAGCACCAAAACCGTCGCCGGACGGCGCATCGCCGAAAGAATCAATTGCATGCGTCGTTCGTTCCGTGGGTGGGTGCTGGAAATTGTCGGAATGGAAAGTTGCGGCAAACTCAACCGAGACTACCTAGCTTAACAGAGCCTTACGCCAATGGACCCTTTTCGATCGTGCGAGCGAAGACGCCAGACCAAATCGCTTCGGAATATCCATCATAAGCGGTACAGATTACCAACACGGCATGCCGAAATTGGAACAAGAGATTCTAACGGACAGGATACCGCCACGATGCACAGCAGAAAAAAAGCGATCCTCGTCCTAGGGATCCTCAGCATGCTCCTCGGCGGCTGCACAACGGTACCGACCCGCTCAGCGGTTTTAATAGATCGGACGGATCGGACGGATCAGACGGATCGGACGGATCGGACGGATCAGACGGATCAGACGGATCAGACGGATCGGACGGATCGGACAGATCAGACAGATCAGACAGATCAGACAGATAAGACAGATCAGACAGATCAGACGGATCAGACGGATACCGTGCCGATCAATTTGCCCAGCGCATTGGCCAGGATCGGCGGCACGCATCCGATCGTCGGGCACGCTCGTTGGCGCGTTCAAGAGGCGTATGCCCAACTCGATCGCGCCGAGGTCCTTTGGCTCCCCTCGATCCAAGCAGGCATGAATTACCATCGCCATGATGGAAACTATCAAGCGATCAACGGATCGATCGTCGATATCAACAGCAACTCCCTCCAAGCGGGTTTTGGGGCCGGTGCGATCGCCGCCGGAACAACGCCACGCCCAGGCTTATCGGCTCAGTTTCATCTGGCCGATGCGATCTTTTTGCCCAAGGTCGCCGAGAGGACCGCTTGGGCTCGCCAACATGCAGCTTTAGCCGCCGAAAATCAACTGATGCTCTCAGCCTCCTTGGCCTATGTCGATCTTCTGGATGCCTATCAAGAAGAGAGTCTTTTGGATGAATCCTCCAAGAGGCTCGAGGGGATCGCAAAAATCACTCGCGACTACGCTCGGGTCGGAAGTGGTTTGGTTTCCGATGCTCAGCGTATGGAGACCGAAGTCTCTTTGGTCGAACTTCGCAGATTGGGAGCCAAAGAGCGTAAGCTATCGGCGTCGACGAGGTTAGCTCGCGTCTTGAGTATCCCGAGCACGAGCAGTTTGGTCCCTCAGGATATGTTGGTCGTGCCTCTGGAATTGGCCGAGGTGGATTCACCCGAGTACGACCAAGTTCTCTGTGGGCTGATACGTCGCCCAGAACTGGCCGAATCGCAGGCTTTGGTCTCTGCGGCCAGGGAGGCGTATGCCAGGGAGAAGAATGCTCCGTTGGTTCCGAGCATCCTATTGGGTTTCAGTACAGGTGGTTTCGGTGGAGGACTCGGAAACCAGTTCGGAGACTGGGGCGGGCGATACGATATCGATGCGCTGATGACCTGGGAATTGCGAAACATGGGGTTAGGCGAACAGGCTGCTCGACGGGAACGGCAAGCTCAGATCCAACAGGCGATGTACAACAAGATCCGATGGATGGATCAAGTCGCCCAGGAGATCTCCGAGGCAAGGGTCCAGGTCCTTGTCCGCCGCGAACAACTCGATGTCAGCGAACAAGCCGTACGAACGGCCAGCGATTCCTATCTCAAGAATCTCGAGCGGATCGGCCAAGGCCAAGGGTTACCGATCGAGGTTCTCCAATCGGCACAAGCGATGGAGACCTCCGAGCGAGCCTACCTGAGCACTGTATCGAATTACAACCGAGCCCAGTTGCAATTGCTCTGGGCGATGGGTTGGTGGGAATCGATTTTGGAGGCTAGACCCCAATCCCATCGGGGGTATTCCAGAAACCACCGCGCTGGTGATCGAACCTCAAGCGTCGAGCACCGGCTAGGGATCCGACGATTCCTGTTTGACCAACGCTTTGGTCGTGCATGATCCCATCGCCCGATGGGTCGAGCTCGTAGACGCAATGGCCGTTGCACCAAGTTCGGATGGGCCAACCTTGAAGGCTCGTTCCGTGCCAAGGAGACCACTTGGATTTGGTCCACTGTTTTTCGTTTTGGATGGTGCGAGTCAGCTTGGGATCGACCAGCACCACATCTGCATCATAGCCGACCTCGATCCGACCTTTTCCGACGATCCCCCAAACCCGCGCAGGAGCATCCGCTGTCCAGGAGGCGATCTGGTTCCAAGTGCATTCACCCCGCGAGGCGCGATCGAGCAAGAGCGCAAAGTAGTTCTCAACGGCTGGCAAACCGCTCGGAGATAGCGGATAAGGTTGGGCTTTTTCCTCCAGTGTGTGAGGCGCATGGTCGGTCGCTACGACTTGAATCTTTCCATCGAGCAAGGCCTGCCATAGCAGCTCGTTGTCCCTAGCGGCTTTGATCGATGGATTCATTTGGATCAGTGTTCCTAAGCGATCGTAGTCGCCGACATGGAAGTGCCAGTGATGGGGACACAGTTCGGAGGTGATTAGACCTCCATGGGATTCCAAAAGCGGGATTTCGTCGGCGGTGCTCACATGCAGGACGTGAAATCGATGCTTATGCCGTACCGCCAAATCGATCGAACGACGTGTGGCGATGATCGCCGCTGGATAATCCCGGATCCGTGAATGGTCATGCACCGTCAGGTTGGCGCCCAGGCGAGCTTGGTTGGATCGGACGGTCGTTTCGTCTTCGCAATGGGCACAGATAGGGACTTTGGTTTCAGCGAAGATTCGCTCGAGAGCTTCTTGTTCGTCGACGAGCAGATCCCCGGTGCTCGATCCGATGAAGATCTTGATGCCGGGGATACCTGTCGCGACCTTGAGGGCTTCGATATTGGTCGCCGTAGCGCCCATGTAGAAGCCGTAGTTGACTAGCGACTTGGACGCAGCGATCGCGTATTTCTGTTCGATAAGCTCCTGATTGATCGCGGCGGGTTTCGTGTTGGGCATTTCCAAAAAGCTGGTAACACCACCAGCAGCGCAGGCTCGGCTCGCAGTTCCAAGGTCTTCTTTATGGGTCAGTCCTGGATCGCGAAAATGGACTTGGTCGTCGACCAATCCAGGAAACAAAACCAAGCCGTCGGCGTCGACAATATGGTCGGCCGTGGTCGTCGGAGCCGCGTCGACCGAGGCGATCTTTCCGTCGAGTAATAGAATGTTGCTCTGGGCCACACGACCAGGAAAAACCACCTGGGCGTTTCGGATCAGTGTCGAACCATGCGATGTCCGGGATACCATGGAATTCACCTCGATTAAAACTTACGAAAAATCACCTCGATGCAATTATCTCGAAATATCATAGAATGACGAGCCAGCATCGCCCGTCACCTGTGTCCGATTGTCCAACTTGATCCGAAAATCTCGGAAGGATTGTCCAGGATATGCGCAAGCACCTCTCGCTCCGATTCGCCTCGCGGGCCTTTTGCACTCTGTTGCCCGTGCTTTTTTCCAAATGGGTCTTTGCCATCTGGGTTTTATCCATCTGTTCGCTCTCGCCGGCCATGGGCCAAGACCGTGAACCGGACCCTCAGGACACGCGAGGCTGGAACAACGTCGTCGAAAAAGCCTTGCGAGAGGGGACCGCCGACCAAGCTCTCGAGGGGGTTAATCGAGCCATCGCCGCTGCACCCGATTTATCCCAACTCTACTTGGCCAGAGGATCGCTGCTGTTTCGCACGGGAAAAATCGACGAATCCTTGCCGGATTTCGACAAAGTGATCGCGATCGACCCCAAGGTCAAACCCTACCTGTGGCAGCGCGGGATCGCTCTGTACTACGCAGGGAAATTCCAAGAGGGACTCGATCAATTCCAGGTCCACCGCGAAGTGAATCCCAACGATGTCGAAAACGCCTTTTGGCATTTCCTCTGCGCCGTCAAACTCAAGGGCCTTGCTGCGGCCCAAAAAGATGTGCTCCTATCGGGCAATGATGAACGCGTACCGATGATGCAAATCCAACAGATGATCCAAGGCAAAGCGACGGTCGATCAAGTCATCGCGGCTACAGAAAAGAACCGCCGATTGGTCAACGGAGCCGACTACGATCGCTTCTATGGCTACCTCTACATCGGCCTGTATTACGATGCGGTCGGAAATCGAGCCAAAGCGCTCGAATGGATGCGAAAGTGCGTCGCACTCGGCGTACCAGGCTACATGGGGGACGTGGCCAAAGTCCACTTGGATACCCTCGAGCAGCGGAACGCTCCACCTGTGTCCCCAAACCAAAAGAAAGGCCAATGGGTCTCCCTGTTCAATGGCAAGGACCTTACAGGCTGGACCCCAAAAATCCGAGGCTTCGAACTCGGAAACAATTACGCAAAAACCTTTCGCGTTCAAGACGGGATGATCCAAGTCCGCTACGACGGCTACGAGAAGTTCGATGAGCGATTCGGACACCTGTTCTTCGACGGAGTTTACTCCAAGTACCGCCTCAAGATCGAATATCGATTCGTAGGCGAACAAGCCACCGGGGGGCCAGGTTGGGCAATACGTAACAGCGGCGTGATGCTCCACGGCCAACGCCCCGAAACCATGACCATCGACCAAGACTTCCCCTGCTCGATCGAAGCCCAATTTCTAGGTGGCAACGGCAAAGACCCCCGCACGACGCTCAACCTGTGCACTCCAGGCACTCATGTCGAAATGGACGGCAAGCTCTTCAAACCCCACTGCACCAACTCGAAATCGAAAACCTACCACGGCGACCAATGGGTCACGGCGGAATTCGAAGTCCTAGGCAACGAAGTCATCCGACATATCGTCGATGGCCAAGTCGTCTTGGAGTACCAGCGACCGCAGCTCGATCCGAGCGACGCAAATGCCAAGCCTTTGATCCGAGACGGAATGGTCCAACTCGAACTAGGGACGATCTCCCTGCAATCCGAGAGCCATCCGATCGACTTCCGCAAAGTCGAAATCATGGTCCTCGAATAACGAGCACCGATCCGCTCTCTTTGTCTACATCTACCCCCCTCCAACAACCAGCTAGATTGCAACGCATGCCCTTGGATTTCGACAACCGATTCGTGCGTGAACTACCTGGCGAATCCCTCTCGAACCGTGGGACCGAGGGCCAGAACCAGGGGACCGAGGGTGCAGACCGAACTCCGTCGCGAACGGTCTTGGGCGCATGCTATTCCCCTGCCCTGCCCGTTAAACCCACCGCACCGAGGCTACTGGCCTATGCTTCGGAAGTGGCTGATTCGATCGGGCTCAACGACGCGGAGGTGCAATCCGAGTGGTTCCTCGATGCCTTCTCGGGCCGGAAGCTTTTGCCGCAGATGGAACCGTTTGCGATGTGCTATGGCGGCCACCAGTTCGGTCATTGGGCCGGCCAACTCGGAGACGGACGAGCGATCAATCTCGGTGAGGTTATCAACCCACAGGGGGAGCGTTGGATGCTGCAACTCAAAGGAGCAGGTCCAACCCCCTACTCGCGAAGCGCCGACGGATTTGCCGTCCTGCGATCGAGCGTCCGTGAATTCCTTTGCTCCGAAGCGATGCACCATCTGGGGGTCCCGACCACACGCGCCCTGTCACTCGTCGGGACCGGCGATATGGTCGTTCGCGATATGTTCTACGACGGTCGACCCAAACGCGAGCCCGGAGCGATTGTTTGCCGAGTGGCGCCTAGCTTTGTCAGGTTCGGCAATTTCGAAATCCTAGGAGCTAGAAACGACCTAGCGAATCTTCGCAAGCTGATCGAGTACGTGATTCGGACCGACTTTCCCGAGCTGGTCTCTAGCCATAAAGCCATCGACTCCGAATGCATCGCAGTTTGGTTTCGCGAAATCTGCCGACGCACTGCGGTGATGATCGTCCATTGGATGCGGGTCGGGTTCGTCCACGGTGTGATGAACACCGACAATATGTCGATCCTGGGATTGACGATCGACTACGGACCCTACGGGTGGCTCGAGGATTACGATCCGACTTGGACTCCCAATACCACGGATGCCCAAGGCCGCCGCTACTGCTATGGCCAACAACCTCAAATCGCGTATTGGAATCTAGGCCGATTGGCCGAAGCGATTTCGCCATGCATTGAGGACAAAGCCGCGCTCGAAGGGGCGATGGAGCTCTACGTGGAGACGATCAACACGCAGTGGCAATCGACCATGGCGGCCAAGCTGGGACTGAGCCGGTGGACATCGGCTGAGGATTCGTTGATCGAATCTCTCTTTGAATTGCTCCGAGCCACCGAAACAGATATGACCTTGTTCTACCGATTGCTGGGAACTTGGCAGGTCCATCCAAGTGCCCAAGAGCAACCCGCGGTTCGAGTCCAGCGGATCCTCGAACACTTCCAGGAGGCTCATTACCGACCCGAGGAACGCCAAGAGACCTATGCCAAGCGAATCCTCGATTGGATGGATCGCTACGAGGCTCGGGTGCGGCAAGAGCAAGGCGAACCGACCGATCGACGATCGATCATGGATGCCGTCAATCCGAAGTATGTACTGCGGAATTACTTGGCCCAGGAGGCCATCGACCAAGCCGAATTGCATGGGGACCCGAGCCGGATCATGCAGTTGCTCGAGGTTCTGCGCAATCCCTATGCCGAGCAACCAGGGATGGAGCAGTATGCCAAGAAGCGGCCCGAGTGGGCCCGCAATCGACCAGGCTGCTCGACCCTCTCATGCAGCTCCTAACGGCCGTTCCTAGATATCCGGCCGCTTGAGGAAATAAACGCAAGGACGCAAGGGCGCAAAGACGCAAGGAAAACCCTGTGAGCCGCATGGCGCAAGCCGCGGGCTATTGCCATAAGCCCCGTACCGATCTGAAAGAACCCGGGGACTGTCCCCGGGTTTCTCCGGTGTGCTCCGTCGGGCATAATGAACCCGACTCACCGTACTCGCCCTTAGCTAGTTCTGGGGTTAACAGAAATCCAGCCCAGACGGAGTTGCGAATCTATGAACCAACGCGGAGTCCTTTTCAAGCGGCAGCTCTTTACCGTCCTGACCCTGAGCCTCGGGGTGATCCTGGCCATGCTCGCCATCGGATCGCTCTCCTGGCTCGCAGGTTTGCCCGATTGGGGAAACTCGACCTACCGCAGTTGGCTGGCTATCGAGAATGTCCTGGCAAGCCTAGCCATCGCGATCCTAATCTTCCATCGTCAGCCATCGCTTCATCCGTACGAACGACCCTTGCCCAGCTACCGGCACACGTCCCTGGCCGGCAACGCGTCGCGCCAGGTCGGATGGTGGAGCCTATGGTTCCTAGCCTACCTGATGTTCACGATCCCGATCCTCCTGCAGTACCCCAACTGGCGCTGGCTCGGAATCCCCCGCGTGGCCCTGAGCCTATGGTGGCTGGCCGATCTGTGCATCTCGGGTTGGGATCTGTTCTACGATTCGGGTCGATTGCAAACGCGCGATCCTCGTACCCCGGTGGTCCACCAAACACTCTTGGAAAAATTCCTGCGACTCCAGCGCTCGGTCCTATCGCTGGCTGTATTCCTTCAATGCACCCTCTCGACGATCGCAACGAATAGCTCGCCGGTCTGGCTGACCTACCTGCTCTGCTTGATGCTGCTCCTAGCCGCTCTGACGCTCCGGACCATGTACCAACCCTTCGATCACCGATCCCTGTTTGGCCAAAGCTTCCTGTTTCTATTCCGTTGCATCAATCGGTTTTGGACCTGGCATGAGTTGCCCAAATGGGTCGGCATCGCCAATCTCGCTGCCCTGCGCGAGGAACTGCGCATCTACAACCTGCATAGCACCGCGCAAGACCGAATCGCCGTGACGGAGCCCACCGGACGGATCCCACCGGTTACCAGCCTTCCCCAATGCCCCTTCTCAGGCCTCTGGCGAACCCCTGAGGGCAGTTTCAACGATCCTCAAAGCCCCACCATGGGGATCGCGAGCCAATCTCCACCAGGAACTCCCTCGACGGAGTTCACACAGAGCCATCCCGATGCCCGCTTCGGCCGAAACATGCCCTTCGAATCGCTCGAACCCCCACCTGATGCCAACTCCCGATTGCTCTGTCCGAACCCCCGTATCGTCAGTTGCAAGCTCCTGGCCCGCGATGCCGAACGACCCGACAGCACCCTTTTTGCCCCAACAATCAACCTCTTGGCCGCCGCCTGGATCCAATTCCAAACCCATGGTTGGTTCAGCCACGGCACACCCATGGCAGCCTCCGATGCGCCTCCCTTCGAGATCGATACCCGAGAGGACCCCGAGTACGATCGCTGGCCCGATTCCCCCATGCGAGTCCATCGGACACGACGCGATCCGACCCGACGCCCCCATGACCAACAAAACGGACCGGAGACCTTCGTCAACTCCGAATCGCATTGGTGGGATGCATCGCAAATCTACGGCGCTCAAACTTGGAGAACCGACGCGCTGAAAAGCCAAGCCTGCCCCTACCTCCAAACGGTGCATACCCCTACTCCCTCGGGGGATGCCAACACCGGATTTTTTGACAACTGGTGGTTGGGCCTGAGCCTCCTGCATGAACTGTTCGTCAAGGAGCACAACGCAATCTGCGATGCGCTCGCCGCACAGTACCCAACCTGGTCGAGCGAACATCGGTTTCAAAAAGCACGTTTGATCAACGCCGCACTGATGGCCAAAATTCACACGATCGAATGGACGCCGGCTATCCTGGCAAACCCCATGCTCGAAAAATCGATGAACGCCAACTGGTTCGGCCTCTTCTCCGATCGGCTCCTCGATGCCTTCGGTCGACTCGGACTCAACGAAGCCTTCTGGGGGATCCCCGATTCGGGAATCAACCACCATGCGGCCCCCTACAGCCTGACTGAGGAATTCGTCGCCGTCTATCGGATGCATTCTCTGATGCCCGATTCGATCACTCTCAAGAGCCATAAGAACCCAGACAAAGTCCAACGCTGCTCCTTGGAGGTGGGTCAAGGTGCGGTGGGCCAGGAAGTCGACCTGAAGCTCTGGGAGTCCTTCTGCGACGAGGAAGTCCTCTACTCATTCGGTACCGAACTGCCCGGTGCTCTGAGCCTCAACAACTATCCGAATTTCCTACGCCGCTTTCGAAAACCCGGAACCGGCGAACTCCTCGATCTTGCGACCATCGATATCCTTCGCGATCGGGAACGACAGATCCCCCGATACAACCGCTTTCGAACCGAACTGAGGATGAAACCCATCCGTTCCTTTGACGAGTTCAATTCCCCTCAAGACCAGACCATCGCTGCCCGTTTGCGCGACGTCTACGGAACCCATCCTGATGGCAGCGACAAAGTCGATGATCTCGACCTGCTCATCGGAACCCTGGCCGAAGCCAAACCCGAAGGGTTCGGGTTCAGCGATACGACCTTCCGAATCTTTATCCTCATGGCCTCACGCCGACTCAAAAGCGATCGCTTCACCGCCCAAGATTTCACGCCCGATGTCTACACCCAACTCGGACTCGACTGGGTCAACAACAACTCGATGAAGGATGTGATCCTCAGGCATCATCCCGACCTAGCCGCACCGATGTTCGGTACGACCAATGCCTTCAAACCGTGGCGGTAATCTGGCGAAACTTTAACGCCCTGTCCTGGGTCGAACTCCCAGCCAATTTTGTTTCACCCGCAGCCAATTTTGTTTAACCCGCAGCCAACGGCGAGGAAGCGTACCTGGAACCACCCAACCCCTTCGTGATCCGGGATTTTTCTGCATTTTGAGGGGTATTGAGATCCAACAAAAACCGACCTTTGGGCCTCTGAGCCTTGCCCAGCCATCATTTCCGGAAAAATCGGACGAGTTTGACATCCGCTCAGGCCGATAAACGGAATCGTAAGTGTCCCGCGTTCCTGGAATTATCGAACCCGCAGCGGCATGGCCCGAAGGATCGATCTTATGCTCGCCTACCCCCGCCGATCCAACCGACATGTGCTGTGTGTTCTAGGGACTCTGACGCTCGGGGCGGCGCTGCTCCCGGCCCCTTGCGCCAACGCACAAGGGACCGTGGTCTCCAAAATGGCCGCTTGGGCCAAGGGTCACGGCAAACCACCGGCGACCAACCAAGACCGAACGCTCGAAGAACTCGCCAAAAACGTCGATTGGCTCGAACACCATATCAACCAATGGGGCAGCGTCTCCTCGAAAGCTCCCGATGTCTGGGGCGAAGCAAGGTTGACGCAGTACCGTCGAGAGGTCGAAGAAATCCTCGCGCCGCTGCGCAACGGATTCGACCCAAACCGCATCGCCGGAGCCCAGCAAGTCAGCGACTCGGCGCTGCTCTCGGTCGCTCTGGCCCTTCAAAATCAAACCGTAAGCGGTGGCGTCCCGGCCCCAGCGATCACCGTCAACTCGATCGCCAATACCGGCACTCCTCCCGATGGAAACGCCAACGTGACGCTCAGCAATTCGCTCCCCGAAGCGAATAGCCCATTTACCCTGGAAACCAAAGAGTTCCTCGGAAAAACCCTCGGACTCGAACAAACCCAGGAAATCGATCAGTTGGTTCGCTACATGCAACACCTGAACCAACATCGACGGATCAACGAAGGGGATGACACGGCCGACGCGCCGGGATACTCGCTCAATCTCGTACGCGTCCCTGTTTCGCTCCTGCCCGGTTCGATCACCAAACGAGGATACGGCGCCGAGATCACCTACACGGCCAAACCCTACCTTGGACCCGACCTCCTCCCGATGACCTTTCGGGATATGGTGCTCAACGACCTGACCGACCAACTCTCGGTCCCTTTGGTCAAGTTCATCAACAGCGATCCCAACGGCGCTGACAAAATATGGGAACTGGCCAAAAGGCTCGGCGATGATTTCTCGGCCGAGATACTGCTGGATCTTTTGGAGGATGGCGATTTGCCCTTCGGCAGCTTGCCTTACACCCCTAGCATTGCCGATTTGGCCCAGCGGCTGAGGACTGAGTCTAAGGCTCGGAAAAAACCGTTTGGCTTGTCCGAAACCCCAACGGCCAAAAGCTTGGCTCGCAGCATGCTCGGCCGCACATTTAGCTCGGTTTGCGCGATTGCGTTTTCTGGCAATCAAACCCGACGTGGGCAACAGCCCTTTCCCCCAACCCAAATCATCGATGTCTACGGCCTGGATGAAATGCTCGAGGTGGCTGTCACGGCCTTGAAAGGTCTCCGCGAGGATGTCCCTAACCGACGTGTCGTTCACCTGACGGATGTCCAAGCGTTCCTCAGAGAGGAACTCACTGCCGCGATCGAATTGGTCTACTCTGAGAACATGCGCCAGTGGTGGGACCGCGAATCGACCGGCGAAAAAGCGCTGGTCCATCTGATCCGACTCCGTAAAGTCGACGAGATCGCCGAGCTGCGCAAAGAGTTCCTACTCTCGATCTCAGGCGACGAATCTCAAGACGTCACACGCTCGCTGGCTTGGTGCGTGTTGGTCGACTCGCTCCTGCTGAACGAACGGCTCAACGACGATATCCGCGAGACGACAGGTACGCGTCCATCGAATTTTTCGCACCCC
>JAJTEK010000171.1 GCA_021299695.1 Pirellula sp. | reverse complement strand
CTACAATTCCATCATCGTTCGAACGAACCGGTGGCTAATAGCAGACGTCATTTAGGCAATTCAAAGCAAATACATCATGTTCCAATCGATATGTAAAGGTGTTATTGCTGTATCGCTTTGGCTTGGTGTTGGGGCCAGTATCTCTAGCGCCCAGCCACCCAAAGAGATCACCAACAGCATCGGCATGAAACTTGTGCTGATACCCAAGGGCCAATTCATGATGGGCTCGCCTAGGTACGAAGAAGGTGGCAGTGACTATGAAACCCATCAGCACGAAGTAGAGATTAGCGAAGAATATTACCTTGGCGTGTATGAGGTCACCCAGGCACAATACATGAGAGTTATGGGAACCAACCCGAGTTGGTTCACTGAGGACACTGAAGCGGTATTGAGGAACGGTTTGGGAGCCGACCCAAGGTGGTTCAAGAAGTCGTCGGGCCAACGAAGCGTCAGTGCAGTGCATCCGGTCGAAAATGTTTCGTGGGAGGATGCAGTCGAATTTTGCAAAAAGCTTTCTGAGTTGCCCGAGGAAAAGAAGACGGGACGCACATACCGTCTACCGACAGAGGCGGAGTGGGCACACGCTTGCCTCGCCGGGAGTAAATCGGCGTGGAGTTATTTTGATAGGGACAGTGATTTGCTTGACTACGCTTGGTTTGGTGGCAACAGCAAAGGTCATTCGCATCCAGTTGGAGAGAAGAAACCAAACGAATGGGGGCTTTACGATATGTATGGGAATGTTTGGGAATGGTGCAGTGACTTGAACGGTGCATACCCTGAGGGTGACAAGGGCGGTTGGTTTCGAGTAGCGCGGGGTGGCGGTTGGGGAGGCGGTCGCAGTATCCGTGCCAGGTTAGGCCCGTCGGACCGAGGCAACGACTTCGGCTTCCGCGTTGCCCTGAGTCCATCCACCTCGCCGCAAGGTGGTGACGAATTGAAACGCTGAATGAATCGCAATCGGAACTCCAGACCTGTGACCCTGTAAATCGGGCTGCAAAGAAGTTGCAGGTTGGTCGCGATGGATGGTGTTTCGAGTCGTCTCAAACAATGAAATCGGCGCGCGTCGTATTTCGCGTCGCGCGTGGTGTCGAAGTGCGAGTTTCTCAGGGGATTTGTAGGTTGTTCGGTTCCTGTCCTCTCCGTTAGCTTTCTGAAGCCCGTGCTGCAAAACCCTGGTTTTCCCAGCGTTTTTCGCATTTCGGGCCAATTGCTTTGGCTTTCCTGCACGTCCATGCAAGTGCATGCTTGCAGGTGCTGCCCAAATAACTCAACAACTCTAGCGCGCTGCCTTGGACCCTGGTGAGTCGTCTTGTGGGTCGCCAGAGTCGCCTCAGAACCCTCGTTTTTCCGGGCAATGCAGGTGGTTTTGCAGCAGACGTGGTAGGATTCGAACTAGGTGCGCGGTGGTTTGAAGCGCGGGGACTGCTAGAATCGGGCGAATCAGCCTATCAACTAATCCAAAAGTTGACGGGTCCGTAAGTAGCCGATACAAGGGTGTATATCCAGAAAACGAGATACCACCCCAAGGCGAGACGCTTTCTGATTGAGCAAAGTACGTGCGTTAGGTCTTACAGAAGACGAAATGGGAATCAAATGAATGCTACATCTAAACTTAGGTCGATCGCGAGCGACAAGCTGGATGGCGTCGTTTACGCTACTTCTTATTTGAGCGACTCTCGTACCACGATTTGCTCCTACTCGGTGACCAGCAAGTAGCTCTGCTGGGCGATCTGTGGTGAATTGCCAAGCCGAGAGCAAACTACGTGGAGCGGGAACTCTCGCTGCAGTTCCGTTTCGCATAATTGACTGGGATTTTCGTGCTCGTGCTCCTGCTCGTAATCGTGCTCGAACCAACCGGTCGATTACGAGCACGAGTACCATTTCATTGAGCACGAGAACGACTGAGCCGACCCATCGCCGTATTGGTTGCCGCACGGTACTGCGTTGCCGCGACGACATACTCGCTCCTGTCGCCGAAGAGTAGGGAACCACGGATCACACGGAACACACGGAACACACGGAACACACGGAAATAAGACCCACTAGAATCTGTGCTCCCTTTCCGTGTTTTCCGCGTATTCCGTGGTTAAAAAACGGGATAACGGATCAGGCCCATGATCGCTTGTTTGACGGGGGATTGCTTTCTTTTTGAACCGCATCATCACCCGACGCCACGTTTCACGGTATACTCTTTTCGATCGAGTTACCGATCGGGTACTGGTACCGCGAAGGGTACCTCAAAGTTGCCCTCGGCGCGTTGTCAAACCAGGAAACCTCCTTTCACCGCTTGTGGATCCGTTGGGCTCTAATCCATGCGTTTTGAATCTGTTTGTCTAGCATCGATCGGCTACTTGGTCCCAGAGGTGGAGATCACCTCGGAGTGGATCGAGCAGCAACTGGCTAGTCAGTACCAGCGTTTGCGGCTCCCCGAGGGGCGGCTCGAGGGGATGAGCGGGATACAGAGTCGTCGGATTTGGAGTCCGGGAGTCAGGCTCAGCGATTGCAGTGTGGCCAGTGGTCGTATGGCGATCAGGGCATCGGGGCTGACGGCAAACGAAGTAGGTTGTTTGATCCATGCGAGCGTTTGCCGGGAGTTTCTCGAACCGGCGACGGCTTGTCGCGTTCATCACTTGCTCGGGCTCCCCTCCAAATCTTGGGTTTATGACGTGAGCAATGCCTGTTTAGGGATGCTCAACGGAGCGGTGCAAATCGCCCAGCTGATCGAATCGGGTTGCATTCGCGCCGGCTTGGTCGTCGGCACCGAGGATTCGCGAGGGCTACTCAAAGCGACCCTCGAGCAACTGGTCCAGGATGGGGATTTGACACGTCAATCGATCAAACCCGCCTTTGCCTCCCTGACGATCGGATCGGGAAGTTGCGCGTGGCTCTTGGCCGACACTGGTTGGTACCGACAGAGATTTGCTGATCGCGGAAGCGACTTTGTCGGGGCCGTGGCGATCGCTCGGACCGAGCATCATGGGTTATGCCAAAGCGACACCGATCAAGCGGGTTCGGCGATGTTGCCGACGATGAATACCGATTCGGAGATGCTCCTTGAGGCCGGGCTGAGCACTGGCAAGGAAGCTTACAGCGGGTTGCTCGAGGAGCTGCAGTGGGTTGGATCGGATATTCAGCAGAGCGTTTGCCATCAGGTAGGAGCAACGCATCGTCGGCGTATTTTAGAGACCCTTTCGCTCGCGCCGGAGAACGATTTTGCGACCTTTTCCAAATGGGGTAATACCGGTTCGGTGGCCTTGCCGATCGCGTTAGGCCAAGCCATCGAGGCTGGAGCTTGGCTCGAATCTCGCAAGGGGGCTTTGCTCGGGATCGGCTCGGGGGTCAATTCTCTGATGATAGGCATGCTCGGTGGTTCGATCGGCGTCGAGCATGCCGATGAATCAGCGGGATTGGCTGAAATGGGATTGGTTCGGTAACTTGAAGTGATCAACGAGGCTTGGATGAAGGCGGCATACATTAGAAATACCGGTGGCCCTGAGTGCATTGAAGTCGGCCAGATACCTTCGCCGTTATTGGGCAACAATTCGGTTTTGGTCGCGATTCACGCGGTTTCGGTCAATCCGATCGACACCTATATTCGCAACGGGGCTAATTTTTGGCCTCTGCCGAACCCTTATGTGATCGGTTCGGATTTTGCGGGCCGAATCGTTGAGGTCGGAGCGCATGTGCGGGATTGGAGAGTCGGCCAGCGCGTCTGGGGGTCTAATCAAGGTTTGATGGGGCGTCAAGGAACGTTCGCCGAGCAAGCCGTCATCGATCCGGTGTGGCTTTATGCCTCTCCAGATTCGCTCAGCGATCAGGATCTTGCCGCCAACGCTTTGGTCGGCATCACAGCGCATTTAGGGCTTTTTGATCGAGCGCGGTTAAAGCCCGGCGAAACGATTTTTGTAAGGGGCGGGACCGGTGGAGTCGGGGCGATGGTCTTGCAGATGGCTAAGGCCGTCGGTGCCAAGGTTGTCACGACCGCAGGCAGCGTGGAAAAAGCGGAGCGATGCAGGCAGCTTGGCGCCGACCGAGTCATTCTCTACCGCGAGGAATCCTTATCCGAGGTTTTGCTCGACGAATTTCCTCAAGGAGTCGACGTCTTTTGGGAGACGCTCCGCGAGCCCGATTTTGATTTAGGGGTCCGAGCCATGGCCCCTAATGGTCGGATGGTCGTCATGGCCGGTCGCGATGCGAGGCCGGAATTCCCGGTCGGTCCGTTCTATGTCAAAGGCTGTTCGTTGTTGGGATTTGCGATGTTCAATGCCTCCCCGGAGGTCCAGCGCCAGGCGGCCGAGGACATCAATCACTGGATGCAGACCGGGAAGCTCCGAGCGCAGATCGATCGGATTTTGCCCCTCGATCAGGCCGCACAAGCCCACCGACTCCAGGAGTCCAATACGATAAGCAAATCAGGCGTTTTGCAGGGCAAAATCGTGCTTCAGATCGAGCATCCCACGGGCACTTGATGCAGGCACTTGATGCGGGGATTTGGAGCAGGATTCATCTAGGGAGGGAGACAGCGCATGCAAGGATGGCGGCAGTTTGTGGATTTGCTATTCCCAAGGTCTTGTCTGCTTTGTCGACGGTTGGTTGTCCAGGAGCCATCGGCGTCCTTATGTAGCCGGTGCCAAGAGGAGCTTGTGCCTATTTATGGTGGATGCAAGCGGTGTGGGGCTCCTTTACGTCAGGACGGGGGTTGTTCATTTTGCAAGGACCAGCGGTGGGAGTTTGGAAGGGCTTGGTCGTATACCATCTACGACTCGGTGGCTGCCAAGGCGGTGCGCTTGATGAAAGAGTCCCATTGCGAGTCGCTGACCCAGAGCATCGGTGACTTGCTCTCGCAATGGCTCAAGGGCGACGAGACTTTCGATCCAACGGTTTACGACGCGATCGTGCCGATCCCTCAGCATTGGATCAGGCGATTGGCCCAGCGCTACAATCAAGCATCGACGCTTGGCGAACGCTTGGCCAAGGTTACGGGGTTGTCGGTGTGCGAAACGCTGCTTCGACGCACACGTTGGACGCCAAAGCAGGGGATGAAGACGATCAGCGAGCGGCGAGAGAATCTTGTGGGTGCCTTTGAGGTGCCCAAGGTCGAGTCGGTCAGGTACCGAAGTTTCCTGTTGATCGACGACGTGATGACTTCGGGAGCGACCTTGCAGGAGGCCGCCCGGGTCCTGCGACGAGCCGGGGCACGGCAGGTCGATGCTGTGGTCTTTGCGCGGGGGGTTAACGCTTCGAAAGCCCCTGCGGGAATCCGACCAGGCGTTCGCGCAGCGGTTCCCTTGACTTTCGGTCAAAATACCCAGGAATCCCTACGGAGGGACAACGAGGCACTTCGACGCAAAATTCACTGATTTTCGTTGAGTTTTTCGTCAATCACCGAACCGGGACTCCACGCTAGACGTATTAGGCGTACTGACGGAATTTGAAATTTCGTTATACTCCCTGGCCGGTTCTTGCTCCGCACCGGAGTTAGGGCCGTTTGGAATTTCCGGCTCCTTCAACTGCCACTTACTATCAGCAACTTACCAAGAAGAGTAACGGACGATGGGTGACAAAGCTGCGAACACACAGTCGATGATCGAAGCGGTGGGATTGTCGAAGTTTTACGGGCCCTTTGCAGCCGCTCGAGAGATTTCTTTCAAGGTCAACCGCGGCGAACTGGTCGCTTTTCTTGGCCCCAATGGTGCCGGCAAAAGCACCACGATGAAGATGCTCACCGGGTACCTTTCGCCCAGCGAAGGCTCTGCGAAGATCGCCGGTCATGATATGTTTTCGGACCGAATCGCGGGGTCAAAACATCTGGGCTATCTCCCTGAGAATGGTCCGCTCTACCCGGACATGACCCCTCATGCTTTGCTGAGTTTTTTCGGCGATGCCCGAGGCATGGAAAAAGGTTACAAAGCCTCCAGGATCGAGGCGGTCGTCGAGATGTGCGATTTGAAATCGGTATTGCACAAGGCGATCAGCAAGCTCTCCAAAGGTTTTCGTCAGCGAGTCGGGATGGCTCAGGCTCTGTTGCACGAGCCCGACGTTCTGATTTTGGACGAGCCGACTGCAGGTCTCGATCCGAATCAGATTCGCGAAGTGCGAAATACGATGCGTAAGCTTGGGGAAACCAAGACGATTTTGCTCTCGACCCACATTCTCCAAGAGGTCGAGGCGATGGCAAGTCGCGTGATCATGATCAACGAAGGCCGCAAGGTTTTCGAAGGTTCGGTTGAGGACCTCAGGAAAGTGCGTGGGGACTTGACCGACGCTTTCCACAAGCTCACCGGCGCGGCTGCCTGATGGGCTACTTGACGAACGCTCCTTTGCGTTCCACATTCGGAGTCCCTCGAACGCTCTTCGAGCAGAGGTTCTCGTTGCTTTTCCGTTTCCGTCCAACGTTCCATTTAGGTTTGAAGAAGGATATTCGAAAGTGATTGCAAGTGCTCTGCTTCGATTGCTCTTGCTCGACATCATCTCCGTGGGTGTCTTGCTCGGAATCATCTTGCTCATGGCTCGTCAAAGGCCCGTGGCCTATGCGGTCCTGAAACGCAACTTTTACGGCTACTTTGCCAACCCGACTGGCTATGTCTTCCTGTGCCTGTTCGTTTTGCTCACGAGCATGGCCGCCTTCTGGCCCTACGAGTTTTTCAACTCGAACCTAGGGACCTTAAGCCAGCTCAACAAGTGGTTTACGTACAAGGGACCGACGAGTTGCTCCTGACGCTCCCGGCGACCGACTTTGACATTGTGATCGGCAAGTATTCGGCTGCTGCGGCCATTTACTCGGTATCCCTTCTGTTCTCGCAACTTTCTACGTTCGTCGTTTTGGCGGCGCTGACGCTCGGGGAAGTCGACACCGGTCTGTTTTTCTGCAATTATCTCGGGTACTGGTTGATCGGTTTGGCGATGATCGCCATCGGCATGGTCGCCTCGTTCCTGACAAATAACTTGACCGTCGGCTTCATCCTCGGAGCGCTCTTCAATGCTCCCCTGGCGTTTGCTGCCAGTGCCGATGCGGTCTTTGGCAGAGAGTTTTCCCGCGAGATCAAGGCGTTCAGTCTGTCGGAGCGATTCGATGATTTTGGACGGGGGGTCATCAGCCTCTCCGGGGTCGGGTACTACCTTTTGTTGACCGTCTTGGGCCTCTACCTGTGCATGATCCTGATCGGTAAGCGGCACTGGAGCAGCGGCAAAAACGGCAACGAAAAGCTTGCGCACTACATTTTGCGGGCATTGTGCTTGGCCGCGATTGTATTGGGTGCAAGCGTTTTCTTCAGAAACAAAGACAAGCGGTACGATGCGACCGAACTCAAGGTCAGTTCGCTCTCGGAAGTCACGACCGGGCTAATCCGTGGGATGGGTAAGGACCGCGATGTGGTCGTCGATGCGTACATTTCGTCCGATGTCCCAGAGGCATACGCAAAAACGAAATACGAGCTGATCAGCCTGCTCAAAGAGTTCGAATCGACGGCCAAGGGTGCCGGGGTGCCGATGCAAGTTCGCATCTACGATTCGATTTCCCCTTCGAGCGAAGAGGAAAAACAAGCTGAGCAACAGTATGGAATCACCCCACAAATCGTGCGTGTACGTGAACGGGGTGCCATCGCCGACCAACCGATCATGCTCGGCGCGGCGTTCCGCAGTGGGCTCCAGAAGATCGTCATTCCGTTCTTCGAGCCCGGAATCCCCGTCGAATACGAACTAGCAAGATCTCTGACGACCGTAGCCAAGCCTGCCCGAAAGAAACTAGGGATACTCAAGACC
>JAJTEK010000044.1 GCA_021299695.1 Pirellula sp. | reverse complement strand
TTGGCCCCGCCGGCATGAAGCCGACGGAGGCCAAGAAGAGCTCGATGGGCGCTGGGTAAGCCTACCGTCGGGCTCGTCCCGGCGGAGGCGTAACTTGCAGCTACAAAGCATGCGCTCGTGCCTCGCCTCGGATTTCGTCGTACTCGTACTCAGTCCGCTGCGGCGGACGGTACTCAGTGAAACGGTACTCGTACTCGATGGCTGTTTGAACTGCGGCGATGCCGATCGTTGATCGAGGCGGTTTCGCGGGAACTTGCGGACCAATGGGGAGGATAGCTATACTGGATCGAATCGAGTACGAGTACGAGTACCGCGATGCTGAGTACGAGAAGAAGCACGAACAATGTGGTGCACCGAAGTCGCCGACGGTGCTTTCCTGATTTTTAGAATCGTGGTCTCCGACGACATCGGTAACCACGGTCTTTCGTCCTGAGAGAATAAATGCCCAAACCATCCGCATATATTGAGACGACAGTCATACGTCACCTAACCGGCCGAGTCCTTGACGACTCCATCATTGCGGGAAGGCAAAATGTAACTCGACTCTGGTGGCCGATTGCAGTCAAAGAATAAGAACTTTTTGTTTCTGCTGTGGTCGCCGATGAATGTTCGGCCGGTAATGCCGATGCGGCACAGGAACGGATGAAAATTGTCAATTCTCTCTCGTTTTTGGCGATTTCGCCAATCACAGACCAACTCGCTGCTGACCTAATTGCGAAACATGCCGTTCCCGCGACAGAACCTCGGGATGCGTTGCACATTGCCATTTCTGCTGTCAATGGACTAGAATACCTAGTGTCTTGGAACTTTAAACGCATCGTCAATCCTAAAACGCGAGTCGCCATTGAACGGGTCTGCGAAGAGGCAGGGTATTCAGCCCCGATGATTTGCACCCCTGACGAATTACTGGAATCGTGAAATGTCAATCGATAGCATCAATGATGAAATCCGTGCGACGCGACGGAGACTGGCCGCACAGTTCGATAACAACTTGCGGGCAATAATCGAAGACCTGCGAGAACGTCAAAAAACTGATGGCCGCACTTATATTACTCGACAACCTCGTCTGATCGGGAAAAAAGCGGACGAACAAACCGATGCACCTGCACCGAAGTCGCCGCCGGCGCCTTCCTGATTTTTTGAAACGTGGTCTCCGGCGACATCGGTGATCGCAAACGTTCTGCCTCGCAGAGCCACGCGCACTCATCATAAGATCTCGGCCCCCGGGTGGCCTTGAGCCACCGGAGCCCATGGTTCGTCAGCTAGGCGGATCATCTCCACCATCCCCACTTTACGACGCAGCCTTCCGCTAGCTGATGAATCTGTGCTTCCGTTTAGCTCGCGAACCTAGGCCTCCGGTTGGGCAAGCCGACCGGGGGCCTAGGGCATACGGCATCGCGGATGCTGGTGACGCAATTCCTCGTCCTGGGTGATCTTTTCGTTCGTGCCTCGCATCGGATTTCGTCGTACTCGTACTCAGCGAAGCGGTACTCAGTCCGCCCGAGCCGTTTCTTCTCTTCTGCCGCCTTGCGGCGGAAGAAAAAAACAGACTCGCAACCCCGACGGCATAAAGCCGACGGAGGCCAAGATGATGCCCCGACGGCATAAAGCCGACGGAGGCCAAGATGATGCCCCGACGGCATAAAGCCGAACGGAGGCCAAGAAGAGCTCGATCGCCACTGAGTAAGCCTACCGTCGGGCTTGCCCGGCGGAGGCGTAACTTGCAGCTACAGAGTATCGGAACCTTTTTCCCAACCATCGACACACGCTGCAATCGCAACATCACCCACGACATTGACCGTCGTTCGCGACATGTCCAGCAGGCGATCGACCCCCATGATGATGCCAATCCCTTCGGCCGGGACTTGGATCGTCTGCAAGACCAGCACGACCAACGGCAGCGACCCGCCTGGAACACCCGCGGTCCCAACCCCCGCCAAAATGCTCAATAGGACCACCGTCAACTGCTGAGCAATATCGAGGTCTCGACCGAAGACCTGGGCCAAGAACAGGACCGTCATCCCTTCGTACAAGGCCGTACCGTTTTGGTTGGCCGTCGATCCGATGGTCAGTACAAAACGCCCTACCTTAGGATCAAGTTTGAGTTTTTCCTCGACGACCCGCAGCGATGTCGGGAGGGTGGCGTTGGAACTCGATGTTGCAAACGCCGTGAGGATGACCTCTAGGATGTCCTGGAAGAACTTCAGTGGTGAACGCCCCGCGATGAGCCAGACGGCCAGCGAATAGACCACTAGCATGTGGATCCCCAATCCAGTCAGCACCGAGAGGACATACCCCGAGAGGGCCAAGAAGAACTGCAGTCCAAGAGCCGCTGAGATCGAGAAGACCAGGGCAGCGACCCCGATCGGTGCGAACTTCATCGCCGCCGAGATAATCACCATGACCGCATCGTAGACCCCTCGGAGCACATCGAGCACAGGTGCAGACCGCTCGGCAGGGATTATCGTCAAGGCGATCCCGAAGCAGAGCGAGAAGAACATCACCCCGAGCATCCCACTCCCGGGGGATGATCCATCGAGCGCACCGACGGCTTCTTGGAGAGGGTTCTTGGGGATGATATCCAAGATCGTCTCGGTCACGGATTTGGCTTTGCTCGCCGAGCTGATGCTTTTGTCAGCCGCCTCGCTGTACTGCAATTTGAGCATCTCGCGGCTGGACTCGGAAATCAACGAACCGGGCTTGAGGATGTTGGCAATCGCCAATCCGATCAAGACCGATGCGGTCGAGAAAATCAGGGTCATGACCAACGTCCGCATCCCGAGTCGACCGAGTTTTCGAACATCGCCGATCTCGGCCACTCCGAGCGTCAGCGCGCAGAAGACCAGGGGCACGACGACCATGAAAATCAGTCGCAGAAAGACATTCCCGATCGGAAACGTGAACGTTTCGGTAAACCACTTGAGCTTCGCTACTGCTTCAGGACCCTGGCCTTGGACGAATACATTGCAAGCGATGCCAGTCAGTGCACCGAAGGCCATCCCGATGAGAATTTTCCAGTGCAATCCGAGCCCGGATTTGCCTGCCGAGTCTTCGAGTGATCCTCCCATGATTAGCGACCACCCGGCGGACAATACTTTTTCAACCAAGCGAATACTTCGTTGTGCCAAAGGATGCTGTTGGCAGACTTTGCCACCCAATGCCCTTCGTCGGGGAAGTTGATGAACCGGCTCGGCACACCTTGCCTTTGCAACGCTTGGAACAACTCATGGCCTTGTCCAATCGGGCACCGGAAGTCCAAATCGTTGTGGATCACGAGCATGGGAGTCTTGAATCGACCCATGTTTTCAGCACGCGTATGAGGGCTGTATTCTCGGTACTTGCCAGGCAGTTCCCAAGGCAATCCACCGTGCTCGAATTCATCGAACCACAACTCGTCGGTCGTCCCCCACATACTCTCGAAGTTGTAGACGCTGCAGTGACTGATCAAACATCGCAGGTCTTTGGAGATCTCGTTGACAGCGAACCAGTCCTGCATGTAGCCACCGAAACTCGCACCCGCAGAGCCGATCCGATCCGCATCCACGTAAGGCAGTTGCTGGATCGCCTTGAGCCCAGCGACCAAGTCGCGATAGCATTTGCCTCCCCAATCGCCGCTGATCTCGTCGCAGAACTTCTGACCGAATCCGGTCGAGCCCCGCGGGTTGGGTAGTACGACGAGATAGCCTTGGGCTGCCCAGAGTTGAGGTGTCCATCGGAAACTCCAGCCGTCCTCCCAAGCTCCTTGTGGGCCGCCGTGGATCAAATAAGCCACGGGCCATTTCTTCGAGGGATCGAACCCAGGTGGCTTGAGGATCCACATCTGCATCGCTCGGTCCCCTTCGACCGTCACTTGGATCGACTCGGGCGCAGTTCTTTGCAAACTCGCAGATAGAGCATCGTTGCCCTGCGTGATCTTTCTAAGCGGTGCTGCTCCCAATTCCGATTTCTTACCGACATACAAATCGGCAGGACCGTTCATGGTGGCCCGTGCCAATACCACGCGATCGGCTGCCGTATGCATCGCGGTGATTTGTCCTGCACGGTTCGGGCCTCCGAGGGTGTCGCCAAACTGCAATCCGACTTGCGTAGGCTTGGACTTTCCGTCTGCTTGAAACAACGCTGTCGCACCGTCTTGCTCTGCCACAAACGCAATGCTCTGATCGCTTGTCCAATTGAATTCACCTACCGATCGATCGATCTCGGAGGTCCAGCTCTTGGGCTCGCCGGTCCAAGTCCCATCGGGCTTGCAGTCGACGACCATCAAGTTCCATTTGTCGGCTTCATAGCCGGGTCTTGATTGCGCTTTGTAAGCCATCTGCGTGCCGTTGGGGCTGAACTTAGGATTGCAGTCGGCTGCGGCATTGTTTTTGGTCAGCGTCTCCCAGTTGCTCTTCGGATTGCTCAAATCAATTCGACAAAGATCATAATTGGTCGTCCAACTTTCCCCTTGGGCAGGCACCGCCGTGATGATCAGATAGCGACCATCGGGAGTGAAACAAAAATCGTCCCCCGCACTGAACGTCATGCTTGTCGGATAAGCATCCCGATCCCCCGGAGTCACGTCGCGGCACTCGGTCCCATCGGCCCGGATCACAAAGATATGTTGCCGCTTGTCCTCGACGTACGAATCCCAGTGGCGATAAAAGAGTCGGGTAAAGACCTTGGCCTTCACCAAACTTGAGGCGGCTTTTTCGTCGGCTTCCTGGTTCTTCGCATCCGACTGAGCAAACGGCAACTCGCTGAATTCGGGTCGGATCGTCGATACGAATGCGATCTGCTTGCCATCAGGAGACCAGATTCCTGTCGATGCTCCGGTCGATATGCTTGTAAGCTGTCTGGCTTCACCTAGAACCGAAGAGTCTAGGACGTAGAGTTGTGGTGAGCCACCGCGTGTCGACTCAAAAAGCAGACGCTTGCCATCCGGCGAGAAACGTGCGTGGGTATCGGATTTCGAGGATGCTGTGACCGGACTGCTGGTCCCGTCCTCAAGCGAGAATCGATGCAAGTTCGTCGATTTGGTGTTCTTTAAGGCGTCGGTAATCCGGGTCGTTTGATAGACGACCGTCTTGCCATCCGGACTCAATTGCGGCTCTGCATACCGCTCGTACCTGAACAGGTCCTCGATCTGCATCGGCCTTGGCCCTTTCTCCTGGGAACTTTCTGGGGAACTTTCAGAGGAAGTTTCTGGGGAACGACCTGCCGATTCGGAAACTTGCCCCAAGACGGCCTGGCCGCCCGAAAAAAAGCCGCCCGAAAAAAGGCCCATAGCAAACAGGACCAGCACGCGCGGACGCATGCCAAAGTGAAATAGTTTCATGATTCGCGACTCGACGGATCGGAGGGTTTCTAAGGCATCGAAGGGCTCGGACATTCCTTGGGGTCCCCATCATATCCAAAATGAAAACGATTGCATGCTAGCAAATCCCGGAGTCCTCCCATTTTATCCAGGCGTTACAGGGGGGTAGCGCGTTTGGGAATACTGGGCGAAATCGTTCCAGAGTGCTTTCATCGAAAGGGGTTGGCGAGTCGAAGAACTAGGCAGATGGAACAGGATTCGTCCAATGGGGATTCACGGATGACGATACGGTCAACAAAGAGTGTCAGCGGGTGGGTCTATGCACTCTTGGCAACGATCGTCACGCTATTCCTGGTCCTATTCGGCCAGCAGATCGCGTCGATGAAGCGCCAGTCGAGCCGATTTCCGGTTCGGACCAATTTGGTTGCTGCCGTCGAGGCTCCGACGGCCAAGGCGAAGATCACGGCCGAACCTCTTGTGCTCGGTGGGTATTCCGAAGGGAATATGCTCGCGCACTCCGAGGTTCGCGATTTCCGCACCCCGGCTATGACTTCCCTGGCGATGCTCGAACCGACCGGTTCGGTCAAAATCTCAGCACCGGTGGCCCGTCCGTTGTCCAGTCCCTTCGAAGCCAACACCGCTAGCCCCCAATTGGCATCGCAAAGACCAACCAACTCGCCCGTACCTAGTCAGACGGTTTCAGCGACGACATTGGCTGATCCGCAAGCCGACGCGAAAATCAGTTCGAACGATCCTTTGTTTCAACGGCGCTCGATTCCCGCTTCCACGCAGATCAATCGCAATTGGCCGTTGGCTTCGAGCTTGATCGCGCAAAGCATGGCCCTTAGTGACTTCGATGGAAATCGGGTTCTAGGGGGCTCGACGACCTGGACCGAGCAGGTCCAACAGCTCTTCGAGAACTTTGCCCAAATCCCGATCACCTCGGAACGATCCGCGGAGTTGCTTCGACAAGCAGGAGAGCTCTCGGGCCGAGGGTTTGCTTGGTCGGAATCCAATCTCGATTCCTCGACCGAAAAAGCCATGGAGGTCGCTCGGGTCGCTCATGGAATCCAACGACGAGCGATCGTTTGGGATCGGATTTATCAGTGCTTGAGCCACGAGCGAGGTAAAGCCCATTCGGCCTCGAGCGGGTCAGCAGCGATTGCTGAGAGCTCCACAGAGCAACTCAGCGAGAAACTGATTCAGGATTTAGCGATCATTCGCAATGCGCTTCGGGGGACCTCCGACGCCCAAAACTGGGCGGATTTCCTTTTGCTCGATCGGATCGAGGAACTTGCCAACGGCAGCATGCAGAGCGAATCGCAACAGATTGCACTCGCCCAGGAATTTCTTGGTCGATTGACCTATAGCCGCGTCTCTGGCGATCAGAAAAAGGTCTTAGCCAGTCGAGAAGTCCAAAAGATTGCCGAAGACCTTCGGCCGCTGACAGCCCTACCGGTCGATTATCGCAAGGTCCTCTTGGACATCGAATCGATCGAGGAAAGCTCGGTACACCGCTGCTCAGAGGATATCGCCGAGACCATCCAGTCGTTGCGTTTTGCCGATTCGGAGTTGCAATATGCGATCGCGAACGCTCTGAACCAACAGTATCGAAGCGCCAATGTCCGATTGAGCGTATCGGAGGAATTCATCAATCGGTTGCTGCCCAAAGACCAAGTCACCTCACGCCCGGTCCAGCAGAAGATCCTCGGTGCCGAGACGCGAGGTGCCAGCCAGATTCAAACCAATCTGAGAGTCGATTTCTTGCCTGATCCTACGGCTTGGAAACTCGGACTCAATCTCGACGGCAACATCCAAGCGAACACTCGCAGCAGCCGTAGCGGCGCGACATTCTACAATTCGAGCAACGCCAAAGTGCAATCGGCCCGCGAAGTCCGCATCGATCCGACGTCCCTATCGATCAACGGCCAACCGGCCAACGTCCAGTCGCAGGAGTCGCTCCGCAAGTTCTCGACGAACTGGGATCAAATGCCGATCATCGGCGACATGTTCCGGTACGTCGCGCACCAGGAATTCATCGAGAAGAAACCGGTGGCAAAACGTATCTCTCAGCGTCTGATCGCCAAGCAGACCGATGATGAGTTCGATAAGCAGTTGCAGACGAAAATCGATTCAGCCCAAGAGCAATTCGACAAACGGCTTATCGGCCCTTTGCATTCGCTCGAACTCCAGCCGATGATTCTCGATATGCAATCGACGGACACCCGACTCGTGGCCCGCTACCGTGTCGCAGGGGTCAACCAGATCGCTGCCTACACGCCCCGACCGATGGCTCCCTCGGATAGCTTGCTGTCCCTGCAATTGCACCAATCTGCAATCAACAATCTGATTTCCCAAGCCATCCCAACGGATCGCGATTGGACGGTCCGTCAATTGGCCGACAAGATTGCTGAGATCCTTCAGTTACCGCCTTTCGCATTGCCCGAAGATACGCCCGAGGATGTCATCATCCGATTCATGGATGTCCATCCAATGACCGTCGAGTTCTCCGAAGGCCGCATGTGGCTGACCCTCCGGATCGCATCCTTCGAACAAACAGGCCGTATCCAATTGAAGAATTTCACGGTGAAGACTTCGTACATTCCCAAGGTCGAGGGCTTGAGGGCGTCCTTGGAACGCGATGCTCTGATCAGTGTCGACGGACACCGACTCGGGTCCAAGGACCGATTCCCGATTCGGGCAATTTTCTCGAAAGTCTTCGCTGGGAACTCATCGGTTCCCATGGTTTCTGAATCGCTGGCGAGCAATCCACTTGCTCAAGGGATGCTCGTATCGCAGTTGCAGATGGAACAGGGCTGGATGGGTATCGCGGTTTCCGCCGATGGCCAAACCCCAAGCGACCTGAGTATTCCTGCGATCGTCGATCCGATTGCTCAAAGCGCCTCGAACCAAGCCGTCCGCTAGAGCAACTCGCTGATGTCTCGCGAGCCGGGGATATCCTGGGGCCAACGCGTCCAAATCGGAGTCAGTTCCTGGATCTTTTTCCTGTAGTCGTTTTCCATGTTGTTCCTCTTGGTCTTGAGGATCGACTCTCGGATTTCTCCTTGTGCTTGCGGAAAGGTCATCTCGTAGGCGTCTTGGCGCTCGAGGACCTCGACGACATGAAAGCCGTCGGTGTCTTCGATGACTTGACTCAAGGCTCGGATCGGAATGGTAAAGATCGCTTGTTCGATCTGCGCACTTTTGAGCACTCCGCGTCGGGTCCAATCGAAGTTGCCCCCCTCATCGGCCGAGAAACCCGTCGATAGCTTTTTCGCTACCGCTTCAAAAGGCGCACCGCCGTAATAAACCTGATTCCACATTTCGACGATCGCTTGATAAGCAGCATCGCGATTGGGGTACTTGTTGAAGTTAGCCGTCATGATTCGAAACTTGACGCGTGATGGCCTTTGCCATTGATCGGGGTGTTGGTCGTAGTAATCTCGAAGTTCCTCGAGTTCGATCGTTGGTTTTTCCTTTACTCCCTCGCGTAAAGCTTGATCAGCCCATACCTGTTCGGCGAAAGATCGCATCATCGAAGCCAATGATGTTCCTTGTTCCTCGAGCATTTGGACAAATTCGGCCTCCGTTTCGAGCTTGGCTTTCTTGACCTGCTCTGGAAGGACCTTGGTGTGGAAGATCTCGGCGGTCTTGGCCATCATCTTGGCGCGGACGTCGTCTCGCTCCTTCTTGGTCTTGCCCGTCGTCTGGGAGTTGACGAAATGCTGAGCCAAGCACTTCTGCTGGATCGACATTTTCAGGGACTTGCGCAAGTGCATCTGAAACTCAGGATTGTTGAGCATCTCGATGGTGACCCTATCGGCAGGATATAGATCTCCCACAAGCACACGCTCCTCGCCCACGACAGCCACGACATGGCTAGCTGCAAACATCTCTCCGGCTGTCGGACCTGGGCTCTGCGAATCGTTCGACGATGCCTGCTGGACTTGCCCCCATGCGATTGCTCCGCAGCCTAAAGCAGGCCACTCTCGGCCGGTTGGATCGCCGTTGGGCCAGCACAAAGCTACCCAGGCTCCCAGCATCGTTAGATTCACCCAGGTGGCTTTGATTCGACGAGCTGTGTGCGACCTGAGCATCCAACGCTATCCCGCGAAAAGGAATCCAGAAGAGCCCCCCGGCTACCGTGCCTCGCGGGGTTTCGTTCGGGGACTCTACGCGAAGGGGGTTTACAAATGCAAGATCGTTCGCAGGACTGCTAGCAAATCGAGTTTCGCGAGGACTTCCGACACGTTCGGTTCGGCTTCCGCAGGGGCAATCGGGCGTCCTTGGCGTCCTGGAGGGGCAGGGTAGGCTGGGGGAGATGGGGGCATCAGAGACCAGAAGGCTTGCTGATCGCGTTCGACGATCCGGAGCTTGCCGGCGTGTTTTTGGGCCAGTTGCGTTATGCGCCGATGGTCGCTGTAGGTAAAGCACAGGAAGTGATTTTGGATCTCGATGGACTTGATCGACCAGAGGGTTGCATCCATCCGCAGCTCGGCGATTTCCAGCAGTCGAACGACCGGCGGGGGGATGGGGCCGAAGCGATCCTCGAGTTCTTGTCGCATCTGGCTGATCGACTGGATGTCTTGCATTCGGCTCACGCGGCGATACACGTCGATTTTGTGCCGCATATCCTGGATGTACTCCGGGGGCAAATAGGCCTCGACCGGAAGTTGGATATCGACGTCCAAGGAGAGTTTCAGCGGCGACTTGGTCATCTGTCGGACGGCTTGGTCGAGCAGTTGGCAATAGAGTTCATAGCCAACGGCTGCGATATGTCCGCTTTGTTGGGTTCCAAGAAGGTTGCCTGCTCCTCGGATTTCCAGGTCTCTCATGGCGATACCGAAGCCTGCGCCCAGTTGTGAGAATTCTTCGATAGCGTGGAGTCGACGAGCGGCATCGGGATTCAGATGCTTATTTCGATCGACCAGCAGGTAGCAGTGGGCTTGGTTGCGGTATCTTCCGACTCGGCCTCGCAATTGGTGCAGTTCGGACAGCCCGTAGCGATCGGCATCATCGATGAACATGGTGTTGGCATTGGGGATATCGAGCCCGCTTTCGATGATGGTTGTAGCCAGCAGGATATCGGCGCGGTGCTCGATGAAATCGAGCATGACCTGCTCGAGCCCGTTCTCTTGCATTTGACCGTGTCCGATGACGATCCTCGCTTCGGGGGCGATCCGCTGAAGTTTTGCAGCGACGTTGTACATGTCTTCGATGCGATTGTGGACAAAGTAGATTTGGCCGTCGCGATTGAGTTCGCGGAGGATAGCGTTGCGGATCATCGCGTCGTTCCATCGAACTACCCTTGTTTCGATCGACATACGATCCTCAGGAGGGGTTTCGAGATTCGAGATGTCCCGAATGCCGACAAGGGACATATGGAGTGTCCTCGGGATCGGGGTCGCAGAGAGGGTCAATACATCGACTCTGGACGTGGTCCGCTTGATTCTCTCTTTGAGCTCGACTCCAAACTTTTGCTCTTCGTCGATGATCAGCAGTCCGAGATTGAAGAACTTCACATCGCTCGAGGCGAGCCGGTGCGTACCGATGACGATATCGACATGTCCTTTGGCTAGTTTCTTAAGGGTTTCGTTTTGCTCGGCGGTGGTTTCGAAGCGACTGAGTTTAGCGATCTCGAAGGGGAATTCTGCCATGCGCCGACGGAATGTTTTGTAGTGCTGCTCGACCAGTACGGTTGTCGGCACCAGAACGGCGACTTGATAGCCGCTCTCGACGGCTTTGAAGGCCGCGCGCATGGCGACTTCGGTTTTTCCAAAGCCGACATCCCCGCAGATCAGACGTTCCATAGGTCGGTTCGAGACCATGTCTTTCTTGGTCGCCTCGATGGCAGTCAATTGGTCTGCGGTCTCTTCGTAGGGGAAAGAGGACTCGAATTGCTTTTGCCAGATCGAGTCGGGTTTGAAGGGGATTCCGGTCTGTGCTCGGCGTTGGGCTTGGAGTTCAAGAAGCTCGGCTGCCATATCCTGCACGGCGCTCTGAGCGGCCTGTTTCTGACGAGCCCAGGCCTGGCCACCAATCTTGGCTAGCTTGGGCCTGGTCTTAGTGCCTCCGATATATCGCTGGACCAGATCGATGTTGGCCGTCGGTACATAGAGCTTGGTCCCACCGTCGAACTCAAGCGTCAGGTGCTCGACCTTTTGACCCTCCTTGCTGATGATCTCCATCCCAAGATAGATGCCGATGCCATGCGACAAATGGACCACAAGATCCCCGGGCCGCAGATCCAAAAAACTATCGATGGCTCTCGATGCATGCTTGCGACTGGCTCGCTTGAGCATCGCGCGACGGAGGATTTGATTGACCGTCAATACAAATGCCCCACCGGGGATTTCAAAGCCGCTGCTCAATAGCCCAACAACCAGCACGACACGACCGTCCTTGGCGGCTTGGCAACTCTCGAGAATCTCCTTCATCCGGGCTTGTTCGCCGTCGTTCATGCAGACGATCACCGCACGCCGATCGTTCCCTAGGCTCTCGTCGATCTCCTTGGGGATGCTCTCGAGCTCGCCTCCGATCCGCTGCACGTCGCGGATCGGGACCCGCACCAACTGGCTTGTCGTCTCGTCGGCTGCAAGTTGGCCGATGGGTGCAAACGACAACTGACCGAGCCGTTGGTAGATCTCAATCGGGTCGCCAAACCGTTCAGGGAATGGAATCCGGGCCCGAAACGCTGCGGCATGGTGGAGCCCTGCGGTAGGTTCGCTAAAGAGAATCATCCAGTCCTGGCCGCAATAGTCTAGCAAGGTGGCTTCTTCACGCGTCGCTTCATTGGCCGCCAAGAGATCGACCCGATCGACGCGTCGAATCGAGCGCTGCGAGACGGTATCGAACGATCGAATCGATTCGATCTCATTATCGAAAAACTCGATCCGATATGGCTCCAGTGCATCGGGTGGAAAGACATCGAGAATTCCACCCCTGGCGGTGTACTCCCCAGCCAATGCGACGGCAGTGGTGACTCGATATCCCGACTGGGTCAGCCATAGCTTTAACTCCGAGAGTTCGACCGTCTTGCCGACCTCGAGGACACGTCGATCATTGCGGAGCTGATCCGGGCTCGGGACGCTACACATAAGGGCTTGCAGGGTCGTCACAACGATCGGAACTTCCGACTGCCTGCCGGTCCTGTACCGATCGAGTTGGGCTAGCACCTGCAATCGCTCGATCACCTCTTGCTGCTGAAGTGAGTCCTCTTCGGGCTCCTCCGAGGCGGGAGGAAAAACCCAGCAGGATTCGTCGTGAAAGAACTCAATGTCCCTGGCCAGAACCTCTGCATCCTGATGATGAGCCACCAGAATCATCATCGGTCGGCGTTCGATACGCTGCGCGGCGCACGCCAGTGGGGCGACTGCCCCGAGCCAAGCCCCATTCCAATAAAAAGGCTCCTTGCGGACCCAACGATCCAACGCGGATTGAAATTCTGCAAGCTGCCCGATCGCATCGAGGAACGCAGGGGCGGGACTTGTCGGCTGAACCTCCGAGAGCTCAGCCGCCTTGTCTGTGTCCGTGTCCGTGTCCGTGTCCGTGTCCGAAGGCCGACTCGGAATCTCCGGATAAGCCTCCTTGGGCTCGGATCCCTTTTTCTTTTTTGTCGCCCGTCTCGGATTGGATTCCGAGGATAAGCCCGAGGGCAACTGGGCATCAAGATTGCCAAGCTCCGGCACTGCTAGGTCTTGCGATTCGACGGGGGTCCCCCGGATAAAATCCGAAAGAGTTCGTTTGGCTTTCGTAGGTCGAGACTTCATCGTTTCGATTAGAATCTAAAATCCATAACAGCCCTTAGGGGGAACACCCCGGCCAGGATCAACCTCTGAAAGAAAGCCAATTCGAGCCAATGTCATCGAGCAAGCAGTGTAACCGATTTCTAACCGTTCGAGCCATTCGACTTGCAACGATTTGCGGTGCGTTTCTCATGGGGTTTTTCATCGAAAAGCCAACCTCTGGCCAAGTCGAAACACGCCAAACACCAGACCTGCGGGCCGAAGCCATCCGTGCCAACTACACCAAGTCGGAGGTTCGCATCAAGATGCGCGACGGGGTGGAACTCTTCACGAGCATCTACGCTCCTAACGATCCAGATCCCAACAAATCCTATCCGATTCTCCTGTCTCGAACCCCCTACAGCGTCGCTCCCTACGGACTAAACGCCTACAAGACTCGGCTTGGGCCGTCCCCTGAGTTCGAAAAGAATCGCTACATCTTTGTCTTTCAAGACGTGCGTGGGCGGTATCTCAGCGGCGGGGACTTCATCAACATGCGGCCCCATGTACCAAAAACAAGTGGCCCCAAGACGCTCATCGATGAGAGTACCGATACCTTCGATACGATCGAGTATCTGATCAAGTCGATTCCTGGGAATAACGGTCGGGTCGGACAATGGGGAATTTCCTACCCAGGTTTCTACACGTCGGCCGGTGCGATCGATTCGCACCCGGCACTGCGGGCCGTATCGCCGCAAGCACCGATTGCCGATTGGTTCTTCGACGATTTTCACCGCAATGGTGCCTTCGTTCTGCCCATGGGCTTCGGGTTTTTTTCCTCGTTCGGCAAACCACGCCCCACACCGACGACCGAGTCGAATCCAGGTTTTCAGTTCCCTACCCGCGATGGCTATCAGTTCTTCTTGGAATTGGGTCCCCTGAGCAATGTCGATTCAAAATACTTCAAAGACCAAATCGGATTCTGGAACGATCTTGAGCAACATCCGAACTACGATGAGTTCTGGCAAGCCCGCAACATCCTGCCCCACTTGAAGAACATCAACGCCGCTGTGTTGACCGTCGGAGGGTGGTACGACACGGAGGATCTCTACGGACCACTGGCAACCTATGCGGCCATCGAGAAGCAGAATCCCAACATTCAAAACGCCTTGGTGATGGGACCCTGGTACCATGGCCAGTGGGCCGGCGATGAAGGAACGAAACTAGGACAAGCTGACTTCGGCTTCCCGACCTCGACCTGGTACCAACAGAACGTGTTGATTCCGTTTTTCGAAAGCCACCTACGCGGGATAGGAAACAACTCCTGTGCCGAGATGACCGCTTTCGAAACCGGTGCGAATCGCTGGCGACAGTTCCCGAAATGGCCACCGGCCGAAGTGCTCCCGACGAGCTACTATTTTGCGCAGGATGGCTCGATTCGAACCGAGTCGAACCAGGTTAGCGAAGGTTCCGATAGCTTTCCGAGCGATCCGAGCAAACCTGTCCCTTATACGATGGAAATCACCAACAATTGGGCCCGGGACTACGTCACGGAGGATCAACGCTTCGCTTCCTGGAGACCAGATGTCTTGGTCTATCGGAGCGAACTCCTACAGGAGAGCATTACGCTCGCAGGTCCCATTCCGGTCGAATTGTGGGTCGCATCGACACAGACCGATGCGGATTGGATCGTCAAGATCATCGACGAGTATCCCGGAGTCGTCGGCCCTGCAGGTCGCAACAGGGAACTCAAAGAGAACTCAACTTCCGGACGCCAGGAGTTGGTCCGCGCAGGGGTGATCCGAGGTCGCTTCAGAGAAAGTTTCGCTAAGCCAAAACCGTTAGTCCCAGGCGAGCCGACCCGAATACGACTGGAACTGAGCGATCTGTTCCATACGTTTCAACCCGGGCATCGTATCATGATCCATGTGCAGAGTACGTGGTTTCCGTTCATCGACCGAAACCCGCAAAAGTATGTCGATAATATTTTCGAGGCTAAAGAAGACGACTTTCAGGCCGCTGTCCACCGCCTATTCCGTGGACCGGCAACCCCCAGTCGCCTGGAACTGCCGATCTTGAAATAACCTCTGCGCTGGTTGGCTCACAGGTGCTACACCGCCGAAATCGCTAGCCTGCTGATGCCCAAACGCAGCATCCTGGCGGGCTGATTTAAATCGCCCAACCGCTGGCGATGGTTGGCTCACAGGTGGTTCACCCTGTGAGCCGTCTAGGCGCAAGCCGCGGGCGATGGCTATAGGCCCCCGCACCGAACCGATCGTGCTGCACCGCCGAAATCACTAGCCTGCTGGTGCCCAAACGCAGCGTCCTGGCGGGCTTAATTAAATCGCCCAACCGCTGGCGCTGGTTGGCTCACAGGTGGTTCACCCTGTGAGCCGCTAGGCGCAAGCCGCGGGCGATTGCTATAAGCCCCGCACCGAACCGATCGTGCTACACCGCCGAAATCACTAGCCTGCTGGTGCCCACACGCAGCGTCCTGGCGGGCTTAATTAAATCGCCCAACCGCTGGCGCTGGTTGGCTCACGGGTGATGCAGCCTGTGAGCCGCTAGGCGCAAGCCGCGGGCGATTGCTATAGGCCCCGCACCGAACGATCGTGCTACACCGATGGGAAATTAACCTTGTGAGCCACAACTCGCCGGCCGCATGGCCATTGCGATTCGGATCTTGTGGTAGGGAATCTGGGAATTGCAAGCTTCGAAAATGGGGGTCAATTGCCCAGATCCTAGTCGCTCGGCGGCTTGGTGAACCTGTTGGACTTCCAAGTCGCTGACCCAAGTCGATACATCCTCGATGGCACCTTCGAGGATGTACTCGACCAAGTATTTCGTTACGGTCGATACCGCAACGTTCAGTGCCGAGGCGATTTGCTCGAGGGACTGACGTTGCTTGAGCCTTGCACCATAGGACTCCCGCACGTAGCTTGTGGGGAATCGAAGGGGTTGGTCCATCGGCACGGACTTCAACGAGCAGTAGGACTCGATAAGTCCGACGAGTTGATCACCGTGCAATCCAATTTGCTTGGCTCCCAATCCGTTGACGGCCGTGAGGCGGTCGATTTTCGATGGTCTTCGGGCAGCCAGCTCGGCCAGGACCCCATCGGACATCAGCAGGTAGGGAGCGACCTTTTCGCGATCGGCCGTTTCTTGTCGCCACTCCATGAGTCGTTCGAGCAAGGCTTGGTCGTAGGCGAACCGAGCCAGAGGCTTGGCGGCTTCAGGGGTTTGCGAGATGACGGTCCTGAGCAGAACGGGATTATGGGTACCGAACAAAACCGACTTGGCTTCTGGGCCGAGTTGGAGCAATGAGTAGTTTGATTCCTTCGTGATCTTCAGAAGTTTCGCATGGATCATCTGGTCGATCCAATCGCGAAGCTCGTTGCGAGTGTGTCCTTTGAGTATCCCGAAGGTGCTCAGCGATTCGTGTCCTCGGCGTTGGATGTCGCGGCTATTGGAACCTAAAAGCACATCGATAATCGCAAGGGTTCCGAATCGTTCCCCCATGCGATGCACGCATGAGAGGATCTTCTGAGCAATGACCTTACTGTCCTTGACCACATCGATCTCGCCCAAGCACACATCGCAAGCCCCGCAGTTGTCCGTCGGATAGCGTTGGCCAAAGTACTCGACGATTTTTCGGTGCCGACAGACGGGGGTTTTGCAGAAGCTTACGATTTCATCGAGCTGCTGGAGTAGCGAATCGGTCCAGGCCTTCGGGGCACTATTTTCATTTGCAGAGCTGATCAAGAGGTTTCTCATCGAGGCTACATCGCGCATGGCAAAGAGCATGATGCATTCGGCGTTGAGCCCATCGCGCCCAGCGCGTCCTGTTTCCTGTTGGTAATGCTCCATCGATTTCGGGATCGAGGCGTGGACGACAAACCGAACATTCGATCGGTCGATCCCCATCCCGAAGGCTACGGTGGCGACGACGACCTGGACTTTTTCATTGATGAAGGCGTCTTGGGCCTGCATGCGTTGTTCGGGGCTCATGCCCGCATGGTAACCGACAACGGAGTAACCACAGGCCTGCAACGCTTCGGCTAGTTGATCCACATCGGCGCGGCGCAGACAGTAGATGATCCCTCCGGCGGCTTGCCCCGAGGCGCTTCGATGCCGATCGATGATCTCCTTGCATTGTGCCAATACATTGGCTTGCGGTATGACTCGATAGGTCAAGTTCGGACGATCAAAGGAACTGATCGACACTTGCGGGGAACGCAACTGCAGTTGGTCGAGGATATCGCGTCGGACCCGCTCGGTGGCCGTCGCCGTCAGCGCCATGACCGAAGCCTTAGGAAAGTGTTTTCTAAGCTCCAGGAGTTGGCGGTACTCGGGCCGGAAGTCGTGCCCCCATTGCGATACGCAGTGGGCTTCGTCGATGGCGATCATCCGCACGTGGTTGCCCTCGAAGAGTTCCGCGAAATCTTTTTGCAAAGCCCTTTCGGGGGAAGCGAAAAAAACGCGTATTTTTTGCTGACGCAACTCGTTTGCCAACGCTCGCTTCTCTTGGTTGCTCATGTTCGACTCCCATCGCGCAGCGGGTACTCCCACTTGGCGAAGACCATCGACTTGGTCCTTCATCAGCGCAATCAAGGGGCTGATGACGATCGTGCAACCTCCTCGGAAGACCGCAGGAGCTTGGTAGCAAAGGGACTTGCCTCCGCCGGTGGGCATGACGACCAACGCGTCGCGATCCTCCAAGGCGGCCTGGATCGCTTGGACCTGGGCCTGGCGAAGCTCAGAAAAGCCCCAGACTTCCTGGAGCATCTGAAAAAAACGAGCTGGAATCGTCGTTGACATGGGTAAACCCTCCCTGAAGAACCTTACAAAACAGACTCGGATCCCCAAATCTCTTGGGGGGCCTGGATGCACCTTTTAGGGTGCCTCGAGGCGATGCGTCTATTCAACGGGAGGGGTGTGACACATCTGGTCACTGGCCAAAATTTTTTTCGGTCCATTCGGGATTCGCGTGGGACAGCGCCCGCACCACGTCGTCGCTCAGTGCCCTCGCGAGCGATGTGGCATGCGGAGGAGCCATCACGGTCGTGTGGTTTCCAGGTAGAACTCGTGAGATGATCTTCGCACCGGTGGCAAAACTCCATGATCGCTCGATTTGATGCGAATGAAGTAGTGGCCGAACACGGGCGCGGTACATCCAGAGTGGTTTGGACCAAGAGCCAAGAATGTGGTGATCACATGCGCGCAACAATGCTTGGCTCAAATGCTTCCGGCTCCTTGCGTCCTCTTTGAATGTACCAAGCCGGGCTGTGATATCGTCCCGCATTGCAAGAAATCTACGAGCGCTGTCCCTCAAACCTCCGCTCAAAATTGAATCGAACAACCACGCTGGCCCATTGAAGATTGCGGGGGCGAATTTCAGTACCGAGGTTGGATAGCGCACCAGAAACGGTAAAAAGCTATCGATCACTCCGCAGAAAGCGACTTCCTCGCCTTGGCGAAGCAATTCCCGGGCGACTTCCAACGCAAGAATTCCACCGTAGGAATACCCTGCGAGAATGTAGGGCCCGGATGCCTGATGGCTGCGGATCGAAGCCAAGGCGGACTGCGTAATCACAGAGAAGTCTAGATTCTTCTGCGCCATCAAGAACTGGGTATCGGCCATGACTCCATAGACAGAAACCGGGGCATTCCAGGCCTCGACAAGATGACTATAGATCGAGCAGTCCCCAGTGGCTCCGTGCATCAGGAATAAACTAGGGCCAGAAAACGGCTTCGATAATCGCAAACAATGGCTGGTGCCTTGGTTACCAAGCAGTTCCTTTTTGCTCTCAATCAGCGTAAATAGTCTTTCCAGCGATCCGGCACCATGCAATTCCACTGGAGTGACCTCCGCTTGCAAATCCCTGCGAACATCCAGTAAAAACTCGAGCGTCGTCATTGAGTCCGCAATGAATTTAACCGATGGATCGATAGGCCAAGACGCGGGAATCTGGGTGGCTTTTCGCCAGAGTCTTTCTAGGATTTCTCGTCTTGTCGAAGCGGACACCGATTCGGCCGCTGATGGGGCTAGGCGTTGAAGATGCTGCTCTACGAAGCGCTTCACTTGGGCACGATCGCATTTCCCTTGAATGCTTCTAGGCAAGCTCGGTAGCTCGATGATTTCGTGAGGGACCGCCGCTGCGGGCAAGCGATCGACGCACCATTGACGTAGGTCGAGTGTTGGAGAGGGCCGTCGTTCCACGACTGCGTAAAGTTGATTTCGACCGTTGTACACAAGATCGACCACAGCAGCGTCCAGTACGCAATCCGCACTCAAAAGGCAATTTTCTACACCCGCTAATTCGACTCGATTCCCGTGAATCTTCCTTTGAGTATCGAGTCGTCCACAGTACTCGAGACAACCTGATCGATCGGCACGAACGAGATCGGCCGTTTCGAAGACTCTCCAACCGGGTTTCGCTGAATCGGCTCGAAACTGGGTTGAGCGATCTGAGGCACATGATCGATAGCCCTCTGCGATACACTCCCCAGCCACGACCAAGCACCCGATTTCCCCATTCTGTACTTCTCGACCATCTTGATCCACTATCGATAGAGAGTAGCCCGGATTGGCATATCCTATCGGAACGCTTTCCGATGAGCCGATGTCAAAATCAGGTGGGATCGAGAAGTGGGTACAAAGGCCAAACTCGGTAGCCCCAAACACATTGTCCAAACGGCAAGTGTGTGAAAAATGTTTTCGGAAGAGCGCAACGTCCGAGGCGAGCAGCGGTTCGCCACCGATGTACATCCTTCGAACTAGCCATTGGTGGTTCGAAGGTAAACCATGACAGATGGACCGAAACAAGGTACTGACGAGCCTGCAGGTGGTGACTTGGTGTACCGTGAGTTGCGCAATCAAACCAGGGATCCCCAATTCGCGGACACGCAGTGGAACTAAGGTTGCGCCTGATAGCAGTGCGCTAAAGATCTCCCGCAATCCACCGATCACACTTGGGGATAGAAGGTGCGAAATTCGATCTTCCCGGACAATTCCAAGTCGCTCGATGAGGGTCGTTGCCTCTCGGATCATCATCGAGCCTGGAAGAAGCACGCCTTTTGGATTGCCGGTGGATCCGGAGGTGTAGAGGATAACACCCTTCCATGCTTGGTTTACCGCTGTGCCGTCATAGGCATTTCCCGAGCGTAATTCCGATAGCGATGTCCATTCCCATGGTATCTCCCGCCGCCGCAACTCTAGCGACATGTCATCGCACCCAATAACGAAAGTGACACCTGCATCCTGTAGAACTTCGGCGACTCTGTCAGTGGGCAACGCGTGATCGATCGGCACGACGAACGCACCACTTTCCAGAGCGGCCAAGAACGCGACGATGAAGTCCAAGCCTATCGGTAGGATGACCGCAACGACCGGTTCTTCTGTTCCAGCGCACCATGCACGCAGCGAGGCCGTTGTTTGGGTTACACGTTGTTTTAACGTGCCGTAAGTGACGGATTCGGCAGAATCGATAATGGCGATTCGGTCATCATCACGCACGGGCCAATTGAGTGGACTCATCTGTTAATCATTCGTCGGCAGAATTTATAGGTTCATTACGTTTGGCGAAACAGGGACACTGCAGCCTGAGTTTTAGAACTATTTCTTGAGATCGGAGAAAACCTCGTCAAACTTTTTTAACTTCGGAACGATCACCGCCCTGCAGTAACCCTTCGCAGTGTTGAGGTTGTAATAGTTTTGGTGGTAGCCCTCAGCCGCATAAAAAACCCCGATCGGGGTGATTTCGGTAACGATTTTACCGTCGTAAACTTCCTTGTTGAGCTTCTCTTTATACTCAAGGGCGACTTTCTTTTGCTCGTCGTTTTCGTAAAAAATCGCCGATCGGTATTGGGTGCCCTCGTCGTAGCCTTGCTTGTTGAGCGTCGTCGGGTCGTGGGTCTTCCAGTGGATTTCCAGCAGCTTGGCAAACGAGACGACCTTGGGATCAAACTCGATCTGAATGACCTCCGCATGGCCCGTCGTCCCCGTACAGATTTCCTCATAGGTCGGATTCTTGGTCTTGCCGCCGGTGTAACCCGAGACGACCTTTTCAACCCCTTTGACCCGTTGAAACACAGCTTCGGTGCACCAGAAACACCCTCCGCCAAAGGTTGCTTTTTCCAATTTTCGTTCCTTGGTTGTCGTCGATGGAGTTGAAGAAGTCGCCTTGGAGTCGCTCTGTGCCATTCCAAGCGGTGAGAGTAACCACGCCAGTGCAAAGCACCAGAGAGCCGTCGTGCTCAGGTTTTTCCAATTGCAAAACAGGGTGCGTCGGGTGACTTGCATCGATTTCCTCACTTGAATCAGGTGGTGTGCTACCGCTTAGAGTCCATTGTATTCGATTCGCAAGTCCGGAAAACAGGCGTCCGAACCCCGAGCCTCCCGACTTTCGGTTCGTCAGGGCCTGGTTTCTGCGTTAAAATTGCATGGATGTCCAGCCATTTCCAACCCGCAAACCCCCAAACGATCCTCGCGAATCGCCTGGAGAGTTTTTTGCCAACTCGACGCCGGGATTTCCTGAGATCCCTAGGAGGAGGTCTAGGAGTCGTCGCCTGCGCGGCGATCGAATCGCAACTCCGGGCACAAAGCCCCAATCGCCGATCGGTCGGGGATGTCGATCCTCTAAATCCCCATGCCCCGAGAACCCCACACTTTGCACCCCGTGCCAAGTCGGTCATCTTTTTGTTCATGGTCGGTGGCCCGTCCCAAATCGACACCTACGATTACAAGCCCCTCTTGGATAAGCTCGATGGCAAGCCGGTACCTGCCTCGATCCGCGATGCTTTGAATGCGACTCGGCATGCCAACGTCTTCCACGGTTGCGACGATGTGATCCTTAAAAGCCCTTATGCCTTCAAGCCCTACGGCCAATCGGGAATGTGGGTCAGCGAACTGATGGCCCATACGGCCGAGCATGTCGACGATCTTTGCTTTATTCACTCGATGCAAGCCGATAGCAATAACCACGCGCCGGCCAGCTACCAACTCCACACCGGGGATGTTCGAGCAGGTAAAGCTAGCCTCGGCTCGTGGGTGACCTACGGACTGGGTACTGAGTCGCAGGAACTGCCCGGATACGTGGTCCTATTCGACGCGGGCCCATTAGGAGGCTCGGCCAATTACACCAACGGCTTTCTGCCCCCTGCATTCCAACCCACTCGATTTGGCACGTCAAACCCACCCTTGCATCATTTGATCCCTCCCGAGCCGTTGGCTAGCGGCCGACGTCCATCGCTCGATTTGCTCTACGAACTCAATCGCCTTCATCGTGATCAGTACGCCGGAGCGACGGAACTCGATGCCCGAATCGCCTCGTACGAACTGGCTTACCGCATGCAAGCCTCCGCCCTGCAGGTCGGTCGTCTTGAGGACGAACCGGAGCACATTCATAAACTCTATGGGATCGATTCTACCGAGGCTCGAACACAGAGTTTCTCTCGCAAGTGCTTGTTGGCCCGTAGGCTCGTCGAGCAAGGGGTCCGCTTCGTTCAACTCTACGATATGCCAGACAAAGATGGTTGGGATGCGCACGCAAAGCTTACCGAAAACCACACCCCCCGAGCCAGATGGACCGACATCGGTGTCGCAGGACTCTTGACGGACCTGAAACAACGCGGACTCCTCGATTCGACCTTGGTCGTCTGGGCAAGCGAATTCGGTCGGACACCGATGAAACAAGGAGATATGGGCCGACAACATAACGCCGCTGGATTTACAATCTGGATGGCCGGTGGGGGGATCCGAAAAGGTCTCCGCATCGGCTCGACCGACGAGATCGGATTGATAGCAACCGAACGTCCCATCCAATTTCGCGACCTGCATGCGACCATCCTCACGGCACTTGGTATCGATCACGAACGATTGTCGTTGGAAGTCAGCGGTCGCGATGAACGAATCACCGGAGTTGCCGGCTCGGCAAGCCCGCTGATGGATATCCTCGTATGAGACCGATACTTCAAACCCCTCGGTCTTCGGTGCTTGGCCCACGACGAATTTGGGCATGCCTTAGCCTCATGATCGCATTGGTTCTCCGAACCACTGGTTTCGCACAACAAGACCCATTTCCACCGAATGCAACTCAACATCTAGCATCCGGCTCGACTCGATCGATCGGTACGGCTCTCGAGGATCCAAACAACCCCATCGCTCGGCTCTTTGGATCGGACCGATTGGACCTTTGGTCTTTGCAACCGATCCAAGACCCCCGTATCCCCGAGTCATTTATTCCCGAGTCAGGTACCCTCGACTCGATAGGCCAACGGCAATCGCACCCCATCGATCGATTCTTGGCAGAGCCCTTGTCTGGAATCCAACCGCTGAATTCGGATAGGATTTCTAAAAAGGATCGTCTCGAGCGACTCTCGCTCGATCTGATCGGTTTGCGAGCAAGCTACGATGAAGTCCAGGATTTTGAATCCGATGAGTCAAGCGGTTCTTTTACGCACCAAATCGATCGGTTGCTGGCCGACCCGCGTTTCGGTGAGCATTGGGCAAGGCTCTGGCTCGATGTCGTGCGATACAGCGATAGCAATGGATTCGATTGGGACGAATTCCGCAAACAAGCCTGGAACTACCGCGATTTCGTCGTGCGGGCATTGAACTCGGATCTGGCTTACGATCAGTTCGTCCTCTGGCAATTGGCCGGCGATGAATTGCTCGACGGACCACCCGAATCGCTCTTAGAACTCGATCGCTTGATCGCTACAGGCTATCTTCGGCTCGGACCCTACGACAACGCGGCCAAACTCTTCAATGAACAAGACCGAGCGAGGGCAGAGGTTCTGACCGATCTGACCGAGACGACCGGATCGGCATTCCTGGGCCTGACCCTCTCTTGCTGCAGATGCCATCACCACAAAACCGATCCTTTGTCCCAAGAAGATCACTACCGATTCCGAGCTTTCTTCGCAGCGACTCAATTCGATGAATCGACCAAACTTCTTGCCGACAATGCAACAGGCTTTTTTGCAACCGATGGCAAGGACCCTATCGAGCCGATTAGAGTGCTAGATCAAGGCAACTACCAAAAACCCTTGGAACAGGTCGAACCTGGTTTCCCCAGCGTGCTGTTTCCCAACGCACCTCCAATCGAACCACCCGGGCATGGAAGAACCACCGGCCGACGATTGGCCTTGGCCCGGTGGATCATCAGCAAGGAAAACCCATGGACGGCTCGCGTCATCGTCAATCGCGTTTGGCAAAACCTTTTTGGCCAAGGCCTAGTCGCCAGCTCCAACGATTTGGGTGTCACCGGTTCGGCCCCGATCTCCAAAGAGCTTTTGGACCACCTGTCGGTCTACTTGGTCGAGCACGATTGGTCGCTCAAAGTTTTGATCAAGTACATCGTCGCGTCGGATGCCTATTCGGCTCCGATCGGACCTTGGAGAAAACTCCGACGCCTCAGCGCCGAACAACTGCGCGACGTGGTCCTGCAAACGACAGGCCAGTTGCAACATCGAAACGGAGGACCACCAGTCTGGCCGGTACTCAGCGACGATGTCTTGCAGTCCAACCCCGCAGTCCTCGATGATAACGAAACGAAGACCAAGGGGTGGTATCCGTCACCCGAGAATCACCAAACGGTTCGAAGTCTCTACTTGGTCCAGAAACGAACCGTCCGAATTCCTTGGATGGAGTCGTTCGATCTTCCAGAAAATACCGTCTCGTGCGCGAGGCGCGATACATCGATCGTACCCTCTCAAGCCCTTGCGCTGCTCAATGCAGATTGGGTCGCTCAGGCATCCGGTCAGCTTGCCGGTCGCATCGAGAAAATCACCGATGCCTACCGAGCGATCTTGGGCCGGAATCCCTCCGAGACCGAACATCGAATGTGCGAAGCCTTTCTCGGCCAGGGGCGCAGTTTCCAGGAGTTGATCCTCGTGCTGATCAATTCCAACGAATTGGCATTCGTGCCCTGAGAGCTTCGTATAGAAATAGAAATACCCCGGCCGGTGCGGTGAGGCGGACACCACAACCAGGCCGATGGGGTACCTCAGCACGCCGATGTCCGACGCGCGTAGGGACTTGGATAGCAAGAAAAAAAATCGAAAGCACGAAGACCTGTTGGCCTTACAACCAACGGGCCCCCAAAGACGCTTTCGACTTTTTGGGTAGAAGAAATGTTTGCCCAAGGATCGAGCAAGATTTCCAAAGGGTCTACCAAAGCAATCCGCGTACCATCCGCGATCGGGGATCCCCCCTGTTTAAAGTCGCTCTAGCGATGAACCTAGGGAATTCATCGGTTTCAGGAAATTTTTTTTTCGGTACGATAGTTCGTAGAGCCGCCCAGTTTGCCCGATTCCTCGGCAAGCCGACCTGAAATAAGCACCCAATAGTGGCAAGCTTGCGCAGGCCCAACCTCGATTTTTGCCCAATTCATTATGAGCGATCCTACCCCACGCGTTATCCAAATCTTCGATACAACCCTCCGAGACGGTGAACAATCCCCCGGGGCAAGTATGAACCTTGCCGAAAAACTCGAGGTTGCTCAAGCCCTCTCGGACTTGGGAGTCGACGTCATGGAGGCTGGTTTTCCGATCGCAAGCCCGGGGGATTTCGAAGCCGTACGCGAGATCGCTTCGAGCATCCGAGGCCCGATCATCTGCGGTTTGGCCCGCTGCAATGACGGCGATATCGACCGAGCTTGGGAGGCTCTCCAGAAAGCCCAACGCGCTCGGATCCACGTCTTTCTGGCCACCAGTGCGATCCATCGGGAATTCAAACTCAGGATGACCCAAGACCAGATCGTCGAGAGGGCCGTTAGCGGAGTCAAACGGGCTCTGTCCTACTGTGACGATATCGAGTTCTCAGCCGAAGATGCCGCCAGGACGGAAATCGACTTTCTGTGCCGTGTGGTCGAAGCTGCTATCGATGCAGGTGCCACAACGATCAATGTTCCTGACACCGTAGGCTATACCACCCCGAGCGAGATGGCCGCCAGAATCAAAGCCCTACTCGATCGCGTTCCAAACATCGACAAAGCGATCCTCTCGTGCCATTGCCACGATGATCTCGGACTGGCTGTCGCAAATTCACTAGCGGCCGTGGCCGCAGGAGCCCGCCAAATCGAATGCACCATCAACGGTATCGGTGAGCGTGCAGGAAACTGCTCGCTCGAAGAAGTCGTTATGGCTATGCGCACCCGAAGCGATTTCTACTCGACCAGTACGGGGATCAAGTCCGAGCGGTTGGTACCTACCAGTCGACTCGTCAGTAAAATCACCGGTATGGATGTTCAACGCAACAAAGCGATCGTCGGCCGAAATGCCTTCGCTCATGAGGCGGGAATCCACCAAGATGGAATGCTGAAGGACCGTAGCACCTACGAGATCATGCGGCCCGAAGATGTCGGTTTCTCCAAAACCGATCTGGTGCTTGGGAAACACTCCGGCAGAGCCGCACTAGCCGACCGCGCACGCGAGCTCGGTTATCGACTCACAGGCGAGCAACTCCAAGTCCTTTTCGAGCAATTTAAAATCCTTGCCGACAAGAAAAAAAACATCTTCGATGGAGATGTCGCGGCCCTGATTCAACAGCAGATCAGCGGAGCGGCGGTACCCGGTTGGTCGCTCGTTGAATACGAGCTAGCGAGCGGTTCGGGCCAAGCCCCATCGGTTAAACTGACGCTTTCGATGGAAGGCAAGAAATCTACTGAACACGTCCAACAAGGGGACGGACCGATCGATGCAGCCTTCTGGGCCGTCGAAAAAATAACCGGTATCAAACTCACTTGCCAAGAATTCCGAGTCAGCAGCGCGAGCCTTGGACGCGACGCGATCGGAGAAGTAACCGTCGAGGTCGAGCATGAAGGTCAATCGTATCGCGGTATGGGAGCTTCAACAGATTCGGTCGAAGCGACCATTTTGGCCATTCTCAACTCGGTGAACCGAATCATCACAGAGAAATCCCTCCGGACGGCCAACAAAGTTTCCCCTCAGGATGCTTAATCATGAACTCCACCAATCCTGAATCCTGGATTGCCCAGCGAACCTTAGCCTTCGACTCCAGCGGTATTCGTAAAGTCTTTGCGCTGGCCGCATCGATGAAAAACCCAATCAATCTATCGATCGGGCAGCCCGATTACGATGTGCCCGAGGTGATCAAAGAGAAGGCTTGTGAAGCAATTCGCACCGGAAGGAATATGTACTCGCCGACCCAAGGCATCGCGCCGCTGATCGAGCGACTCGAGAAGGACATTGCAGATCGGTACAACCACGACGATCGAAGTCTGTTTATCTCCTCGGGTACTAGCGGTGGCTTGGTCTTGACCATGCTCAGTTTGGTAAATCCCGGAGACGAGGTCATCGTTTTCGATCCTTACTTCGTTATGTACGTTCCGCTGATCCAACTCGTCGGCGGCGTTCCCGTGCTGATCGATACCTATCCTGATTTCAGAATCGATCTGGATAAGGTTCGCAGTGCGATCACACCGAAGACCAAGTTGGTGCTGTTCAATAGTCCATCGAACCCCACTGGCGTCAATGCGTCGACCCAAGAGGTTCGCGGGATCGCTGAGTTGTGTCTAGAAAAAGGAATCGCGCTAGTCTCCGATGAGATTTACAGCGCGTTTCAATTTGGAACCCCGGTGCCGTCTCCTGCCGAATTCAACCCACAGACAATCGTGATCGATGGTTTTTCGAAAACGTACGCCATGACCGGTTGGCGGCTTGGATATGTCCATGGTCCGGCACCGATCATCCAAACGATGATCAAACTCCAGCAGTACACGTTTGTCTGCGCTCCGACTCCTTTGCAACATGCGTCCCTTGCAGCGTTGGACTACGACATGACGGGCTATTACGCCAACTACGAAAAGAAACGGGACCGAATCGTCGAGGGTTTGCAAGGCTACTACGAGTTCGTCCAGCCCGGTGGTGCCTTCTACATCTACCCCAAAGTTCCTTCAGGAAATGCGACCGATTTTGTCGCTAAGGCGATAGCCAACGAGTTGCTGGTCATCCCTGGTCACATCTTTTCAAGGCGGGATTCCCATTTCCGCATCTCTTTTGCCGCTAGCGATGCGATGCTCGATCGAGGGATCGAGGTCCTGCGCAAGCTCGCTAAGTACTAACCGGTACCAGGCGAATCCAATCAACCCAACCGGCCCTCCTGCCGCCGTAGCCACCTGCCGCCGTAGCCACCTGCCGCCAGGCGGTGGAGGCCTTTCTCTCCCCACACAACCCCTTGGCCACCTCTCGCCGTAGCCACCTGCCGCCAGGCGGTGGTACGAAGTGCCATTCGTGCCTGGCACCATCGAACTCGCACCATCGAACTACCCAGCTAACTTGCGGCGCTCTTGCCCCCCGATTCCGACCTGCTGCCCCTGTTCTTAGCTCTTCGGAACCTGCCGTTTTCCACATCGAACTCGACCGATTTCTTGCTGTAAAAAAGCTCCGAGTGCCTGCTGTATTTCGTCCACTTGCGACCCCTGCGCTGGGCCTCTTTACGCATCGACTCAGGATTCCC
>JAJTEK010000170.1 GCA_021299695.1 Pirellula sp. | reverse complement strand
TCATCGCAAGACCGATCAGTACAACGCCGTAGAGAAAAGGCAACGAGGGACCATGTCGGATTATTGGGTGGCTGTTTTGGTCGGGATCGTCGAAGGCTTGACGGAGTTTTTGCCCGTCAGTTCGACGGCTCTCATCGTCTTGACGCAAGCGGCCATGGCAATGAAGCTAGACGATCCATTTTGGAAAATGTTCTCGGTTGTCATCCAGCTCGGGGCGATCCTGTCCGTGGTGGTCTATTTTTGGCCCAGACTTGTTTCCTTCGTCCAATCGTTTCTGACAAATGTCCAGCAGAAGGGCTCGGATTCGAACCCCTCGAGCGTTCCTTGGTGGAAACATCCCCTGGCGTTGGTCATCATCAGTTTCGTGGTCACTGCGATTCCCTGTTTTTTGATGGACGAGCTCATTGGTGAGAACCTCGAACGCCCCTGGGTCATCGGAGCGTCTCTGCTTTTAGGGGGCATCGCGATGTTGTGGATCGACCAGCGGTACTCTCAGACGGCCAGTACCTACTCGGTCGAGCAGATGACCCTTCGGCAGGCGATTTTCATCGGAGCGGCGCAGATCCTCGCGGCGATGTTTCCTGGAACGAGCCGATCGATGGCGACGATTGCCGGTGGTCAGATCATGGGTCTGTCGCGACCTGCAGCGTTGGAGTTTAGCTTTTTCCTTTCAATTCCAGTGATGTTCGCAGCGAGTGGATTCAAGCTTCTGCAGTTCCTAGTCAAAAGCCCGATCCAAATCGACTCGCGTCAGTGGTTGACGTTGGGGATCGGCTTTGTCACGAGTTTCCTAGTTGCCTTGGCGGTGATCGCTTGGTTTATGCAATGGGTCCGTTCACGGGGTTTTGCGCCCTTTGCGTTCTACCGCATGGCTCTAGGAGTGGCGGTCATACTCTGGCTAGGCAGGTAAGGTCGGATGGACCGAACCGCCAGATAAGTACAAGTCTCATGGCGTAAGCTCGATCTGCAAGTTCTGCGGTCCCTTGGCGACCTTGATCTTGATTTTCGAGGTTTCCGGCAGGTAGTACCGTTGGGGGAGTTGGACCCATCGATCCGATACTCTCGAAGCGGCCTTGGTACCCTCCGATAGGCTCTTGCGGACTTCGGGCGGAAGGTTGTCTCCGGGTAGCATAGCCGGCCGAGTCGCTGGCATCGGCTCAAACTCCCGGTTATCGACGCCTACCATGACCTCGGCGACAGGCAACTCAATCTTGAACTTGCCATCGCGACCCAGTTCGCAGAACCCCTCGACGGTCAGTGTGTTCTTGGGCCCGATGGATACAAAGCTGAGCATTCCTCCGGGCACTGGCTTTCCATCGAAGATAACCTCCCCTTCGATGGTACCTTTGGGACGCTGGCATCCCACAAACAAAGCAAGGATGGTGAAAATCGCTATCCAGGAAGAAACCTTCATGGGACACTCCGGCCGTTTTGGAATAAAGACATGCAAAAAGTAAAATTCGCTACTCAGGTAGGTTCGCTACTTCGCCACCGTCTGGTGTCAAGCTCCAGAACCAAATGCGGGAATCCATACCACCGGACAAACTGCTGATCGAACCGTCGACATAAGCCACCGTCATGAGAGAGTGCTGGCTTGAGGCCAAGCGTCGGTCGCATCGTCCTCCATTGGCTGCATTGGCAAGAGGCAAGTTTGGGTTGACCTGAAATCGCGAAGCGATGCCATAGGTAAAAATCACACCATCGCGCCCCCGGCCACCGCCGAAGACAGATGAAAGACGGTCTCCTGGGTAACTATCGACCGGCACCCCGGAGTTTGGCTGCGAACCTCCGACTCCGCCGATTCGAAATACACCGCGCATCCACCAGTTTCCTCCTAGCCCCGAACCATCGCATCGAGAGAGTTTTTCAGCCAACATGATGGTGTTCGACGATCCGTCTTTGACTGTCGAAAACTTCGCTTTACCGTCCCAACAGGTTTCCCAGGGCGCAGCGGCCGTTCCGCAAACTGCGGTGGCATTTCGATCGCCACCGAAAATCAGGAAATTACCGGCGTAGGATGCATCACCAGGGGTCCAATCCAACCCATTTCCGAGCGTCGAGTCACTCGGACATCGGAACGAGGGAATGCTGGTCTGACGAAGCCAGGTTTGGTTGGTCGTGTTGACCGATCCCCAAGTGGGCCATGTATAGCCTAGATTGACGGTGTTGCTGGGTCTGGCTTGGCCAACTGCTGCCCCAAGATCGCACGTCGAGGCCATCTCCCAAACCGTATTGAGCTCCATGTAGGGAAGCATATGGAAATACAATGGAGCATACCAAGCTCCCCCAAAGTTACCTGCTTGGGGCGGGAATCGTTTCAGGGCAGAGTGGCAGTTATGAAGCGCTAAGACTTGTTGTTTCAAGTTGTTTTGACACTGCATCCGACGTGCAGCTTCCCGTGCTGCTTGCACCGCAGGGAGCAACAAACCAACCATAACGCCGATGATCGCGATAACCACCAAGAGCTCTACGAGGGTGAAACCACCACTGGCTTTGAGCTTGATCCTAACGCGAACCGAAGATGAGCAAATCGACATGATCAAAACCTCGGGGATAGAAAAGAAAAGAGAATCCGAGTAATCAGGGCCAACGATTCGTTCACTATATCAAGTTCGATACCCTAGCCGAAACTATCCCCAAGCCAAAAATGTGAAAATACCCCCCTTAGATGAAGCCCTAGAGGGGCAGCAACCCCCTTTAGAGGGGATTCTCGCCCGTGTCACCCCCCCTTCGAGACAGCGATCGCTTGCGGGATGCTCATGCGCCCTAAGGGGGCTTTGTCATCAAACGGGCCATCGGAACCGCCTTTGGGCCAAGTCTGAGGGTCGGCATATTTGCCATCGTCGTTGTAGAGTTTTTGTAAGCGATCGAGCTCGTGTTTCATCTCTGCAAAGAGCTTGCTCGTCGCTTCTTTACCGGATGCACCGTTTGGAAACAGCAGGTTGTTTTGCTCCAGGGGATCTTCGGTCAGATCGAACAGCTCATAGGCTTCTTTGCGCCAATAATAGATCAGCTTGTGCGTCGCGGTACGTACGCCGAAATGCGCGCGGGTGTTGTGATGTCCAGGGTCATGGTAATAGCGATAATAAACGGATTTGCGCCAATCGCTAGGCACCTGGCCTTGGAGCACCCCTACGAGCGATCGGCCCTGCATGAACTCGGGAATAGGAAGGTTTGCGAATCCTAAGAAGGTCGGTGCAAGATCGATGTTGGCGACCATGGCGTCGGGAGTCGAGCCTGGTTTGATTCCCGGTCCACGCATGATCAAGGGGGATCGCAACCCTGGTTCGTACATAAAGCGTTTGTCGTACATCCCGAATTCACCGAGATACCAACCGTTGTCAGCGGTGTAGATAACCAGGGTGTTTTCGGCCAATCCCTTTTCATCGAGGTAGTCGAGCATCGTTCCGACGCTATCGTCGACCCCCTGGACGCAGGCCAAGTAGTCTTGCATGTAGCGTTGGTATTTCCATCGGACCAACGCTTTGCCTTCGAGGTTTTGGCCGTCGACGGTAACGCTCGTGGGTTTGACCCCGAGCCACTTGTTCCTCTCCTGGCCTTGCAATTCCTCCGGCGGATTGAGTTTCAGGTCTCGGCGAGTCAGATCGTTGGCGATGGTTTGTTCGTTTTCCGGGAGGGCCGCTGGCCTAGTTTTGTAGTCATCCCAAAGCGTCGGTGGTTCAGGAAACTCGCGATCGGCAAAGAGGGCTTTGTTCTTCAAATCCGGATCCCACTCGCGGTGCGGTGCTTTGTGGTGGAGCATCAAGAAAAAGGGTTGGTCTTGGGGACGGGTCTCGAGGAACTCGATCCCGAGTTGGGTTGTGACCTGAGTGCAGTGCCCTTCGATGGTGAGTTTTTTGCCTGGAACAAGAAACTGGGGGTTCCAGTAGGATCCTTGACCGGGCAAGACGATCCAACGATCGAATCCAGTCGGGTCGCTTCCCAAATGCCACTTGCCGATCATCCCGGTGTGGTAGCCGGCTACTTGCAAATGCTTGGCGACGTTGTCCCTTGTCCCATCGAAGCGGTTGAAGACAGGGACGCCGTTTTGGTGGGAGTATTGCCCGGTCAGAAGCGTCGCGCGGCTCGGGGTGCAGATGGAATTGGTGACAAACGAATTCAAAAACCGAGCCCCCTCAGTTGCCAACCGATCTAGGTGAGGTGTGGTGTTGACCTTGGACCCATACGCAGAGATCGCAGCTTGGGCATGGTCGTCTGAGAAGATGAACAGAATGTTGGGCCGTTGGTCTCCAAGGGCCACAGAGTCTTGGGAAAGCCCAGGAAAAGTGAGCAAAAAAGTAACCGCGCAAAACAGGTATCGATACATCGCCGGTGGTCTCCTGGGCCTTCCAAAAGTGTGCGTATACAAACCGGGAAGAGCTTACCCGGCCGTAGGGACTCGCAAGGACGGGCTAGAGGATACCTCAGAGCCACTCTGTCGCCAGGATAAAGAATGGATTTGTGAAAGCAACACCCTTGCCGAAGCAATTTCCTGGAAATAGAAAACGCCGGGCCGAGAGCGGTAGAGCCGAAATCTGGTAGGCCTAATCGAGATCCAGCGGGCGGATCTCTTGAGTGAATTCTCCTTGATCATCCCTGGGGACAAACCAATCCATGATCCCGGCCGGAACCGGGGGGATCTGGCTTCCAAAAAGCTCGCAGAGCTCCGCGTTGGCGTTTGATTTTTTTGCGAATAATCTTAGGTTGCGAATCGCAGTGCGAGTCAAGCATTCGTCCCCTTGTTCGCAGTGGGTGTCGAAACTGTGAAAAGCCAGTCGCAGGTACTTCTCATTGGTCGAAACGGCCGACTCTCCGACTTGAATGACCTGATCGCCAGGCACTAAATCCCGCCAAGAGAAGTGGGGAAGCTTCGATGCAAGCTTGGCGATCCTAACAATCCGCTCGGGAGTGATGCTCTCGAGTAGATGGAACTGCCGTATGACGAAATAAGTTTTCTGGAATTCGTTGATCAGGTAATCGGTCGTCGCGAGCCTGAGCAAATCCCGATCGCTCGACGGATCGACCAGGATACGCGTCGGTCGGTTCGAATCGATGCTAAACCGGGTTTCGCCGGGAGATGACAATATGCCTGCTCCGTACGCACGAATCGATGGGTCCTCAAGGACCAGTCCAAATTCGACCGTAAACCAATAGATCCGTTCGGCATAGAGCAACAGCTCATCCCCACGACGTTCGATCGCTTGGCGTTCGTGCGGATCGCTCGCGAGGGCCAGGGCCGCGTCGCGTTCTCGATAGATCGTATTGCGTGCCAATCCGTGGCTTTGCATCAGTTGGGCAACCACAGGAATCGTGAAGGTCGATACATGTCCAGCGACATCATGGCCGATATCCGGCTCCTGAAGATAGTCTTGTTCCAAGGCTCTCATGAAGGTCGTCACTGGGAAGAACCGTCTGGAGTGGCAAGTGAAAAAAAGTTCGGCTGGGATGATTTGATTGACGGTTGCTAACTGCCACTGGGTTTGCTGGAAGATCCTGGCATTAAGGAGATAAAAATCGGGGATCACCGAGCCACCGATGGAAAAAAGCTCCTCACCGTGAAGGTACTCGCGGCATGCATAACGATGCTTGGTCCTTTGCTGCTCGGCGATCAGACATGCCCAGCTTAAGTTCTCTTCGAAGGTGTAGGCATCGTAGTGTTGCGCGTTGGTATAGACGCCCAAATCGACCGTCTGGTCCGAGAGCATCCCGATCCGAAAGGGTTGGCCTGAGCAAGCTGCACGCAAGCACTCCTGGGCCTTGCCTTGAGGGATCGGGAACGGGACGTTCATATCGGCAAGGCATTTTTCGAGAGCTTCGATGCGGTCTGCAAAGCTCGGCGGCGAAACACTCGCCAAATCCACTCCATGCCTCTGGGCGATCTGCCGGTATCGGTCGTTTGGCGAGTCCATGGCTTTCCCTTGCTTCGGATCGGTTTAATCCGCCCGCAACCATCAGTCGCGAGCGTGGCGATCCCGCCATTCTAACGAACATTTGTAGCTGCAAGTTACGCCTCCGCCGGGGCAAGCCCGACGGTAGGCTTACCCAGCGGCCATCGAGCTCTTCTTGGCCTCCGTCGGCTTCATGCCGGCGGGGCCAAGACTTGCAGCTACAGGGGCGAGTGCGAGTGCGAAGAAATCCGGTGCGATGCACGAACCTAGAATCGGTTAGAATATCGCTTACCCGCCCTCTTGATTCCCCCCTTTTCCTTTCCCTTGGTCGGTTCCTGTGTCTCCTACCCGCTGGTGCCTCATGCTTACGCTCCTAACAAAATTTCGATCTGCGTTCCGAATGCTCATCGCATGCGCCCTGTCTGCAATCGGTACTTGTAGTACCTTGGGACAATTCCCAGCCGATCACTTTGACAAGATCGAACCCATCGCTGCGATCGAGTTACCCGGAACGGAGCGTTTAGAGGCCCAAGAGGACATCGCCTCGGAATTGGTCGCCGGAGTCGATCGGTTCTTGCTCAAGCAGATCGAATCGTCGATCCAGACCAGGGAATCGAGTTGGCCTAAACCCAGTCCGACCGGTGGCTCGTACCTCCAAGAAATCGAGAAACTTCGGGCTCAATACGCCCAGAGTATCGGATTGATCGATCCACGGGTCGAAGCATCCGAGTGGATCTTGGAAAGTTCGCTTCCAAAAAACCTCCAGGACATGGCCGTCAAGGAATCCTCTGGTACGCCTCTCGATCGCGCAGGTTTGGCAAGCGACGCGACGCTGAGAATCGAACGCGTTCGCTGGCCGGTCCTCGAAGGATGGGAAGCGAGCGGATTGCTCATGATTCCCAAACAAATCCGTTTCGGAGTGGTGCTTGTCCCCGACGCATCGCAGATGCCCGAGAATCTCTGCGGGGGCGGGCCCGGTTCGACCACCGATGGGCTTGCCCTGGCCCGAGCAGGGGGACTGGTCGTTATCCCTCAGGTTGCCAGTCGGCACCGCGAGGCTCGCCAGGGACGCGCTGTGATGACCGATCAAGAATACCTC
>JAJTEK010000169.1 GCA_021299695.1 Pirellula sp. | reverse complement strand
GCCATGAGCGAACCGGCCTTCTGGGCCGGTTTCGACCGCGGTAGCGTCGAGAGCTTTCGCGACTACTTCAGACAACTCACCGAGTTTGAGCCCAAACGCGCCGCCCTGTTCGGCCTCAAGCACTCCACATGGCTGTGCATCAACGCCAAAGAAGCCGAAAACGTCTCGCTCTCACGCGAAGTCATCGCCATGATCCCCGAATTCCTCGAGGCGAGCAACGTCCTCGGTATCGGTGAAATCGGCCTGAATAAAAACACCAAAAATGAATCGACCATCTTCCTCGAACACGTCGATCTGGCCGCTCGATTCAACCAACAAATCCTGATCCATACCCCCCACCTGGAAGACAAATACCAAGGGACCAAAATGATCCTCGATATGCTCGTCAGCGACGCGCGTATCGAGCGTTCCCGTGTCCTGGTCGATCACGTCGAAGAACATACCATCCAAGAAGTCCTCGACCGAGGTTTCTGGGCAGGCATGACCCTCTACCCAATCACCAAATGCACACCGGCTCGCGCTGCCGATATGATCGAACGATTCGGTACCGAACGGCTCATGGCCAACTCCGCCGGCGACTGGGGACCAAGCAAACCCACCGCAATCCCTGACTTGATCATGGAACTGAAACGACGCGGTCACTCTCGCGAACTGATCCGCAAAGTCGTCTACGAAAACCCCTGCGAGTTCTTCTCGCAAAGCAAGAACTTCAAGGCGCCGATCGCACCGTCATGAATTTGATGCATGCAGGCTTCTCTGCCGAAATCGAATGACCCGTCGCCTTGAGAAATCCTGTCCCCCGATCGATCGCGAACGAATGGACTGTGTTGCTGTCCTGATTCTCTGCCAATAGAAATTGACCCGCAGGGTCGATCCGGAAGTTCCTCGGAGTATTGCCCAACGTCGAAAAATTCTCGATACGTACCGCGCCACCATCCTTCGGACTGATCGCAAACAAGGCTATCGTGTTGTGGCCTCGGTTCGAGCCGTAGACAAATCGACCCGATGGATGCACCAAAACCTCAGCCGTTGACCAACCTGCTTGCAACGTCTCCTCCGGGACACTTCCGACCGTCGCGATCTGAGTCAACGTCCCAGTCTCTGAATCCCAAGCAGCGCTCGTTAGGGTCATTCCCATCTCGTTGATGATGTAGACCATCTTGCCATCAGGATGGAATGCCAAGTGCCTAGGGCCCGCTCCCCCTGCAAGCTTGAAAAATGGATTCGGTCCAGGCACTAACTTCTTGCTGGACCCATCGAGCCGATACACCAAGACTTGATCCAAACCCAAATCAGCTACCAGAACCCATCGGTTCGTCGGGTCAACCATCGCACAGTGCGCATGGGGCCCTTTTTGCCTAGCTGCATTCGGCCCACTGCCTTGGTGCTCTATCACAGAGCTTTCCGGTTCAAGCGATCCGTTAGGCCGGATCGGAAATAAGCACACCGAACCGCTGCCATAGTTGGAGACCACCGCGAATTGTCCCGCCGAGTCGACGGTGACATGACAAGGCCCATTGCCGCCGACACGTTCGACATTGACGAGCTTCAACTCCAGAGCCTTCGCGTCAGACCATTGTGTCGCTTGGTAGGCCGCCCGGTCGAATTGATAAGCTGCCAGCGAGGCGGCTCGCTCCCGATCGTTGATCGCCGTCTCGGTCACGACATAGAGAATGTCCAGCGTCGGATGCATCGCAAAAAACGAGGCCTTGGCCTGCTTGGCCACCAAAAGTGGTTCGACCATCGATCCATCGGCGTTCAAACGGCTAGCATAGATCCCAGGACCGTAGCCACCGATCCAAAAGACCTGGCTAGGTGGTCGTTGGCCGGGTGTTTGTGCGGTGGTGGCTTGTTGCGCATGCAAGTTCCCGTAGCCTCCGAGAGCCGATAGAGATAAAAGTGCAAGACTGAAGGATCGGCGGGTCGTTTTGAACATAGAAAGGTCCGTAAGTTTTGCAAAAAAGGAAACAGGGAAACCATCAGCACGCGGCTCTGCAACGCTCTCGAACGCTCTGCCTTCAAGGCGGTCTTTACATCCGCTCGACGACGCTGATCCCCAAAAGCTCCAAGCCGCACTTGAGCGTCCTGGCTACAATCGACGATAGCTTGAGCCGTGAATACCCCTCTGCTTGCGATTGGGAATTCAACACCGAGCATTGCTCGTAAAAACTGCTGTAGAGTTTCGCCAACTCGTACAAGTAGTCCGTGATCATATTGGGTGTGTAGTCCTGCATCGATTGCTGGAGCATCTCCTCAAAGCGGACCAAATGCAGCGCTAGGGCCAATTCGGATCCTTGGGTCAAATCCATGGGTGATAACTCCCACTGGACTTGCTTCCATCCCTTCTCCTCGGCCTTGCGCAAGATACTGCGGATTCGAGCGTAGGAGTACTGGATATAGGCCGATGTGTTGCCTTCGAGCCGAACCATCTTGTCCATATCAAAGATGTAGTCGCTGGTTCGATTGTGAGCAAGATCTGCATACTTGATCGCACCGAGTCCTACCGTCTCGGCGATTTCAAGCCTCTCCTGGTCGTCCATTTGGATTCCGGAGCCTCCCAATCGGTCGGGATTGCATACGACCTCCATCGCCCTTGCGACGGCTTCATCGAGCATCGATTCGAGCCCCACGGTGCTTCCCGATCGGGTCTTGAAGGGTTTGCCGTCGGTTCCCATGACCGTACCGAAGCTGATGTGGCGAAAGTCGGTGCGGTCGAGTCCGATTTTATCCAGCACGGAAAAGAGTTTTCGGAAGTGTTCGCCTTGGCGATGATCGACGACATACAAAGAAATGTCTGGCGAAAATTCGCGTTCGCGAAACATCGCCGTCGCTAGGTCGGTCGTCGCGTAGAGGTAGGCTCCATCCTGCTTTTGCACGATCATCGGTGCCTCGGAGCCTTCGAGGAACACGCACACGGCTCCGTCGCTCTGTACCGCAAGCCCCTTGGCAAATAGCTCCTCGACAACAGCGCCGAGCATGTCATGGTAAAAACTCTCGCCGTACCAATGATCAAACTGCACGTTTAACCTGCGATAGATGGTATCGATCTCTTCGCGGCAGTTGGGTAGGAACTCGTTCCAGAGCTTCAAGTTGCCCTCGTCGCCTCGGTGCAATCGGGCCGTCTCGGCCAATACCTTCTCGTAGATTTGCGGATGGGTAGTCGACTCGGACATGAGCAAGTTGTCCTTTTGCAGATCTGCGATCTTGTTCGCATTGCTCAGCAGTTCGTCCTGCGCTGTGGCCACGGCACGCTCGGCTGAGGTGAGTTCCTTAGCGAGCTTCTTGTCGCCTGGTGCTGCAGCGAGCTTGACTTGGGTTTGCTCAAGGCGACGCTGGGCAAATTCGATCGCCTGCTCGAGCTTAGATACCTGGACAAGGGCCTCTTGATATCCGCTGATGGCCTGGACTTTGCGGTACAAACGGCTCAACTCGGCTACCGGATGCTTTTGATAAGCGGCCTGGTCGCAGAAGTGCTTGTAGCCGTAGATGATCATGCCGAACTGGGTCCCCCAATCCCCAAGGTGATTGTCGGTGATGACGTCGTGACCTAAGAATCGCAGCACCTTGGAAATCGCATCGCCGATGACCGTCGATCGAATATGCCCGACATGCATGGGCTTGGCCACGTTGGGTGACGAATAGTCGATGATGATGGTCTTGGCCGGATCGACTTGGGTGACTCCAAGCCGAGGGTCGATGTAGGCTCTTTGGAGTTGCTCGGCAAGCCACGATGGGGCCAGGCGCAAATTGATATAGCCAGCCCCCGCGACACTGACCGATTGGCAGATGTCCGAGAGATCGAGTCGATCCACCACTCCTTGAGCGATTTCAAGGGGGGGCTTGCCCAACACCTTTTGCAAGGGCATGGCGATGTTGGCCTGATAGTCGGCCAAACCCGGATCTCGGGATGGCACGATCCTCTCGAGGGAAGAATCGACCAAGGCTGGGTCGCTTAGAAGGTCTTGCAATACCTTGCGGAATCGCTCGCGAATGACGGTGAGGATTTGCATCGCTTAAACGGATTTTCTATCTAAGAGGTTTTCTTTTTGTTTTGGCCGATGGGGATCGGCATCGGGCCGGCAAAGGCGTCGAAGATCACCAGCAGATTCAGAAGGCCTGCGACGGCCGTGTAAAGCGAGCCTAGATCAAAACCCGCAGAGTCCTCGTTGTTCCACTTCGATAGCCAGTCAGGATCGCCCTCACCGGGATAACCTTTCGGTGGCGGAGCCATGAATCCCCAGAGGAACTGCTGATCGATCGGTCGTGGTCCAATCCGCGACTGAAGGATCATGGGAAAGGCGGGGATTCCAACAAACGCTTGGGCGTAGGCATGGATACGAAAATCCTGGCTGCTGTCTTTGGCGATTTCCTCTCGGCCTTTCTTCGAGAGGAGCCGAAAGAGATTGGTGACCTTGAAGGTATTCGGATACGCGTACACGACGCGCCCTCGTCCGATGATAAAACCGGTCAGGAAGAGCCCCAGAATGCAGGTCGCAAACAGGATCGCCTTGGTCTTGCGCCCTTGGTAATAATGACCCGCTCCTGGAAGCAAGTACGCCAAAAAAGCCGCTACGGCGCGGTTCTTCATGTCGACTTCAACCCCGTCAAAGACCCTCTTGGTCGTGTTCTCGTTGCTGTCCATCCTCTAGGGTGCCTCTTCGTTTAGTGTGTCTGCTAGGACGGTTTGCGAATCAAAGAGATTCCAGGGCCGTTTCGATGATCTTGCATGCCATGTCGATGTGGTCATTGGTTGTCACTCCTGGAGGTGGCAGGAAACGCAAGCGCGTCGGGTTGCTCCCCGCGACAAAACCCATGAGCCCTAACTCGTAAAGCTTGCTTAACATCTTGGTGGCTGTTTCGTAAGTTCCGTCTCCGGGCGTAAAGGCGATCATCATCCCCTCACCATACGGACCACAGAGCTTGCCTGGATACTTCGCCGCCAACGCCTGAAGCTTGGACCGAAAATAACGATGCCGCTGCATGTTCCATCCGTCGTCGCCAAAGCAATTGGACTTCTCAAGATGCTCTAAAACCGCCAATCCACAACGGATCGCTGCGGTCGCTGCGGTGAAGGTCTGCGAGAGCAACGGTCCCTTGGGCTTGAGAGTCTCGCCGTAAAGCGTCGCACAAACTTGCGTGATCTTCCCAAGCGTCACGATGTCGGCAAAGCGATCGAGTCCGAAGTGCTGGAACGCAAAAGGTCGACTCAAGCGCGAAAATGTTTGGACCTCGTCAAAAATCACCAAGATATTGTGGTCATGGCAGATTTGGCATAACGTCTCAAAGTACTCTTGGGTGCCAGGATAGTAACCTCCTTCGCCAGCGACCAGTTCGAGCCACAAGCATGCGTGCTGCTTGGGATATCGCTCGAGCAACTGACGAAGCGTGCGGATGGCTCCTTGAGTCGTCCCTTCCGGATCCGATGGATGGAACATCGGTAGATAGTCCACATCCAGAGCCTTCGGGACTCCCGTGCGATACGCGGGCCGATCGGTCAACGCTGCTAGTGCGATCGAACGACCCGCAAAACAATTGTCGATGCAGATCACCCGTGAGGCCGGCGCGCGATTGTGAAAAGCGATCTTGAGCGAATTCTCATTGGCCATCGCTCCGCTGGTGCTCAACAAGCAGTGGTCAAGCTTGGCACCCTGCAGTCGACTGAGCGAGATCAATTTCTCGCACATCCAAAGCGACGCCGAATCGTGTTGCAAGTTTCCTTGCATGACCGTGTCTTCAAGAGCCGCATCGAGCGAAGCGCTGAGCATCGCAGGATTCGAATGCCCCATCCCATGTACACCGATCCCGACGATGAAATCCAACTTGACGCTGCCATCGCCCAACTCGATCAACGGCCCATTGCCCATGCCGCTGGAAATGTAAGGAAAATAAGTCGCTCCGCCACGGGCTTTGGCCAGCCGTTCCAACTCCGATTTGTAAGCCTCTGCCAAACCCGGCTTCGGCGGTCGTACCTGCGTGATCTTGCTCCGGTGCGACTCGAGCGCTTCGAGCAACAACAAGCGGGCCTCCTGGACCCGTGGGTCGCGGACCAAATCACCGTAGTGCAGGGGTTGGGTTTCGTGGCTCAACAAGGCACCTATGGAAGATGGAAATCAAAGGGTAAGAAAGGGCTCGATTGTAGGGGAATCGTACAAATAACGGTAGATTCCACCCCCCCATACAACGTGGAATCATCGCGAAAGCTTCTCCCAAAATCACCAAAAGCTCGCATTCCACACGCTGCATTTGGCCAAAGCGCAAATTACACTCAAATTCCAAGGCCGATTGAAAGTCATGTCCAAACAACATCCTCGACCCACTACCATCCCATGCTCAAGCTCCTTCCAGGCCACGCTAAATTCCTTTCCGCGATCCGAATTCGCCAGGACTCCTGCCGAGTTTTCACGATTCGCAAACCCTTGGTCCTACATGCCTTGACCCTACATGCCCAGGCAAGGATGGTCCTGGTTTCGGCAGTACTGTTTTCGCTGGTCTTGCTTTCCCTCAACGCGACCTGCCCCAAAGGACTTGCACAAGAATCCCCACAAGCCCCACAAACCGTACCGACCGACCAAATCCAATGGGTACAAATACCAGCCGGCAGGTTCTTGATGGGTTCGCACGTTTCGGCCAAACAAGTGCTTGAGGATTTTCGCGATTACCAAACGGACATCGATGAGATCATCGATGAACATCCCCAACACCCCGTCGAGATCACCAAGCCATTCTTGATGGCGAAAACCGAAGTCACCGTCGGCCAATTCCGCGCCTTTGTCGAAGCCACCGGTTTCAAGACCCGCGCCGAGCTGCTTCTCCTGGAAACAGACCGGCTACCCGCAATCCGATGCTCATCCCGTGGTCAACGTGACCTGGGAGGATTGCCAAGCATTCTGCCGCTGGCTCTCGGTGCAGGAAAATCGAATCGTTCGCTTACCCACCGAGGCCGAATGGGAATATTCCAATCGAGCAAACACCAACACATACTACTCCGTCGGCAATTCTCCCTCCGATGTTTTGGCCCAAGCCCGCACGCTCAAACCCAATCCCAAGACGATTCGCCAAGCGATCCAAAACCTCGTGATCGATCCGGACACGCCTCCGTTTCCAGTCCCTGTCGGATCCTATCGGCCCAACGCGATGGGGCTCCACGACATGCACGGCAACGTTTGGGAATGGACCTCCGACTGGTACGACAAACTCTATTACAGCTACTCGCCAGCTAAAGATCCCCAAGGGCCCAAACAAGGGAGTGTCAAGGTCCGCCGGGGGGGCGGCTGGAACTCCTTTCCTATGTGGGCCCGATCGAGCTTCCGCAACTGGAACGATATCGACACCCGGTGCGCAAACCTCGGCTTCCGCGTCGTCGCAGAGCTGAGCCCGTTGGAGATCAAGCAGCACGAAAAAAGTCAATCGGTGAGCTTGCTATTCGTCGGCGATATCATGCTCGATAACGGACCGGGCAATGCGGTCAACAACGGCAAAGACCCTTTTGAAAAATGCGCCAAACTCTTGCTCGATGCCGATGTAACGGTCGGTAACCTCGAATGCGTTCTAGGAAAGGGTGGAAAACAAGTCAACAAAAACTACGTCTTTCGAGGAGCGAGCGACTCCCCGAAATACCTCAAGAAATACTTCCATGCGTTGAGTCTAGCGAACAATCACACATTGGACTTTGGCCCCGATGGCCTAATCGCATGCGTCGATGTGCTGACCAAAGCCGATATCGGTTTCTTCGGCGCAGGCCGGGATCTCCAAGCCGCTCGTAGCGGGCTGATTCTCGATGTCAAAGGTCGAAAAATCGTTCTGCTCGGATACAACGAGTTTCGCAAAGAGGACTACCAAGCTACCGAAGGTCGGGCTGGCAATATGCCACTGAACTCCGACTGGGTCATCGAGGATATCCGATATGCCAAGCACGCGTGCAATGCAGACATCGTCATCCCGTTTATCCACTGGGGCCTCGAGATGAACCCTCTACCTACCGATGAGCAACGCACACAAGCCAAGCGTTGGATCGACGCGGGAGCGACCGCCGTCATCGGCGGTCATCCGCATGTGACGCAAACGATCGATTCGTATCGAGGAAGACCGATCGTTTATAGTCTTGGCAATTTCGTATTCGATTACTATCCGGTCGATCCTGCGATCTGGTATGGCTGGGCTATCCGCCTGACAATCCCCCCCGCTGGAGAAATCCAACAGACTCGATCGACAGAGAATCTCTCGATCGACTGGGAAACCATCACCGTCGCCATGGACCCACAAGGCTTACCGTACCCGGTGGATCCCAACGAATAGCCAGAGACAATTACCTAACGAACCAACCTCTTTCTAAAGCGTTTTAGTCGGCCAAGCAGAAAGACAGATGCAAGCGAGACCGTTGCCATCGAAGTCGGTTCCGGAACCGGTCGAAGATTATCGACCCCAAGGAAGCTACTGACACCACTATCGATGGCATTCCTAATTGCAAGTTCGATTGTGAACGCTCCAGTAGTGGGGCTCGTAAACTCGAAGTTTGTCCAGGGTGTTCCTCCATAGTCGCCTACGGCACTGACTCGACTCGAAAAAAGGACCGCATCCAATTCGACGATCCTGATGTACGCGTCGTCATCGAATGGCAAGTAATCCCGTGTTTTGAAGAAAGCCGATCCGGCTAATCGATCACCCGCTTGCATGTTCACGGTCTGGGAAATGCTGTTGTACGTGTTCCCTAAACTCGATCGCAATAACGCAAAAGACGAACCATTGGTCGGAGCATAATTCTCAAACTGTGAGACAACCAGGATCGGATCCCCCTCAAAATCTGAATTCCGACTCACAGACCAATTCGCAAGCCCGTTCTCAAAATCACCGTTCTGCACCACCGAAGCGTTCAGAGACGCCGATGCCTGGAGGAAAAAAAGAAACACAAAGACCTTTAGTTGCAACTTAATCATATCGCTAAAACCTCTGCTTTTTTGAATTGCAAGAACCAAATCTATAGAACCATTCAATAGACACAAACTGGGCTTATTCCCGAAACCTTGCCATCGGCCACTGGCGACTGGTCAGGTTCCTGTCTACCGCTCGCCGAATACTCCGTAAAACCTTCATGAATGCTTGGATGATTTTTTCTCGATCAGGTTAGTTTTTTAGGGGGCCTGCGGTCTCTACCAAGGAAAACGTTGCCTTTATGTCCCTCTGACAATCTGAGAAAACCTGGATCGGACGTAGCAAATCGTTGCAGACCAATACATG
>JAJTEK010000168.1 GCA_021299695.1 Pirellula sp. | reverse complement strand
GCTATCGGTAGCCCCTTTGCCCTCGAACAAACCGTCAGCGTCGGAATCATCAGCTCCAAAGGTCGCGCCCTTGGCCGACTCGTCGAAGGCCAACTGCTCCAAACCGACGCGGCGATCAACCCGGGAAACTCCGGCGGCGCGATGATCGATCTCGATGGGCAACTCGTCGGGATCAACACCGCGATCATGACCACCAGCGGCTCATTCCAAGGTGTCGGCTTCGCGATCCCAAGCTCCCGTGTCCAATGGATCACCCGAGAACTCTCCTCCTTCGGCAAAGTCCGCCGCGCCAAAGTAGGCATGCGCGTCGAACCTCTGACCCAATCCCAAGCCGATGAACTCAAACTACCCGTCCGTGGCGGGGTGAGCGTCACTCGGATCACCCCCGATAGCCCAGCACAAAACGCTGGACTGAAAATCGATGACGTGATCCTCGAAATCGCCAAACAAAGAGTCTTTACCCCCGAAGACTTCCGAAGCGTCGTCGAACAACTCCCAGCCGATAAACCCTACCCCATGACCATCCTCCGCTCAAGCGAAAAAATCAACCTCGAAATCACTCCAGTTATCAACGAATAAAACTCCGCAACCATGAAGCTTCTGACTCTGTTTCTCGCCCTAGCCACTTCCTGCACATTCCCCCTTTTGCTCCTTGCCCAGGACACAACTCAGGACGCAGCCCAAGACCAAAAATCAACCGAATCAGGCCCCGACTTTACCCGCGGTGATACGATTCCCGAGGATTCCAAAAAGGACTGGAACCTCGGACCCACCGGCATGCGAGGCTGGATCCATTCGGACAAACTGGTCACCAAAGACGCTCGCCAAATTCTCGTCACCCAAGTCCAACCGAATTCCAGTGCCGATGGGATTTTCCTCCCCGGTGATGTCATCCTCGGAGCCGGCGGCAAACCCTTCTCCTCAGATCCCCGCACCGAATTCGCCCACAACAAGGCGCCGGGAAACTCCATCTGACCCGCTGGAGGGCTGGAGAGTCGGTCGAAGTCCAACTCCCCTGCGAAGTCCTCGGGACCTATAGCCCAACGGCACCCTACGATTGCCCTAAATCCCAACGACTCTTCGAACTCGGTTGCCAAGCCCTCGCCAATCGCATGGCCAAGCCCTCCTACCCAGAGCCTAGCTGCCAAGATCCTATCCCCAGATCCCTCAACGCTCTGGCTCTCCTGGCAAGCGGAAAACCCGAATACCTCCCTCTGGTCCAAAAGGAAGTCCAATGGGCCGCCAAATTCAAATCCAAAAGCATGCAGACTTGGCACTACGGCTACTGCATCATGCTCCTCTCGGAATACGTACTGGCAACCGACGATCGGTCGGTCATGCCTGGCCTCGAACGCTTGGCTCTCCAAGCCGCAAAAGGCCAAAGCGCCGTCGGCTCCTGGGGACATGGCTTCGCCCTGGGCGATGGAAGACTCGGCGGCTACGGAATGATGAACGCCCCAGGACTACCCCTGACGATCGCCTTGGTCCTGGCCAAACAAGCCGGAGTCGATGACCCTCAAGTGAGCCTGGCGATCGAACGAAGCTGCCGACTGCTGCGATTCTATATCGGAAAAGGGGCAATCCCCTACGGCGATCACCACCCCTGGATCGAGACCCACGAAGACAACGGTAAATGCGGAATGGCTGCCGTCTTGTTCAACCTCCTCGATGAAACCCAAGGCGCTGAGTTCTTCTCGCGAATGAGCGTCGCTTCGCACGGCCCAGAACGCGACTGGGAAACTACTTCAATATGCTTTGGGCTATCCCCGGGGTGTCTCAATCGGGCCCGAATGCGACCGGCCATTGGATGGCCCAGTTCGGTGCCTCCTATTTCGATTTCGCACGAACCTACGATGGGAGATACTCCCACCAAGGCCCCCCTGAGCCCGATCATGACAGCTACCACGGTTGGGACGCGACAGGAGGCTACCTGCTGAGCTACGCACTCCCTAGCAAAAAACTATTTCTCACCGGCCGGCGCGCCAACCGACTCCCTCCAATCGATCCTGCAACCGCCAAATCGCTGATCCTCGACGGACTCGGTTGGGACAACAAGGATCGCAATAGCACCTACGACGCTTACAGCATCGATCAACTCTTCGAACGACTCTCTAGCTGGTCCCCAGTGGTCCGCGAACGAGCATCGCTTGCGCTGGCTCGCCGCAAAGTGGTCCCAATCGAACCATTGACCAAGATGCTCGCCTCAGAGAACCTCCAAGCCCGATACGGAGCCTGCCAAGCCCTGGCCGCACTCCGAAGACGCGGAGCTCCCGCAGTCGCTGCCCTCGAAACTCTCCTAGACAACGACGACCTTTGGCTCCGAATCAAAGCAGCCGATGCCCTCGCAGCCATCGGCCCTGCTGCCATGCAAACCGTCCCACGACTCCTCGAACTCCTGGCTACGACCGACAAAGAAAATGACCCACGCGGCATGCAACAACGCTACATGGCCTTCGCACTGTTCGATCAACCCAACGGTATGCTCAACCGATCCCTAGATGGCGTCGACCGCCAGGCGCTCTACCGTGCCGTCCGTGTCGGACTTGTCAATCAAGACGGACGCGCACGCGGTAGTATCGGCTCGGTCTACCGAAACCTCTCGCCCCAGGATATCCAGCCACTCCTGCCGGCGATCTTCCAAGCCATCGTCGATCCTGCCCCAAGCGGCGAAATGTTCGCAGATACCATCCGGGTCGAAGGCCTCGAACTCCTAGCCCAACACCGAATCGCCGAAGGCATCCGAGCCTGTGTCCAATACACTCGCAACCAAAACCCATGGGCTAGCGAAGAACGGACCCCAGAACTCATGAAGATCCTCCTGAGCTACGGCAAACATGCTCAGGAAGTCATCCCCGAACTCATTGCCCTTGCCGACTACTTCGAAAAGGAGGAGAAGGACTTCCCCAAAGAACTCAAGCTGCTCAAAGCCCAAATCGTCCGACAGACCATTCGCCAAATCGAAGCATCCAACGATGCTCCAGAGCTCCGGAGCATCGACTCAGATCCGTCGGAATGAGCGGCCAATAAGCTTCCCGAGAGGGACCAAGGATCAACCCGTCATCCCACCGTCGACGGTCAAGACCTGGCCGGTGACATAACTGGCCGCAGGACTCGCCAAGAACAACACACATGCAGCCACATCGTCGGGCTGCCCTAAGCGGTTCGCAGGGACCCGCTTCTTGACCTCGTCGACCACCGCGTCTCCGAGCGCCTTGGTCATGTCGCTCTCGATGAAGCCCGGAGCTACGGCATTGACCGTGATCTTGCGTTTGGCTAGCTCCCGAGAGAGCGATCGGGTAAACCCAATCATCCCGGCCTTCGTCGCCGAGTAGTTCGTCTGCCCAGCATTACCGATCAAACCCGATACGCTCGACATGTTGATGATCCGGCCGTAACGCTGTCCCATCATGATCCGTGTCGCGGCGCGACAACACAGAAAACAACTCGTCAGATTCGCTGCGATGATCTCATCCCATTGCGAATCGGTCATCCGAGGCAATAACGTATCGCGAGTGATACCCGCATTGTTGACCAAAATATCCAGCCGCTTGTACTCGATCTCGACGGTCTCAAAGAGCTTCTCGACCGAGGTCCGGTCCGTCACGTCGCAAGACATCGCTACAGCGTCACCACCCGCAGCGCGGATCGCAGCGACGGTCTCTGCGAGCTTCTCGGCGTTTCTGGCCACACAAAGCACCTTCGCGCCGTTCTCCCCTAGCCGTATCGCGACGGCTTGCCCCAAACCCTGGGAGGCTCCGGTGACCATCGCGACTTGGCCCTGTAAATTCGCAGAAAGTCCCAATGAAGTAGCCATAAGCATCGCCCCTCGAATCCAAAAAAAGAATACTGAACCTAATCCCCAAAAGCCTCGCAAGGAGCTTTGCGGTCGGTCCGCTTGAGGGTGCCGGTAAGCACCCTGCCGGTCCCGATTTCGTAAAACTGTTCGACTCCCATACCCAAGAGCTTACGCAAGGATGCTTCCCACAAAACGGGAGATACGATTTGACGCGGCAAGAGCCCCGCAAAATCACTTGCGCGATCATGCAACTCCGCATCGACATTGGCCACCAAGGGAACCCTCGCATCGCTCAGACTCGCGTGCTCTAAGGCCCTCTGAAGCTCCTCGAGAGCAGGTCGCATGATGTCGGTGTGGAAAGCCCCAGCGACGGCCAATCGGATGAATTTATACCCCGCCTCGGTGACGAGCGTTTCACAAACGCGAATCGACTCGGTGTGACCCGATATCGCTATGTTGCCCGGGCACAACAGATTCGCCAACTGCAGAATCTCACCCGGTTGCCTAGCTTGGTCGCAAAACGACTGAACCTGCTCGCGGTCCAATCCAATGACACTGGCCATCTGACTCGAAACCGAACTGGCCGCCGATTGCATCGCACGGCCACGGGCCGCGACGAGCGAAACGCCACTCTCAAAGGACAACGCACCGGCCGCATACAACGCCGAATACTCCCCGAGACTCAAGCCGGCAACCGCCACGACTTGGCCGGCTACCTCCGGACGCTGCTCATAGAAATCCGCCAAAGCGGCCGCAGAGTGGACAAACAAAGCCGGTTGGCTGTTGCTCGTCAAATTCAACTCGGTATCTGGCCCCCCGAGGCACAAAGCAGCCAGATCGTATCCAAGTATCTCAGACGCCCTAGCGAACAATCCTCGCGCCGACTCGCTACGCGCAAGCAACCCTGAGGCCATCCCGACGACCTGGGCTCCTTGCCCAGGAAAAAGCAGGGCGACTTTTGCCACGGTCCCTCCTTAGACGGTTGTCAAAAAGACGTTTGTCAAGACGACCCGAGATTCTCAGGCTACTCTTGAGTCTGGCCCATGTCGACGACAACGCGGCCCATGTAAAACCCACACTTAGGGCAAACACAATGGGTCGGAACTACCGTGCTGCACTTGCTGCAAACCTGCAGTTGCTTGGGCTTCTTGGCATGGTGCGCACGACGCTTGCCAGAGCGGGAATTCGAATGTCGTCTCTTAGGTACTGCCATGATTCAAGTCCACGAATTTGCAGACAAAATAGATGTGTAAACCTCACGAAGTGGCACTCGTTAGTGCCACTCCGCTGCCTTCCAAATGGGAACTTCGGATCGACCGTTATTCAAACTCAAAAGACTCTCGGGCCAGGAAATTACCTTTCGGACCCAATTCTGTCAAGACTTACTGCCAAGACTTCAGGGTCAGTCCTTGAGCCCGCGGCGGATCAAAAGCGCCTCGACCCCAGGCTCCCGACCCCGGAAATCAATGTACTGCTGCATCACCTCCCGCGATCCCCCCCGAGATAACACCTGCTGGCGAAACTTCGAACCGTTGGCCGACGTCAACCCACCCGACTCCTTCATGTAGGCATAAGCATCGGCGGCCAGGACCTCGCTCCATAAGTAAGCGTAATACCCGGCGGAGTAGCCACCGGACCAAACATGCGCAAAGTACGAACTGCGATACCGGGGCGGGACGGCCGATAAATCGACCCCAAACTTAGCCAAAAGTTGTTTTTCAAACCCGACGACATCGCCGGGCACTTGCTCAGGGCTTAACGAATGCCATCCCAAATCCAACAACGCCGCCGAAAGATACTCCAAGGAATCGAAACCCTTGTTGAACTTGCTGGCCGCGATCGCCTTGTCGAGCAGATCCTTGGGCAAAACTTCTCCGGTTTGATAGTGCCGAGCGTAATTGGCCAAAATGTCCGGCTCAATGGCCCAGTCCTCATGGAACGTCGAGGGAAACTCGACGTAATCTCTCGGTACACTCGTCCCGGATAAACTCGGATACTCCACGGACGAAAAAAGTCCATGCACTCCATGCCCAAGCTCATGGAACATCGTCTGGACGTGATCGAGACTCATCAACGCAGGTTCCCCCTGAGCCGGACTCGGAATGTTCATGACGTTGATGACCACGGGCAACTGATGGAGCAAACGCGACTGCGAGACCAGGGAGTCCATCCAAGCTCCACCTCGCTTGGAGTCTCGCTGGAAGTAGTCGGCATAGAACAATCCGATCGGCTTGCCATCCTGGCCCACCACGTCGAACACCCGTACGGTCGGATGCCACACGGGCAAATCCGTTCGCTCCTTGAAATCGATCCCGTAGAGTTTGTTGTACGTGTAGAACACGCCGTTTTTCAGCACGCTCTCGAGTTCAAAATAAGGCTTGATCGCGCTCTCGTCGACCTGGTACTTTTTGGCCCTTACTTTTTCGGCATAGTACTCCCAATCCCAAGCCTCCGGCGGGCCCGTTAGCCCATCCTCTTGCATCGCTTCGGTGATCGATGCGGTCTCGGATTTGACCTTCTCGAGAACCCCCGGTACCAAATCCTGCAGCATCTTCATGGCCGCCTTGGGGGTGCCAGCCATCTGGTTCTCCAGGGTGAACGAAGCATGATCGCTGTAGCCGAGCAACTGAGCTCTCCTCGCGCGGAGTTTGGCCAATTCCAAAACGATCGGCTGGTTGTCGATCCCCGCATTCTCCCCCAGCGCGCGGTTCGCACTGGCCAACCACACGCGTCGTCGCAACTCGCGGTTCTTGAGGGATGTCAAAACCGGTTGCCGGGTGGTGTTGGTGATGGCCAACAAGTACTTACCGTCCTGTCCCCGTGCACTGGCCGCCTGCTTGGCGGCCGCGATCTCCCCGTCGCTCATCCCTGAGAGCTCAGCGATGTCATCGACCAGGACGGCTCGCTCCTTGGTCACGGCCAGCAATTGGTTCTGAAATTGGGTCGTGAGGGTCGAAATCCGCTCGTTGATCGCACGGACCTCGACCTGTTGGGACTCCGAGAGCTTTGCTCCAGCCCGCACAAAATCCTCATAAGTCTTCTTGAGCAACCTCTGTTGTTCTTCGCTGAGCTTGAGCTCACCTCGCTGATTCCAAAGCCGCTCGACGCGTGCAAACAGCGGCTTGTTCAAATAGATGTCGTCGGAGTGGCTCGCCAGCTTCGGGGCAACATCGCGCTCGATTTCCTGGATCGCATCATTGGTGTGCGCTCCGGCCAAATTGAAAAAGACCGCCGCGACTCGGGTGAGAATTTCTCCGGACTTCTCCATCGCAACCAGGGTATTTTCAAACGAGGGGGGATCCTGCTCAAGGGCGATCGAGCGTATTTGCTCGAGCTGCTGGGCCATCCCGGCATCGAAGGCGTTGGCGAAATGTTCCGGCTTGATCGACGCGAAATCAGGTGCTTGAAAAGGAAGCTTGCTGGCAGAAAAAAATGGATTGTCTTGGTTCATAGTCTTGATTCTGGAATTGTCGGTCGATCGGGCTAGCGGGGCGTCCTGTGCCCGGAGACTAAGGCTCAGTTGGCTCACCCCCAGGGCCTGCACTCCGATCGCACAGACAAACCCGACCCTACCTAAGCGGGTCCCCCGACGGACTTTTCTGTTCATGGCTTTGGCTCGCATCGCAGTAAAAAAAGGATCGCAGTAAAAAAGGATCTTGTAGGGTTGCTATCGTAACCGATCCATCGAATCCGATCAGCCGACTGCCAGGGAATATTTCCTCGAGGCCGAATCCAATCGTCCAACTGCTGGCTCCCAAACGCTGGCACCCAAACGCTATCGCCCAAACGCTATCGCCCAAACGCTGACGCTAGTTGGCGCCCCTGCGACGAAACCTGTCAGCTGCTTGGGCTCAAGCCCCCGGCTATTTCGTTTAACCCGCAGCCAACGGCGAGCCACTTGACCAAGCCCGCCAGGAAGCTGCGTTTGGGCCCGAGCAGGATAAACAACCAAAAAACTCGGGGACAGTCCCCGTGTTTTTTAAACACCGATCCGTAACCGTATCTTCGCCCCAACGGGGCATAATGATATAGCCCAGGGTAGAGCGAAGCGCCACCCTGGGTCGTACGCGATCGCCCTGGGTACGCCGCCGCCCCAATTCGCCAAAGCCCTGAAAGGGCGAAACATGCTCGCATTGATTGACGCGCCGCCGGTTCCGCCCTTTCAGGGCTAGCGAAAATCGTTTCGTACCGAATCCCAGGGCGGCGCTTCGCTTTGCCCTGGGCTATCACCCTGCGCCCCGTTGGGGCATAAGACAATCGGCTTCGTTCAATAAACCCGCGATCCGGCCGCCCCGTTGGGGCATAAAGCCATTGGGCTTCGTTCAATGAACCATCGATCCCGTCCATCTGGTTGGGGCAAAAGGCTATCGGACCTCGGACGATGGACCATCATCCCCTGCTGCCCCAACGGGGCTTAAGGAGATAGCCCAGGGTAGAGCGCAGCGCCACCCTGGGTGCGTAGCGCCACCCTGGGTCTTACGCCATCGCCCTGGGTACGCCGACGCTCCAATTCGCCAAAGCCCTGAAAGGGCGAAACATGTGCGCATCGATTTACGCGCCGCCGGTTCCGCCCTTTCAGGGCTTGGGTTGTTTCGGGCACACCGAATCCCAGGGCGGCGCTTCGCTCTACCCTGGGCTATCACCTTGCGCCCCGTTGGGGCATAAAACCATCGGGCTTCGTTCAATGAACCCGCGATCCCGCTGCCCAGTTGGGGCATAAAGCCATGGGCAAACGCCATCCTGAATAACCCACCACAACTGGATCGCCTGCAATGTGCAATCAACACCGATCTGTAACCGGATCGTTCGCCCCAACGGGGCATAATGAGATAGCCCAGGGTAGAGCGAAGCGCCACCCTGGGTCGTACGCGATCGCCCTAGGTAAGCCGACGCCCCAATTCGCCAAAGCCCTGAAAGGGCGAAACATGCTCGCGTTGATTGACGCACCGCCGGTTTGGCCCTTTCAGGGCTAGCGAAAATTATCGCGTACCGAATCCCAGGGCGGCTCTTCGCTTTGC
>JAJTEK010000043.1 GCA_021299695.1 Pirellula sp. | reverse complement strand
CCAGGAAGGGTACCAGTTCGATCGGCTTGCAAAGCCGACTTGGGCCGTGGATTTCGGAAGCGATTCGTATGGGCTCTATGCGACGTTTGAGGTCAAGCCTGTGCGTCAGCGGATACGTTGGATCCCACCTGGGCGATTTGTCATGGGATCACCGCCGGGTAAGGATTATGGCCGAGGCGACGAAGGACCGCAGCATGAGGTGATCATTACCCATGGGTACTGGATGTTCGATACACCTTGTACGCAAGGGTTATGGACAGCGCTGATGGGTGATAAGCCGAGTTACTTTCTGGATCCTGAGCGACCGGTGGAGCAAGTTCGTTGGGAGGATGCAGTTGGATTTGCGAAGAAACTCAATGAGCGATTAGCAAGAGATTACCCATCGCATGCTAAGGGGCTTATCGATGGATGGGAGCGATTGCAGTTTCGCTTGCCTACGGAGGCCGAGTGGGAGTATGCGTGTAGGGCCGGAACGACGGGTGATACGTATGTGGGGGATTTGGATTTAAAATCTAGAGATCAAACCAAAGCTGAAATACTTGATTCGATCGCATGGTACGGAGGGAATTCGGGACTCAGGTACGATCTGGAGAAGAGTATGGAAATGACATGGTTGGAAGATCTTCAATCTGAGGAAAAGAACGGCGGCACTCGCAAAGTGGCTCAAAAATCGCCGAACGCTTGGGGGTTGTATGATATGTTCGGGAACGTTTGGGAGTGGTGTCAGGATTGGTATGGAGAGTATCCAGCCGAACCTGTCGATTGTGTGGAGGATCCTATTGGGCCTACGGAGGGCACGAGGCGCGTGTTGCGCGGCGGGAGTTGGGTCAACCCCGCGCAGAATCTGCGTTCGGCTTGTCGGCTCAGGAGCGCTCCGGGCTTTCGGGACAGCGCCCTGGGCTTCCGCCTCCTGAGTTCTGCTCATCGTGCGACGGAGTCGGGTGAGCAGGCTTGAGTTGTGAGGCTTGAGGGGTGAGGTAAACAGCCATCGAGTCAGCCAAGAAGCTGGACTCGATATTCGCCGAAGGCGAAAATTCGTTTAACCCGCAGCCAACGGCGAGGAACTTGACCAAGCCCGCCAGGACGCTGCGTTTGGGCTCCAGCAGGTGAGGGGTGCGTCTTTGCATTCATGTTTTTCGTAGGGTGGGTGAAGCGGGCTTTGCCGCGCAACCCACCATCGAGCGTGGGGAATTGCCAGACACCTTTTTGATCTCTGCGCGAGATCCACTCCCTTTGCGTCTTTGCACCTTTGCGTCTTTGCGTTTCTTTCTTCCAGCAGCCGGATCGCTGCGCGAGATCTACGATCACAAATAGCCTAGTATCTATCGAATGACTTTACGGAGCTTCTCTGAGAGGCCTTGGATCTTACTGCCATCGCAGGGGCTTGCGGCCCTCGGGGGCACTTCGCCCAGACTCGGGCGCCGTCATCCGCTTCAATGCCTCGACCATCTCCTCGGCTCGAACCGGCTCGGTGTTGTACAAGTTCCTTGTCTCGCCTGGATCCAATTCGAGGTTGTATAGCTGACCTGCAGCTTCCATTGCGTCCTCGGGCAACTCGTACCTTCGCAGTTCCCCCCGGCTGTAGTCGTTACCCCCCGACCCTTTATGCGCTAGTAGCTTCCACTTCCCAACTCGCAATTGGAATTCCCCTCGGAAACTTTGTGTGAGCATCCAAGGTCTTACCGAACGATCCGAGGGCTGGCGACCTAAGAGTACCGGCAGCATGTCGTAGCTGTCGACCGCGACTTCGTCGGGCAACTCGAAATCGATGATCGATGCCAACGTCGCAAAAAGATCGGTCGTGTTGATCATCTGGTCTGATGTCTGACCCGCTGGAATCTTGCTGGGCCATCGCATGATCATTGGGACATGATGGCCTCCTTCCCATCCGTCACGCTTCATCCCCCTGAATCCTCCGGCCGGATCGTGTCGGTGATCGGTCCGCATCCAGTGCGTGTGGAGTGTCTCTGCTCCGTTGTCGGCGTTGAATATCACCAGGGTGTTCTCGTCGATGCTCAACTCCTCGAGCAAATCGAGCAATCGACCGGTGAGTGTATCGAGCTCGCGGACGAAATCCCCTCGCGGGCCTGCTCGGGTGCTGCCGCGGAATTCTTCGGCGGGCAGGACCGGAGCATGGGCGATCTGTGTCGAGAGGATCGCTAGAAAGGGTTTCTCGGGGGTTTGCATGCGATGCGCGCGGATGAACTCAGCGGTCTTGTCAAAGAATAACAAATCCGCGTCGGCGAATCGGTAACCTTCTGCCATCCATCCCTCATCGTTGTCCCAGAGCCACTTGCCCGCTAAATTCGGCAACGAATCGCTGCGATGTCGCTTGGTCGCACCGACCGGTACGTTGCCGTTATTCGTCGAAACCTCTTGCGTTGGGGCCGTCGACCAAGGGGGTGCTTTTTGCATAGTCGATCTGCAAGGGGGTCTCGAAACCACCCGCAAGACGTTTTCCGTCTTGATCGAACCAGGTCAGCCCTAAATGCCATTTGCCGAACACTCCGGTTCGGTACCCGCGTTGCTGGAGCATTTGCGCCAGGGTCAGTTCTCCGGGCGCAAGGTAGCTTGGGCCGCCGGGACCCTCGAACGCGGTGGGCTTGCGACCGGTTCGGCAGACCAATTGGCCTGAGAGGAGTCCATACCGCGAGGGTGAGCAAATCGTACAAGGACTGTGAGCATCGAGGAACTTGATCCCTTGGTTTGCCAACTGGTCGATCCGTGGGGTGGTGTAGGCGGATTGGGGGTTGTAAGTCGATAGATCTCCGAACCCTAAGTCGTCGGCGTAGATGATGACGATGTTCGGGGGTTGTTGGCGCTCGGTCGCGTTGGCCAGTAGGCGACAAAGGGTGATGATGAAGATGGCTGTTAGGAGGGTAGTGTTTTTGGGGGGCATTGGGATTGGTGGGCGTGAGGGGGGGAAAGAAGGTTGGGGTCCGTTCCCCTGTCAGGCGCGGGTTTTGAAGTTTCGCTGTTTTGACTTTTATCGTACTCGTACTCAATGAAATGGTACTCGTACTCGTACTCGATGCCGTATCTTCGAGTACGAGTACGAGTACTGCTGACGCGGAGTACGAGTACGAAAAGCCAGGGAAAAAATCGATTGAAACTCCGAAACATGCGAATAGCGCAACTTCAAAGCCAGCGGGCGGGGGGGAATAAGGGGGGCGTTAGGGCTGGGGGCTCGGTGTTTTTAAGTGGCGGAGCCAGAAGTCGGTCATCATCTCGAACTGATGCTGCACTTGCTGGGGATCGGTGATCCCATGCCTGCTCTTGGGGTAGATCATCATCTCGAATTGCTTGCCCGCTTTCTGTAGCCCATAAGCCAACTGCAGGGTGTTGGTCATGTGGACGTTGTCGTCGATCTCGCCATGGATGAGCATGAGCTTGCCGTGCAAGTTCCCGGCCGCCTCGACGACCGAACTGGTCTTGTACCCCTCGGGGTTGGCTTGCGGGGTGCTCATGTAGCGCTCGGTGTAAATCGAGTCGTAGTTTCGCCAGTCGGTCACCGGTGCGCCAGCTATCCCCGCCCGAAAGAGCTTGCTGTGGGTCATCGCATAGGCGCTGAAGTACCCGCCATAGCTCCAGCCCCAAATTCCGAGCCGATTCGTGTCGGCCCAGGGCTCTTTGGCCAGCCATGCGGCGGTGTCCTCGAGGTCTTGGAGCTCCACGGCTCCGAGGTTCTTGTAAATCTTCCATGTGTCGGAGTTCCCTTTGCCCAACGCCGAGCGGTTGTCGCACAGGAGCACCGCGATCCCTTGGTCGGTCAAGTAACGGTGCCACAGATCGCTGCGATGGGTCCAGGAATTTTCGACCGTCGGTGCAGCGGGCCCGGCATAGACGTAGATCACCACCGGGATGCGACCTTGTAAGGCCGGATTGAAACCTCCTGCGGGCCGATACAGTAGCCCTTGGAGTCTCTGGCCATCCCTAGCGGGTATCTCGACTGCCTCGGGACGCGCGGTCCGGACGTAATCGAAGCGATCGCTGCGGTACTCGCTGACGAGCCTTACGGGCTGCCCCGCACGATCCTTGAGCCAAGTCTCAGGCGGGTTGCTCAGGTCGCTCCAGGAGTCAAGGTAATAGCTGCCTGTGCTGTGAACCGACACGCGATGCGATCCGGTCTGACCTGTCATATCCTCGATCTCCCCGCTCTCGAGCGACAACCGCAGCACGTCGGTGTTCGTCGGTGCGCTGCGGTGCGCGGTGAACCAAACTCTCTTGCCCGAGTCGCTGATCGAGAGGATGTCTTTGACGTCCCAGTCCCCTTGGGTCAAGGGTCGCTTGGTCCCATCCATCGCGACATGGAACAGGTGCCTGCGTCCTTGTTGGCTGTCGCTCAACCAGACGAAGCTTCCGTCGGGGAGCCAGCGCGGGACGTCGAGGACATCGACCCATCCGAGCGAGTCGGCGGCGTTGTTTTGAACTTCGTTGTTTAGGACTGTGGGGGCTTGTTCGTGGACTAGGGTTTGGGATTTTCCTGTGTTCAGATCGTGGAGGACCACATCGAGGGTGCTTTGGATTCGGTTTTGGATTTGGTAGACGATTTGACCTTCGGCGTTGGGCTTCCAACCGACGCGCACGACGAGCCGATCGGCGGGGTCATCGATGCTCAGGGGTACGTCTTGAATCAGCCCGGTGGCGATGTCGACGACTTTCAGTTCGACGTTGGGGTTCGGTTGCCCGGCTTTGGGATAGCGCATGTTCTCGATCCGCTGTGCGGTTAAGCTTTGAGCCAGCGGGATCGCATCGTCGATGACAAAGTTCGGGACGGGGGATTCGTCCAATCGCAGGTAAGCGATTTTGGTCCCTTCGGGATTCCACCAGTAGGCTTTGAATTGACCTCGGCCGTAGACTTCTTCTTGATAGACCCAATCGAGTTTTCCGCATAGGATTTCGCCGCCACCGTCGTGGGTAAGCTGTTTCATTTGGCGGGTTTTGCAATCGACGGCATAGAGATTTTGGTCGCGGACGAAAGCGACGTGGCGCTTGGTGGGGCTCAGCTCGTAGAGCTCTTCGTCTTGGTCGGGAGATTCGGTCAACCGGACCGCTTGGTCGGTGGGCAAATCGTAAAAGTAGAGGTCTTTTTTGTGTTGCAAGAGGGCTTGCTCGAGCCCGTCGTCGAAGAGCTCGAGTCGCCGGCCGTAGGGGGTCGCCGCCCCGTCGGCGAACTCGGGCAAACGGCCGAGTGCTTCGACGAGTTTCAGAGGGGTTTCCCAGGGGTGCATGGCCCCGGAGGCCGCATCGATATGGATCCAGCGGTTGTCTTTTCGGATCAGGTAGCTTTCCCCGTGGGGCATCCACTTGGGCATTGGGCTTGGGGGTGTGGCATACGCGACTTTGGAGGTGGGGTCAAAGAGTTTCTCCATGGTGAGCTCTTCGCCTTGGATGTCGGCAGCTTTGAGGTCCATCCAAGCCAGGGGAGGGAGTGGGCGTTGTTGTTCGAAGGGGGGGATCGCATCGCATTCGGAGTGGGGTTCGAGCAGGTAGGTTGCCAGTTTGCCCAGGCGATGGTCGGTCGGTACGAGCCATCCTGGTCCGAGCGTTTCCTGGTTCGTTTCGAGCGAAACTTCGTATTTGGACATTTTCCGGAATTGGAATTCCGGGAGATCCTTGCGCGAGGCGATGCGGTAGGACTGCGTTCGGCACTGGGCGGCTCCGGCGACTTCGATCATCGGGATACCGTGGAGTCGAACCCGGCTTGCGAGCCAGGAGCATTCTCGGGGGATGTGGTAGCAGGCAGGTGCGTCGACTCGGAGGGTTCCGACTCCATCGACTGCGAGTTTGACGTTGTATTCGGTGGGCTCCATTTCCCCGATGCGCCTGCGGTCTTTGGGTGACGGGAAGTTCGGTTCGGCAGTTGGAGTGGACTTGGGCCACCGGTAGGCAGCGACGTTGGCTTGTTGTTCTGAGGGTTCGATTTTGCCTTGGATGAACAAGCCGCTGGGGGGTGCAGCGATTTGCTTGTCGAGTAGCGAGTGGACTTTGGGTGCATTGGCGCTGAGGGCATCGATGCATTCTTCGATGAATGCATAGGATGCATCGATGCGCCGTTGGTAGGTCGCATAGGAGTAAGACTCGACGAGGATCCCGATTTTGCCACGCAGCGCCATGTACTCGGTGCTGTAGCGGGGTTCAAAGCCGTAGCTTTCCCAGACCGTGTGATCGCGGTTGAAGTTGCCGTAGGGAAAGACTGGGATGTCGCGTTGCTGCATTTTGGCCGAGACGATGGGCATGAACTCCTTTTGCAACCAGTCCGACGTATCCCGATCGACGGCTGGGTTGTGAGGCAGTCCGTAGGTCATGTCGTAGCGATGGAGCGAGCCGTTGGTCGTATGTGCATCGATCAGCACATCGGCATCCCAAGCATCGAGCAAGCGGACCAGAGAGCGGACCTCTGGGGTATCGAGTTTGACGAAGTCCCGGTTGAGATCTTGTCCGAACGCATTTTCGCGAGTTCCCATCCCTAACGCGGGGCCTTCTTGGCCCGGTCGGTGCATGGGCCCGACCCGTTGGTTTCCGTCGGCGTTGAAGTTCGGAAGGAAGACCAGCACAGCGTTCTCGAGCCAAGCGGGCTTGGCACCCTGGACCACATCTCGGGCCAAGGCCATGAGGGCTTCTTTGCCGTCGCATTCGCCGCTGTGGATTCCACCGATCATGGTGATAACGATTCGCGGATCGTCATGGGCAAGAGGCAGCGGGTTCGTTTTTTCTTTGGAGACGACCAAGGACCAGAGGGTACGTTGTTCGTGGGTCTGTCCGACAGGAACGAGTTTGGCGACCGACTGTCCGACGATGAGCTTCTCGAAAAACTCCAGTACATCGGCTTGGCGGGAGGTGGCCAGGAAGTTCGATCGTTCCGCGATGGTCAGAGGCGATCGCACGCGCGGCGCGGGATCTTGGGCCAGTGCAAGCTGGGCACAGACCATGGGGACAAACCCAAGTGCTATGAGTCCAAGTGCTGGCAATGCGAGTCGGGATGCGAGGTAGAGAGCCGTTCGATGAAGGGGTCGTTGAGGAAGCATAAGGGGGATCAAGTGCGTGGGTAGAGAGCAACCGGGAGGGTGTTTTCGAGAGCAAATTTTGGATGATTAGCTGTCGATTGGGTGAACCGTAGGGGCTATCATAACGAACCATGTAACGTCATACACAGGCAAACGGCAGGAGAAAGTCCATGACGAAGTTATTTGGTTGGTTGGTTTTGGCGAGCGTTGGGCTAAGTTCGGTGGCTTTTGCTCAGAATCCGCATGTTCTTTTTGAGACGACCAAAGGGGACATCGAGGTCGAGTTGTTCGAGAAGGAGGCACCTGTGACGGTGGCAAATTTTTTGAACTACACGAAAAAGGGGCATTACGACGGGACGGTTTTTCACCGAGTGATCGCCGACTTCGTGGTTCAGGGTGGTGGGATGACTGCCGAAATGAAGGAGAAGCCCACCGATGACCCGATCGCCAACGAGGCTGGCAACGGTCTGAAAAACGAGCGAATGACTTTGTCGATGGCTCGGACGCCTGCTCCTCACAGTGCGACGTCGCAGTTCTACATCAACTTGAAATACAACCGGTCTTTGGATCGACGTTTTTCGCAGGACAATTTTGGGTACTGTGTATTTGGGAAGGTGGTCAAGGGGGAAGAGGTCGTCGATCAGATCGCCAAGAGCAAGACAGGTCGGGTCAAGGGCAACAGCGATGTTCCGCTCGAGCCGATCATGGTCAAGCGAGCGATGATTCTCGAGAAGGCTGGAGGAGCATCTCCGCAGAAGGACCCATCGGAAAAAGAGAAGGTGGAAAAAGAGAAGACGGAAAAGGACAAGTAAGTTGTCGTTGTCCATCCACTCGATCAACACGTCGGCCAAGCGATTGATCGACCAGCACGTTCTTCCTGAACTCGGGTCCTTGCGGATCGCGGATTGTTCCCCCAGCGGCGCTGGTCGCATTCTGGACTTTGGCTGCGGGGTACCTGGGGGGATCCAGGCCGGGTTGTTATTGGCACGGATCTGCATGGCCGACCTTGCTGACATCCGCGTCGTACCGGCTGATCGCGGGCTGTGGGAAGGTCCGATGTTGCAGGTCACGACAGACGATCCGACGTGGGCTTGCATGGCTGCGCAGTATGCGGGCTGGAAAGTCTCGCAGGGGAAATTCTTTGCGATGGGGTCTGGACCGATGCGAGCCAAGCGTGGCCGCGAGGAGGTGCTTGGGCATCTTGGGGTCCATGATTCGGGGGATTGTGCCGTCGGGGTCTTGGAATGCGATCAGCTCCCTTCTGAGGAGATCCTCGCGATGGTCGCACTCGAGTGCGGGGTTCGGGTCGAGCAAGTCACGCTGTGCGTCGCACCGACTCGGAGTTTGGCTGGGGTGATCCAGGTCGTGGCAAGGTCGATCGAGACGGCGATGCATAAGTTGCATGAGCTCGGTTTTGATCTTCGTCAGGTCCTCTCGGCGCATGGCACAGCGCCGATCCCGCCGATGGCCAAGGACTTTGCGGAGGGGATTGGGCGGACCAACGACGCGATTCTCTATGGGGGGCAAGTGACGTTGTGGGTCGATGCGAGCGACGCGCAGATCGAAACGCTAGGAGCTCGGGTCCCGAGTTTGGCGAGCAAGGACTTTGGGAAGCCGTTTGCCAAGACATTTCGGGAGTATGAATATGATTTTTACAAGGTCGATCCTGGGTTATTTGCGCCAGCGATGATCACCTTGGTCAATCTGCGGACGGGACATTCGTTCCGATACGGCAAGCTGTGTCCGGAGATTCTTCGGGAGTCCTTTGGGTGTTCTGCGGGCTAGTGGAGATCCGGCTGTTTGGTTTGAGCTGGGCTTAGTAAAGTCCCTCGCCGTTGGCTACGGGTTAAACGAATCTTCTTGTCTACGCGACCACAGGATCCCATCGTGCTCGTGCTCAGCGAAGCGGTGCTCGTAATCGAACGCTTCGCGTGCATGGCATCAACGCGCCTTCCGTTACGGCCCACAAACCGCCGTTCCCCAACTCGCGGATCATGCTCCTTATCTCCATTAGCCTATCCATTACCAAATTCCAGCACGAGCACGAGCCCGAGCCCGAGCCCGAGCCCGAGCCCGAGCACGAGCACGAGCACGAGCCCGAGCACGAGCACGAGCACGAAAAAAAACAGTCTGAACAAAACCATGCATCGAAGTGGCCGGTCGGCCGCGCTCATTTTTAGAAACCACTTTGGCGGCCACTCGGAGATGGTTGCCGCTCGGGCATGGCAACGGATGTTGATCCAGGGGGCGGGATATTAGCCAACCGGGTGGATACTCGGTGGTGGGTCGATTCGGTTTCCCAGGTCCATCGCATCGCGTTCGAGTCTTGCTAGGAGTTCATCATCGAGAGAATGTTCGGTGTAGTCGGCGCATCGATCGATCGCATCGGGGCTGAGGTCGGCCCAGTGGGAGAAGTAGAGTTCGAGGAGTCGGTGTCGTCGGACGGCTCGGTGCGATTGTTGGATACCGGCTGGGCTCAGGACGAATTGGTTGGGGTTACGATCGATGATCCAACCTTTTCGGGTCAGAGTTTTCGCGATGCGATCGAGGTGGTTTATCGACCAGTGCAATTGGTTCGCGAGGCGGAGTTTATCGACCGGCTCGGATCTTAGATCGCCGTGGATGGCTGGGGCTTTGCGATCGCTTTCGAGGAGTTCGAAGGTTCCGCGCAGCAAGTGTTCTTGGTCGGCAAACCATCGGGATTGAAACCGTTGTCTCCAGCCCCAGACGATCCCGTGGCGCGAACCGAACAGGAGGCTCAGGGCGAAGAGTCCGGCGGCGACGAGGACCATGGAGGCACCAGAGGGGAGGTGTTCGGATCGATAGCTGCACAGCGCGCCGAGGATTCCTGAGGTCATGCCCAGGAAGCTGCTCGTCAGGAGGTTCCAGCCGAGTCGATCGGACCAGAAGCGAGCGGCCGCCGGGGGGATGACCACCATGGCCACGACCAGCAGGACCCCGACGATCGAGGTACCGACGATCACGATCAGCAGTCCGAAGCCCATGAGGACCAGATCGAGGATCAGGACCGGCCAGCCTTGTGCCGAAGCGTAGGTAGGGTCGAAGCACAGGAGTTGGAGTTCTTTTCGGAGCAGGAGAACTCCGGCGCAGACCGCTCCGCAGACGATCGCGATAAGTTTTGCGTCTTGGGCGACGATGCCTGCGGTATTGCCGTAGATGAATCCTTCGAGTCCTGCAGCGTTCCCCGACTCGGTTTGTTGGACGAGGCTCAGCAGAACCATACCGAGTGCAAAAAAGACGCTCAGGACGATCCCCAGCGCGGCGTCTTCTTTGAGTTGGGTGAAGCGGCGCAGGGCCATGACGGCCAGAGCACCGAGGCATCCGCTCAGGGCCGCACCGGCCAGGAGGAGCAGGGGTTGGCGGCCCTGGCCGCCGTAGGCGAGGCTGACAAAGAAAGCGATGGCGATGCCCGGGAGAGAAGCATGGCAGATCGCATCGGCGATCAACGAGCGTTTGCGCAGCAGTAGGAAGACCCCGACGAGACCGCAGGCGGCTCCGAGCATTGCGCAACCGAGAATGACCAAGCGAGTGTTGTAGTCCATGAGGATATTCAGTTTACTCCAGGCTCGGATGCTAAGGCAGGTCGATTCATGGTAAACTTCGTTTGGGCAGTGTTTCCCGGTCGATTCAGGTACTTGAGGATGGAATAAGTGAAAATGAAATACAGGACAGAGCGGCCGTTGGGGTGTGCAAACCGTGGTTGGTCGGTCGCTGTGTTGGTGGCTTTGGGGAGCTCTTTAGGGCAGGTGGCTGAAGCTCAGGTGGTTGAGGTTCAGGGTGGGGGCAAGAACCGCTACCAGATTTCGAGGCGGGCTGCGGACATCCATGCTCGGGGTTATGTGTTCGATGGGCACAACGATTTGCCTTGGGAGGTCCGGACCAAGGCGACCCGGGGTTTTGACGAGTTGGACATATCGAAGCCGCAGGCGAGTCTGCATACCGACATCGATCGGTTGCGAGTTGGGAATGTAGGGGCACAGTTTTGGTCAGTTTTTGTGCCGGTCGACACGATCGCAGCGGGGAACGCCTTTCAGACCACCCAAGAGCAGATCGAGTTGGTGCACAAGATGATTGCGAGGTACCCGGATGTATTTGAGCTGGCGCTTAACGCGGAGGATGTCCGGAGAATCCAGGGCGAGGGAAAGATCGCCTCGCTTATTGGGATGGAGGGTGGGCACAGCATCGAGGGGTCGATCGGTAAGCTTCGGCAGTTGCACGCGATGGGAGCCAGGTACATGACCTTGACCCATACCGATACGCTTGAGTGGGCCGACTCGGCGACCGATGTAGCGCGGAGCGATGGGTTGAGTGAGTTTGGCGAGGAGATCGTTTTGGAGATGAACCGGCTCGGGATGCTGATCGATCTATCGCATGTTTCCCCTGCGACGATGCATGATGCGTTGCGGGTATCGAGGGCGCCGGTGATATTCTCGCATTCCTCGGCGCGGGCGATTGCGGATCATCCTCGGAACGTCCCCGACGAGGTGCTCGTGGAGTTACCTAAGAATGGAGGGGTGGTGATGATCAATTTCTTCTCTGGTTTTGTGGTACCCGAGTCGGCGGGAGTGTTGCTGGAGCAATCGGCGTATCGCAAGGAGCTCAAGCTGAAGTATCCCGAGAGCAAAGAGCAGCAGGAGCGGGAGCTCAAGCAATGGCAGTTGAAGCATCCTTATCCGGCCGGGCAGGCGGAGATTCTAGTCGATCATATCGAGCATGTGATTCGCGTCGCTGGAATCGACCATGTAGGATTGGGCTCGGATTTCGATGGCATATCAAAACTTCCGGTGGGGATGGAAGATGTTTCGAAGTATCCTGTTTTGACAGAGCTTTTGTTAAGGCGTGGGTATGAGGAAGAGGCGATCCACAAGGTGCTCTACGGGAATGTATTGCGGGTGCTTGAGGAGTCGAGCAAGGTCGCTAAGCCTTAAGGGGCAGAAAGACTCGTCGTTTCTTTTTGAGCCTAGAGGATGCGATCCTTGGGGCATGGCCAAAAAGTTCGCACAGAGCACCCGCCAAGGGGGCTTTGGGTGATCTCGAGCGAACCGTTGTGTTGTTTGAGGATTCGGTTGACGATTGCCAATCCTAGTCCGATTCCCGCGTAGCTAATCGGTGTGCTTTGATTGGAAGCTCGGTCCTGTTGCCCGGGGTGAGACCGGGATTGCCCGGTTTCGGAGAGTCGGACAAAGGGTTCGAGCACCTCGAGCCATTTGCTTTCAGGGATCCCTGGGCCATCGTCATCGAATTCGACGCATGTACTGGTTTTGGAGGGGTCGCTGGGGTGCGGGGTGTCGTACGCTCGAATTCTGAGCGTGGATTTGGCGTAGCGTTGCGCGTTTCCGATGAGGTTTTTCGCGACCCGTACAAAGGCGATTCGATCGGCGAAGATCATGGGTGATTGGTCTGGATCGCTGGGAAGAAATTCGAGTTTCAGATGGGGTGATTCCTCTGCGAGGGCCAGGGATAAAGGTTCGATGGTCCGGCGGACATCGACCCATTCTTGGGATCGGAGTTCGAGCTCTTCTTTGTTTTGAACATACTCGAGGATTTCGCTCACGATGGTGTCGAGATCATCGATCGAATGTTGGATGATCGCCATGCGTCGATTGGTTTTCGCGTCGGCCGAGTTTGCATCGATCAGATCGGCCGCAAAGCGAAGTCTGGCTAAAGGAGTTCGCAGTTCGTGGGAGACCATTTGGAGCAATTCCCTCCTGGCGCGGATCATCTTCTCGGTCTTGGCTGCCATCGAGTTAAAGGCCATCGCAAGTTGTTTGGCTTCCCCGGATTTTGAAACATCGACACGAGCAGCGAGATTTCCGCGAGAAAACGATCCTGCGACATTTTCGATATTGCGAAACTTTCTCGACAGGTTCGCAATGAGACCTCCGATCAAGATAGCCGAGACCAACAGCGAGCCTGTCAACGTCGTGTTTGAGGCCCGTTTGGTAACGTCTTGGAATTCAGGGAGAGGGCCTACGCGCAAGCATTTTGTGTTATCGACTAGAAGGGTTGCGGCGTAAAAAGAACCTTGCTCGGCGTAAAAAACGACTTCACGGCCGATTTCCAACCGGTCGATCGCAGATTTCGGTAGTCCCTCGCGGGATTGGATCGAGAGAGGTAAACCGAATTCAGCCGAGAGTTCATCTAGGGTCTGCTGGGACTGGTCCGACGGATCGACTTTCAAGGCCAACAACCGAAGCCAGCCCCAGAGAGAATCCTCGAATTCGAAGACCGAGTAATCGGTAAATGGGCCTAGTCGAAGGTAGTGTTGGGCGTCCAGGGAGACACCCAGGTGCTCGTTATTGGTGTTTTGAAACTCGTAAAAGTGTCCTCGGAGCAGTTTGAGTTTTCGCTCTTGATCGGGGGCCAATTCACTCAGTGGGCGAATTTCCAGCGGCGCGCGAAACTGCAATCGGATTTTTTCGAGCAACGACTCGACGCGATCCTCGGGGGCCAAGAGGAGTTCTTTGGCGATCAAGTGCATGCCACCTAAGTGGACTTGCGTGATCACGCGTTCCCGGTCGGCGATTAGCTGACTAGCTAGGATCGCCTCAAAGGACCACTTGGTTGCAAAGAGGATCAAGATGATCAGCAGGAGGAATTTCAGGAACAGGCGGATCATGGTTTAGATCATGGTTCAATCGAAAGCAGGTAACCGGCTCCTCGGATGGATTTGATTCGGGTGGGATTGCTCTGGGTATCGCCGAGTTTGCGTCGCAACCTGGAGATCCTAAGATCGATCGAGCGGTCTTGGGGATCATACATCTCGCCTTGGAGAGCTTGGTAGAGCTCAACGCGACTGACGATTTTCCCAGCCCTTTCAGCCAGGAATACCAGCAGGTCGAATTCTGCGGTCGAGAGAACGACGGGAGATCCGCGCAGTTCCGTATGGCGGCGCGAGGGAAAGATTTCCAAGCCTCCGAGTTTGATCGCATCTTCCGTTCCGGAGTTTACCGAGGGAATTTTTTTCAGGTGGGTTCGGAGTCTTGCAAGCAGAACGCGGGGCCGAACCGGTTTGGTTAGATAGTCGTCGGCTCCGAATTCCAGTCCGAGAATTTCGTCGACCTCTTCGTTTCGGGCCGTGAGCATGACGATGGCCCCTGAGTAGAGTTCTCGCACCATACGGCAGACGGAAAACCCGTCCATTCCTGGCAGGTTGACGTCGAGCACGACTAGGTCTGGAGTTTCGCTGATGATTCGTTGTGTGGCGGTATCCCCTCGGGTTTCGACCAAAACGGAGAATCCGTTTTCGGTGAGGTAGTCGCGAACGATCTCGGCGAGTTCTAGATCGTCTTCTACCAGAAGAACCGAGGGGAGCATTCTTGAATCCTTGGGTGTAAAAAGATGGATCGGTAATCGTCGATGAGTATAGCTCTCCGGCGGAATGGTCTGCAACTGCCTTGCTCTCCCTTTATCTTTCTCCAGCCCTTTGGGCTGGAGAAAGATAAAGGAAAGCGCGCTGGGGCAGCTTTTGGGTAGCTGCAAGTTCTGCCTCCGCCGGGACGAGCCTGACGGGAGGCTTCTAGCTGCGAACTTCCGCCTCCGACGGGACGAGCCTGACGGGAGGCTTCTAGCTGCGAACTTCCGCCTCCGACGGGACGAGCCCGACGGGAGGCTTCTAGCTGCGAACTTCTGCCTCCGACGGGGCGAGCCTGACGGGAGGCTTCTAGCCGCGAACTTCTGCCTCCGACGGGGCGAGCCCGACGGGAGGCTTCTAGCCGCGAACTTCTGCCTCCGACGGGGCGAGCCCGACGGGAGGTTTCTAGCCGCGAACTTCTGCCTCCGACGGGGCGAGCCCGACGGGAGGCTTCTAGCTGCTAACTTCTGCCTCCGACGGGGCGAGCCCGACGGGAGGCTTTTGGGAGCTTCGAGAGGTTTCGTCTCGATTTTACACATGGATACAAAAGTAAAGCTACTCTGGTAAGCTTCGTTGTCTTTGTGCGATTCACTTAGGATGGTGAATCGGTCGTCCGATAGGTTTTCATGATGAAGGGGAGAGAGTTCTTGAGTTCACCGACAAGCCCAACTGAGCGGCGGCATGATTTGGATGCATTGCGAGCAAGCGCCATGATGCTCGGGATCGTCTACCATGGAGCGCTGTCGCTTGCGTTGGGCTTTCCTTGGTTTGTCCAGGATCCGTCGGCCAACGGCGCGATGTATGTTTTTCAGTCTTGGGTGCATGGGTTTCGCATGCCGTTGTTCTTTATCATCAGCGGTTTTTTCACCGCGATGCTTTGGAAAAAACGGGGCGCCCTTGCACTCGTATCGCATCGGTTTCGACGAGTCTTCTTGCCCTGTTTGGTCGGTTCGATGACGTTGGTTCCGCTGTGCAATTTGGCGATCCTCAAGGGGCTCTCGGAGAGCAATCAGCGCCGCTTGATGGCAACCGAGAGTCTACCGCCTGAGCAGAGTATTTGGGTAGCCATTCAGCAGCATCGGTCCGATGCGGTCAGAGTCCACCTTGAGAACGGAACCGCCTTTACGGACCTACACCCGCAATTTCAGACGACCGTTTTGAGCTGGGCGGCGATCCAAGGAGATCTCGAGAGCGTTCGTGTATTGATCGAGATGGGATGCGACCCGAGTTTGAGCAACCCTGACGGGAACACCGCTCTGCACGCATCGATGTTCTTCGGCAACTCCCCACTCGTGGAGTATCTGCTTGAGCAAGGGGCTGACATCACCAAGAGGAACAGCAATGGGGAGACCCCCATCAACAGCCTTCGGGTCGATACCAAGATGGTCCAGTACATCGGTGGGTTGCTCTCGGTCCGACGGGAGTTGGCCGATATCAAGGATGGCAGAGCGCTGATTGAAAACGCATTGGTCGAACGGAACTTGATCGAGCCGGCCAAGCAGACCGATGTGGAGCAGGTGCCCGTTGGGAGTTCTCCGGATGCTTCGGCACCGACACAGAGCACCCCTAGGGCGATCGCGATGTGGTTGGCGACTTATCCTGCATTTTCTTTTCTTTGGTTTTTGTGGTTCCTGTGGTGGTTTGCGGTCTTTCTTGTGATCCTTCAATGGGTCTTTGGTTCGATCCGTTCGTTCTGGAGCCAACAACCTGTCGAGTGGAGTTCGCTTGGGCTTTACTCGCCGGTGGCCTTGTTGTTCTGGATGCTCGTGACGATGGTCCCACTTTATTTCATGGGGACGATCGGATTTATCTTTGGTCCGGATACGTCCGTCGGATTGATCCCAGCACCGCAGGTTTTCGCTTATTATGCGGTTTTCTTTTTGTTCGGCGTTGGCTATTACCTCGGGCAGGATACCGGCGCTCGATTGGGTCAGAGCTGGCGATGGCTCTTGCCATGGACGATGCTGGTTCTCTTTCCGATCGCTTTGGAAATCAATCTGGGCAAGTATGGGTTGAGAGACCAGTGGATTGGCAAGGGATGGGTCTTGCCGCTTTCGGTCTTGAGCCAGTCGCTGTTTGCTTGGTGCATGTCGATCTCTTGCATCGGTTTATTCCGAAGTTGCGTTCGGGAGCAGACGCCTTGGATTCGTTATCTCTCCGACTCCTCGTATTGGCTTTATGTCGCGCATCTTCCGCTGGTGATCGTGCTTCAATCGCAGTTGGCTTGGACCGATGGAAATGCGTATTTGAAGTTGCTTATCATCAGCTTCGCATCGATTGGACTGCTGCTCTTGAGTTACCAACTATTGGTCAGAAACACTTGGCTTGGAGTCTTTCTAAACGGCCGCAGAGCGCCCAAGTCGACTTAGGGGGTAGGTCGACTTAGCGGTAGGCTTTGAGCCAGTGTGCGTAGGGTGCTGGGAGGGTTTTCCATGCGGCATCCTCGAGCTGGAGTTCCTTGGCCGCGTGGTAGGGCCAGTGGGGGTCCGACAGCAGAGGGCGTCCGATCATGGCCAGATCGATTTTACCTTCACGGATCATCCGATCCGCCGCGGTCGGACCGTGGATGAACCAACTCGTAGAGCCTGGAAGTTGGGTTTCGCGAAGGACTCGGGCGGCGATGTCTTCGAGGAGGTTTGGTCCCCAGGGGACGTTTGCGTTGGGGGTATTGAATCCCATCGAAACGTCGACCGAATCGAGGCCCTGGGCTTTCATCACTTTGAGTAGATCGATCGACTCGCTGAGCATGGTTTCATCGTCACCGTCAAAATCGATCACTCCCATTCGGGCCGTGAGGGGTTTGTTTTCGGGCCAGACCTTGCGAGCAGCGGCGAGGGTTTCGAGCAGGTAGCGTCCTCGGTTTTGGGCATTGCCCCCGTAGAGGTCTTGGCGATGGTTGGATTTGGGTGACCAAAAGTTTTGGGCGAGGTAGCCGTGAGCGAAGTGGAGTTGGAGCCATTCGAAGCCGACGTCTTTGGCACGTTGGACGGCGCTGGCCATATCGGCTTGGACCCTTGCGATATCCTCGATGGACATGGCTTGAGGGACGCGCGAAAGGTTGGCTCCGTAGGGGATGGCCGAGGGGGCGATGGTCGTCCAGGAGTTGGGTTGGCCCTCGGGGATATGGTCGTCCCCTTCCCAGGGGCGATTTGCGGAGGCTTTTCGTCCTGCGTGGGCAAGTTGGATGCCGGGAACGGCTCCCCAGCGTTTGATTTCTTGGACGATCGGTTCGAGGGCTGCGGCTTGTTGGTCATTCCACAAGCCTGCATCGGCCCAGGAGATGCGGCCTTCGGGGGCGACGGCAGTGGCTTCGACGACGACCAGCCCTGCTCCACCGCGGGCTAAGCTACCGTAGTGGATTTGGTGCCATGCGTTCGCTGCACCTTGGTCGGACATGTATTGGCACATGGGAGAGACCGCGATTCGGTTTCTCAGGGTGACGTCTTTGAGGACAAAGGGGTCGAAAAGATGTGGCATTCGGATCGGCTTTGGTGGTTGGGTGGTTGGTTGCTGCTTGGAATCGATCGGTCGCTCAGCGCGATGTTTGGTCGCTCAGCGCGGTGCATTGAGTCGGAGTTTCGAAAGCCATCGGTGCAAGTCGGATGGCCAGGACATTTTGAATTCGAGTTTTTCGTTGGAGATTGGGTGAGCGAAGGCAAGGGTGGCCGAGTGGAGTGCTTGGCGGGGCGCCCCGCTTTGGTCTTGGACGATTGTGCCATCGGCTTTTTTCGAGTAGATCGCATCGCCGCAGAGCAGGTGGCCGGCTTCGGCCAGGTGGATACGGATTTGGTGGGTTCGTCCTGTTTCGAGTTGGCATTCGATCAAGCTGTAGGGACCGATGGTTTCGAGGGGCCGAATGTGGGTGATGGCTTGTTGTTCGGTGGGGTCAGGGGTTTGGATTTCTGGGGGTTTGGTGCCTCGGTGACCATCGCCACGGTCGCGGATGAGCGTGGTGTTGAAGGTTTGTTGTTGGGGATGGCCGTGGACGACCGCGTGGTATTTGCGAATGACTTTGTGGTGTTTGAAGGTTTCGATGAAGCCTTGAGCGATGCTTGGCGTGCGAGCAAAGAGCATCAAGCCGCTGGTATCTCGGTCTAAGCGGTGAACGGCGATGACGTTGTAGCGTTTGAGTCGGTGTTCGAGGTTGCGGCGATCCTCGGATTTGATGTCTTTGAATTCGCGTGGGGTTCCTGGGATACGTTTGGTCCGCCTGGGCCCTGAGTTATCGTCGTCGTTGGTATGGGGTTTATTCCAATGCGACTTGTCCTGGAAGTGGTGCATGAGCGCCAGCGGGACGAGTTCTTCGAGGGTTGGCTGGAGTTGTCGACGTTTCTCCGAGAGGTTTCGTTCTTCGAAGTGTCGGACACTGGTGATGCCAGCGGGTTTTTCGACGACGACGAGAAACTCATCGACGTAGGCGATTCGGATATCGGTCGCTTCGATGGGTTTGGGGAGCGACTCTTTCCAGAGTTTGATGACATCTTTGGAGGTTACTTTGCGGACCGGGTCCAAGCAGAGGTTGCCGTTGACTTGGACTTTACGGAGTCGAATCGACTCACGCACCTGGCCCCAGCTCCAATCGCTGAGCCTTTTTTTCAGGGCTCTTTCCAGGACCGATCCATCGTCGGAGGGGTCCAGGTGGAACCTTTGAAAGGAATCGGAGTTTTGCGAGTTCATCGGAGTGGTTTTCCGTGGGGTTACTTACCGGCTCGATAGGGACCGGCGGCTCTGGGCGTGGTTGCTGGGCTACCACCGCCAGTAGGCCACAGGCTACAATACAAAAGGATCGCTCCTTTTTGTCAATGGAGCGACCCTCGAGGTCGTTCGGAAACCCAAGGGTTATTGCGTCCATTCTCCGCTTAAGAGGTATATTGTGGTTGTCCTAAAAGGTTTCGGTCGAATTCTGGCTGCTGGTCCACTGGGTGTGGTGCTGCTTGGGGTCCCGTTTTTCGGAACGAGTTTGGTTCGTGGGCAGGACAAGCCCCAGGCCGCAGCGGCGATTGACGACTACAAGGGATCCGAGGCGTTCGAGGAGGCCAGCCGGCTGCGAGTGACCGAGGCCTCCAAAGAGTCGCTTGGAAAAGTCATCGAGCTTTGCAAAAAAGCGCTCGAATTGGGGCTTGATGAACTCGACTCCGCCGATGCGAAAAAGATGCTCGGCGCGGCACATTTCCAACGAGCCCAGAGCACCCTCGAGGAGCTTGCCGCAGCGCGCTTGCCGGCCGCACGGGTGACCAAGGTCACCAACGAGGCGATGCAGGACTTGCAAGCTGCCATCGAGTCGGACCCTGAGATTGTCGACGCTTACGTGCTCAAGGCCCGGATCCACTTGCTCCGGCAGGAAATCAACAAGGGGGGCGAAGCGCTCGATTTGGCTCGCGTCAAGCTCCAGGCCATGGTCGATGCGGGAGAACGCGATCCGGAAGTCAAAAAGAAACTTTCCGAAGTCATCATCATGCGATCGGTTTCTCGGCAGGATGTCGATGATCGAATCGACGATCTGCTCAAGGCGATCGAAGCCGATCCGGAAAATGAAAAAGCGATCCAACTGACCGTCGAATCCCTGGCCTCGGTCGGACGGCTTGAGGAAGCCGAAGCGACGATTCGAAAGTTCTTGGAGTCCGATCCGACGAACGAGTATGCGCTTCGCCGTTTGGTCATGATGTTCGCTCAGAGCGAAAAGATGGACCAAGCCGAAGCGCTCTTGAGCGAGAGAATCCAAAAGCAACCCGAATCGAGTCTGCTCTACGCGTTGCGAGCGAACGTCTTGCTTGCCAAAGCCAGCCAAGGGAATTCCGGTCCAGAAGATCGAAAAACGTGGCTTGAATCGGCCAAGAAAGACTCCGACAAGGCGATCGAACTCGATGGGGAAAATCTCGATGCTTACTTGAACCGGGCCCGAATCAGCTTGGCACTCAAAGATTACGAGCAAGCCAAAAAGGACATCGGTTACTTGGAGGAAAAGCGTCCTGAAATCCCCGATCTAGCGTTTTTGAGGATGGACATTGCCATCCAAGAAAAGCGGATGTCCGATGCGATCGGAGAGTTGGAGCGTCTGGTTCAGCTCAATCCCGAGAACCGCATGTTGCTCATGCAGCTAGCCTCCATGTACCAAATGGATGATCGTCCTCGCAAAGCGATGCGGATTGCCGAGCGGTTGATTCAGGCCGAGCCCACCGACTGGCAAGCTTTAAGGCTTCGGGGGGATGTGTTGTTGGCTTTGGGTCGTCATGCCGATGCGATTGGCGATTACGAGGAGGCCATCAAGAATATTCCGGAGGACGAAGAGGATTTGTCGGGGGTATTGAACAATTTGTCCTGGGTGCTTTCGACGAGCCCAGAGGATTCGGTCCGAAATGGCGACCGGGCCTTGCAAACTGGTCTGAGGGCCTGCGAGCTGACCGAGTACAAGAAGTCGCACATTTTGAGTACTCTTGCGGCGGCTTATGCGGAGTTAGGGCAATTCGACAAAGCGGTCGAATGGTCGACCAAGGCGGTGGAATTGGGGGGACAGGAAGAGAACGAGCAGCTCGATCAGCTCAAAGAGGAGCTCAAGGGCTACGAGGCCAAGAAGCCGTGGCGGGAGAAGAAACAGACCGAGGAGAAGCAGACCAAGCCTGCCAAGCCCGATTCGGGGATCGATACCTGAGGATCGTTTCTCGGCAGTGTAGAGCCATTGTCCCCAATGGCTCTTGGTGGTCGTTTACGACCGGTCTTCCTGCTGATGGTTTCGGCTGGGGCGAGGATTTCGGCCTAACAAAAGCGGGAACTTAACAGATTCCCAATCGATCTTCGTTAAAAATTGAAAAGGTTACGGGAGCCTGAATGCTCTGCTTGAAATTCCGTGGTAACTGAGTCAAGCGAAGATTCTTTCTAAAGTAATCACCCGGTTTGAAACGAAAGTAGCTCCTGGACGGCCTGTACTGCGCTGGACGGCTTGAAGGAGTCAAGTCCAGTTCGGTCGAGCCGGGGGAGACAAAGCAAGGGGGGAATCTTAAGCGTTTGGTGCCGCCAAGGCACTTTGCGTCATGTTTGAGATCGGTTTTCCGTACGACCGCATCGCAGGCATATTCGATTCCAATTCGAGTGTTTGGATTTCTCGGCCGCATTTGGCCCAGCGATAATTCCGGATCGAGCAGTGCGTCGTAGGGGTGCGATGTTCGAGCGAAACCCGGATCGTTGTGGGGTCGAAGGAGCAGGAACAGGAAAAACTTTGAGTCGCTTGCAGGCCGATGGATCGGATTGCAAGCCGACGACCGAGCGTCCAACAACGTAAATGCCCTGACCCAGTTGTTTGAGCCTTGCAAGAGGTAAATTCGACAAGGGCAACCACTGTCCTGGGCTGTTACTTGACAGGTAACGGCTCTGACTCGATTTCATAATTGGAAGGTAACGGAGACCAAGAATATGAAGGTGTTCACCACAGGCCAGGTCGCGAAGATCTGCAAGGTGGCCCCGAGAACCGTCAGCAAGTGGTTCGACTCCGGCCGACTCAAGGGGTACCGCATCCCCGGTTCACAAGACCGTCGCATACCCCGCGAGTATCTGATCAAATTTCTCAAGGAGCATGGAATGCCTCTTGGAGATTTGGAAGATGAGGCCATGGCGAAAGTCCTGATCGTTGCACAAGATCAGGTTTTGATCGAGAATTTGAAGCGAGAACTTCCTCTGGAAAAAAGCTTTAAAGTTCAGGTCGCCGCGAGCGGTTTCGAGGCAGGAATTCAAGCAGAGAGTTTTCACCCAGATTGCATGATTGTCGACTTCTCGGTCGGCAAGCTCGAAGCGTTGCAAATCTGCCAGAACTTGCGCAAGAATGCCGACTTCTCCGAAATCGTTCTGATCGCTCTGCTTCCCGACGACGGAAACACGATGAGCTTTGATCGTTCCAGCATCAATGAAACGTTCAAGAAGCCCTTCGATGCCCGCCTACTCGCAGAGAGACTAAGAACTCTGATCGGCGCGAAGAAGGAACTCGTGTAGTCGACTCTAGCGTCGCAGGCACGGATTTCAATCCAACTAAAAAACCCTCGGTGTGCTCACTGAGGGTTTTTTTATTGGCATTCTGCGGAGCCTTAAAGGTCTCGCCTGGGGCGGATATTGAGTTGGAGGATCGGGGGTAGCCGCTGCACTTTGCCTGTCCGATCGATGCTTGCAATTTGACTTCTGGCCGTGACGATCAAGTCTTCTCCGATCCCATCGGCATGTTTTCGGACCAATCGATAATGATGCTCGATACGGGCTCCGTGGCAGTATTCGATCCGGGTGTTGAGTACCAAGAGGTCGTCGAAGAGAGCCGGCATGAGGAACTGGACCTCCATACTTCGGACCACGAGGAGAATTCCGCTTTGCTCGAACTCCAGGTACGAGAGCCCTGAGGCTCGAAGCATCTCGACGCGGCCTCGTTCAAAGTAGTTCAAGTACTGAGCGTTGTGAACGCGGGCTTGGCCATCGACCTCGTGGTAGTGGACCCGAATTTCGATTTCATGTTCCGATTTCATGGCGTGGATCGCGGATCGCTTTTTATGAGGTGCATAAGACTTGCCAGAACCGACGTTGACTTGCCAACCTCGGTTTTGTTACTACCCCCGGAGAATCCTAAATGGATTTGGTGGGTACCGACGATTGTAGCAAGCGTCGGCGACTCGAGTCATAGGGGATCTTCTCGGGGAAACACCCGGAAGGATTTCGGTTCAAGGTTCGCTTTGCGAGGATGGATTCGCCATGCACAGTCGTTTTCCAATTTGGGTCCGCTCTGGTCTGTTGCTCGCGGTGCTTGCCGGCTCACAAACCGGCTGCAAAGCTTGGAAAATGCCAGGCGCCGATATGTTTCCCTGGTCCAAAAAACCCTCGCAGGATAAGCTCCTAGGGAGCAAACCCCCGACGAATTTACCCGGCTCGAGCGCAACGACGCTGGTCCAAGACTCCTCGGGGTCGGGCCCTGCAATGTCGGGCCCCGCAATGTCGAATAGTGCAGCCTCGAGCGGGCCTGTGAGTCCAGCCTCGCGAAACACTCCAAGTCCCCTTCCCAACCAGTCGATGGCAACGCGTCCCCCAGGGACGTCCAGCAACTCGATGGCAGGCAGTCCCAACGGCTTGCCTATCCCTGGCGCGGCGGCAAGCAACAACGGCTTTACTCCTGGGAATTTTAATATTCCACCGAACCGTTCCACGACGGGGATGCCAGCGACTGCCCTGTCGGTCCCGCCCCCTAATACCCCGAACCCGAATACCCCGAACCCTTATGCATCGAGCCCCTACGGCTCAACACCTCCGGCCAACGGCGTATACACCGCGGGCGCAACTCCGATAGGAACGGGAATTCCCAATCTGCCCGCAGCCTATGGCGGACCTAGCAACCTCCCTGTGGGAACACCATCGCTCCCACCGGCGCCCGCCCCGGCGGCGGCCAACACGCCATCGAATTATTCTTCGGCCGGCTCGCTTGCTCCCCAGGGGATGCTTCCACCACAAGGGATGACTCCACCGCAGGGCATGCTGCCACCGCAGGGCATGCTGCCACCGCAGGGGATGATGCCACCGCAGGGGATGATGCCCCCTCAAGGCTCACTTTCCCCACAGGGCATCCTTCCACCGCAATCGATGACTCCTCCGCAAGGGATGCTTCCTCCGCAGGGCATGATGCCTCCGCAGGGGATGCTTCCACCGCAGGGCAACTTGCCCCCGCAGGGGATGCGATCGTCCTCTAGCGCGTTGCCGACTACCACGTTGCCGACTACCACGTTGCCGACTACCACGTTGCCACCGGGACCATTGCCGCAATCCAACGCGCAAGGCAACGCAGCACCGGGGGTTTACACCCCCGCGGCTCAGCTTCCTCAGGCTCAGTTTCCTCAGGGCAATGCTCCGTTATCGGTCCCCTTGGGTGGATCCTCGATTGCTCCCCCGGGGAATGGAACGTCCCCGAGTCCTACTTATCGTCCCGGAAGCGTAGGGCGGAGCACCAGCTATGACTTCTCCGGTCAAAGCCCATCGCGGTAGTCGCAAGCTTGCAGGGTTGGCTCAACTGCTGGCTTTGGGACTCTTGCATCTTTGCTTCCTGGGGTGCTCGACTCGGCTTGCCAAGGGTTTGAGTGAAAACTCGCTCGTTGGATTCCTCAAGAGTGGTGGGACCGAACCGTTGCTCGAGCGCGTCCACCGTCGACCGTGGCGCGCCGACTTGATGATTCTTCCGTATGTGGAGTTCGACGACGAGACGATCACGATACGCAACGTGCGGAACTGCCGATACCGCAGCGAGTCGGACTATGATGTGCGTCACTACGATTTGCGCTTTGCTCTTTCGGACGTAAAGACCGTTGATTTCATCATTGTTCCCTTCAAAGAGACGGCCTTGCTCGCCCATACGATGCTCAGTTTCGGGCTCGCCGATGGTCGGCACTTTGTGGTTTCGGTGGAAGCTCGTCTGGAGCATGACCAGGACTATTCGGCCGTTGCCGGCGCAGGGCGTCGATTTCCCCTGACTTACATTGTCGCTGACGAACGGGACATGATCCTTTTGCGCACTCTCGTACGCAACGTCGACGTTTACTTGTATCCCGGTAGGGCGGATCCTCAGCAAGTCCAAGATCTTTTGGTCGACATGCTCGCGAGGGTCAATAAACTGCATAAGGATCCCGAGTACTACGATTCGCTGACGAACAACTGCACGACCAATTTGGTCGACCATGTCAATCAACTTCGACCGGGCCGTGTTCCGGTCGATTGGCGGGTGTTGTTGCCGGGGCATTCGGATCGATTGGCCTATGAACTTGGGCTACTCGAAATCCAAGGCACCTTCGAGTATGCTCGGAGCCAGGCGCAGATCAACCCATTGGCTCAGGCTTACGCGGACGATCCGGAATTTTCGAAGCGGATCCGTCGGCAATAAGGACTTATGAGTTCCACCCAAGCGAATTTTACTGCAGAGCGAGAAAACCGGGAGCGTTGGCAGCTAGCTAGCCGCGATGCCTTGGAGGCTTGGCAACTCAAAAGGCTCAATGCCTTGTTGGCCAAGGTCCTGCCCGAGAACGCGTTTTACCGCCAACGGTATCAAACCGATCGACTCGAACTCAGTTCGCTCGATCAATTTGCCCAGTTCCCACTGACGAGCAAATCCGAGTGGATCAGCGATCAGATTTCCGGGGTAGCCAAGCATCACAGTTACCCAGCGAACGAGTACCGTCGCTACCATCGGACTAGCGGCACGCGAGGCCGACCGATGGTGATCCTCGATACCGAGTCGGATTGGCAATGGTGGGTCGACGTTTGGCAGTATGTTTTGGATGCTTGTGCGATTACCGAGCACGATCGGGTGCTGATGGCTTTTTCGTTCGGCCCGTTCATCGGTTTTTGGAGCGCCCACGATGCGTGTTTGCAACGCCGCTGCATGGTCATCCCATCGGGCGGGATGTCCAGCGAGGCCCGGATCGATTTGATCCACAGTTCAGAGCCGAGTGTTTTGTTCAGCACCCCGAGCTATGCGATCCACCTAGGGCAACTGGCCGAATCGATCGGCAAGGGGCTAGCGCAATCCTCGATCCGATGCGTGTTTGTCGCCGGTGAGCCCGGCGGGAGCGTACCGAGCGTTCGCCAAGCGATCGAGGAACTTTATGGGGCTCAGGTCATGGACCATGCGGGGGCTACGGAAATCGGTCCCTGGGGTTTTGGCAGCCGAGACGGTCGAGCCTTGCACGTGATCGAAACGGAATTCATCGCCGAGTACCTGCCGGTATCCTCAGAGACGATGACCCCATCGGATCTGGGCAAGTCGGAGGTTCGGGAGCTGGTTCTGACGAGTCTCGGGCGCCTCGGCGCACCGGTTTTGCGATACCGCACCGGCGATTTGGTCCGGCCGAGTTACCCGACATCGACGGCCCAACAGGCCACCTGGGGTACCTCTTTCGTGAGGCTCGAGCAAGGCATCTTGGGGCGGCTCGATGGGATGATCGTCGTACGGGGCGTGAACATTTTTCCTTCGAGCATCGATGCGATTGTCCGGGAGTATCCGAGCATTGGCGAGTACCGATTGGTCTTGAGCAAATCCGGAGCGCTCGACGAGCTGCATTTGCAGATCGAGGCCCGAGAGGACGTTCAGGAGCAGTTATCGAAGGATCTTTTGAGTCGCTTGCAGTTGCGAGTCGAAGTCCGACGCCTCGACGAGGGGAGTCTGCCGAGGATGGAGGGCAAATCCAAACGCGTGTTGGATTTGCGCCATGATCCGCGGTAATCCCTAAAAACTCAGAGCATCGCGCGCGCCGGTCGCTGATCGAGGGTGTGGCTTGTTAAGCGACTTTATCGACCCATAAAGCCGTTTTGCGGCAGGTTTGAGGCGTTTGCGCCCAAACGGCTCTTTCGATGTAGCCTCATAGGGTGCGGGCTAGACGCCCAAGGGTCGCTTCGATTCGCACCGATATTCGATTAGCATCGATGATTGCCAAGGAGAACAGCAGAGCCATGCGAATCGAGTTGTGATTGAATCGCTCTGTGCGCGTCGCTATATTCTTCTTGATCAGAAACTTCATCCTCTTTTTTGTCGGAGAATCACTCAGTGGTAACTCGAATCGCGATCAATGGCTTTGGGCGGATCGGTCGTTTGACTTTTCGGAATTTGATGGCCCGTTCAAGCGAGTTCGAAGTCGTCGCGATCAACGACCTGACCGACAACCAAATGCTCGCTACGCTGCTCAAATACGACAGTGTTCACGGCCGATACGACGGCAAGGTCGAGTACGACGATAAGCACTTGATCGTCAACGGCAAGAAGATCCTGGCTTTGGCCGAAAAGGATCCATCGAAGCTTCCTTGGGGTGAGAACAAGGTCGACATCGTGATTGAGAGCACCGGATTTTTTACCGGTCGATCCAAAGATGGTAAGCCCGGTTATGACTCCCACCTTGCTGCAGGTTGCAAGCGAGTCGTCTTGAGCGCTCCTGCCAAAGATGGTGCGGATTTGACTTGCGTTCTTGGGGTCAACGACCACAAACTCACCAAAGACATGCTCTGCGTCTCGAACGCATCGTGCACCACCAATTGCTTGGCGCCGGTGGCCAAGGTTCTCCACGAGAGTTTCGGAATCGAGAGTGGACTGATGACCACCGTCCATGCCTACACCAACGACCAGAAGGTCCAGGATCTTCCGCACTCGGATCCTTACCGAGCCCGCGCCGCGGCCCTGAACATCATCCCGACGTCCACCGGCGCAGCCTCTGCAGTCGGTTTGGTCATTCCGGAGCTCAAGGGCAAGTTGACGGGGATCGCCATGCGGGTCCCTGTTGCGACCGGCTCGGTCGTCGACTTGACCGTCAATCTGAAGGTTGAGACGACCGTCGCGGAGATCAATGCAGCGGTAAAAGCGGCAGCCGAGGGAAGCTTGAAGGGGATCTTGTGCTACACCGAGGATCCGATCGTATCGAGCGATATCATCGACGATCCGCACAGCAGCATTTTCGCGGCCGACTTCACCCAAGTCCTTGGCGACAAGGGCAAGATGATCAAGGTCGTCTCGTGGTACGACAACGAATGGGGATATAGCTGCCGAACGGCCGACCTGTGTGCACGCTTGGCCAAATACCTCTAAACCAAAGCTAGCTAAAACCAACAAAGACCTGGGAGATGCTGAATCTTCCAGGTTTTTTTGCGCCTGGAGTCGAAATAATTTTGGCGTTTTTTCTCCAATGGAATTTGGCTGTGACCAAAGGTGTCACGACCCTAGGCGATGTTTAAGGTAGTTGTTGGCGTTGCCTCAAAGCGTTAGCATGGACAAACAGTTTTGGATATGAAGGAAGAAGCGGGCATAGGTCCGCTGGAAAGAAAAGGAGACTTGCCGTGGCTGCATCATCAGGAAAAGGTTCTGGGATTAAAAAGAAAGACAAAGCACCAGTCGAGCCGGTAACTGGCTTGGAGAGCATCCTGAAAAAGGAGCCGAACCTGAAGTCCACATTGCAGCAGATTGAAAAGCAATTTGGCGAGGGTTCGATCATGCCTTTGGGGGGCGAGACGCAGTTGAAGATCCAAGGGATCAGTACTGGGTCGCTCTCGATGGACTTGGCCCTCGGTGGGATCGGCTTGCCACGCGGTCGGATTATCGAGATCTTTGGCCCAGAGTCGAGCGGTAAAACCACGATTGCCTTGCACGTGTGCGCCGAGGCACAAAAGGCTGGTGGTATCGCGGCGATCATCGATGCGGAGCATGCGTTTGACCCTAGCTGGGGCAAGAAGCTCGGTGTGGAGCTCCATACGTTGCTCGTGAGCCAACCGAGCAGTGGTGAAGAGGCGATGCAAATCACGGAGATGCTCGTCAAGAGCAACGCGGTCGATGTGGTCGTGATCGACTCGGTCGCGGCGCTGGTTCCGCGCCAGGAACTCGAGGGAGAGATTGGCGATGCGCACGTCGGGCTTCAAGCACGATTGATGAGTCAATCGATGCGCAAGCTCACAGGAGCGATCGCCCGAAGCAAGACCTCTGTGATCTTCATCAACCAGATCCGTGAGAAGATCGGTGGGATGAGCTACGGCAGTCCCGAAACGACCCCTGGCGGTCGGGCTTTGAAGTTCTACGCTTCGGTACGTGTCGATGTCCGTCGGATTGGGCAGCTCAAGGATGGGGAAGAGGTCGTCGGTCAACGGGTCAAAACCAAGATCGTCAAGAACAAAATTGCGCCACCTTTTCGAGTCGCTGAGTTCGACATGATGCACACCAATGGCATCAGCTACGAAGGGGACTTGATCGACCTGGGCATCGCCCACAAGATCCTCACCAAGAGTGGGGCCTGGTACAAGTACGGCGATGCCTACATCGGCCAAGGCAAGGAAAAGGCACGCAACTACTTGATGGAAAACAAAGAAGTCGCCAAGGAGATACGCCAAGGCATCGTCGCGGCGGGCGGATACGCAGGGCCTGAAGGTCCAGGTGCTGCCGACGAAGTCGAAGACGAAACAGAAGCCGATTCCTGATTCCGATGAGCACTTCCACTGTCGACTCTCTCGCGACACCCGAAGGCGTTTTTATCGAAGACCTTAGGGCATTGGACACGGCCACCGGGTGGCTCGCGCTCGATTCGATCCGAACTTGGATCGAAATCGAACCGAGCCACCACGAAGCGAGATCCGGTGTGCGCTTGAGGCTAACCCCCCAAGCCTTCGCGCGTTGGACCCCGCAATACAACACGCTCATGCTTGCCCAAGAGCTCGAGCAACATTTCGGCAAACCTGCCGACGAATTGCTCGAAGAGGAAACCCTTCTTGCCATGCTGGCCTCTCCGAAGTGCTTTGTATACCCGAGCCTTCAAGAGTGGGAGTCCTCGATCAGAATCCGAACCAATATCGCAAGGGCAGCGAGCAAGACATTTCTGGCCTTCGATGCCTACGGCGCCGAACGGCCCGAGGAGTATTGGACTTATGATGAAGAAAGGGGATTCATTGTCAATTCAGGCAAGTCCCTGATCGAGGCGTTGCGACTGGCCACTCAACCGGGCCAACATGGGACCGTCTACTCCTTCTCCTGCTATCGCGCCACGGAGTATGTTGTAGCACTGGGTGTCGCCGAAGAAGCCTTGAGAGTCCATCCGAGCCTGTACCTTAAGCTCGAGGCCCAAGCCCAACGGCGCGCGATTCGATCCCGCGAGTTCCATGATGTGTTCATGATCGAGTACGGATCAAGGCAGGAGCCTTTGCCAGAGTCCTACTACGTACCTGGCGATCGCTTGTGGTTCAAGAATCCAGATCCCGCGTCGGCCGAGGCGCTGGGGTTCGAAGGCTCCTGGTTGTTCTATATGGGACGCGGGGTGTTCTCTGATTTCTGGAAGCGTGACAAGAGCTTTACGCTCGACCTCAAGTGCCTAGAGATCTATCACTGGCGTCATGGAGCTTACCAAGACCCCGAGGGAATTTGGCGGATGGACGAGAAACGAGTCCAAGAACACATGCGTAGAACCGAGCAAGATCCCATAGAGCATGCGAGAGTCTTGAACGCGATGCGCAAAATCCAGGACGGACCTGGGATCTACGCCGACGGCGGGTGCATCGATGCGAGCAGGGAATACACCCGCTTTGTACGTCCCGAAAGCAGCAACAACGAGCTTCTGAGCCTCTCAGCGAAACTCGGGTTGGTCAACTAGCAACTTACTAGGGAAAGACCGCACGCCAGGCTTTTGGGTAGCGCATCTTGCGCAGAGATTTGGATACTTGGCTATATGCATCCGGCCAGTTACCGGACTCTTTCCCGGGTTGGCGTGGCCTTTGGAGATATCCACTGCACCAAGGGCAACAATCAATCCTCGATGGCCCGAAAAGAGACTTCTCGCGAAACAAAAGCTATTTATTTGCGTTGTTCGTTCCCGTGCCAAGGCACTTCGTGCACTTTCCCCCCACACCTTTGCCATCGCAAACGGGACAAGGGGCATCGACAAATCGAGTTCCATACATCGGCTCTCCTCGGATCCCTCTTGCTTCAAGTGACTTCACCGGTACCGAGACGACGCCACGATTGCAGCGATTGGGACAACGGAAACGCCCTTTACCACCACAGTTTGTACACCACGGCTCGTAAGGACAATTCAGGCTAAGAAGCACGTCTGCAAAGACTGGATCTTGGGTGAATCTTTCCTTGATCATTCTTTGGCCATCGCCATGAAGTCTCAGCAATTCATCCAAATCATTCACCGGTGGGGGCGGATCGACATTGAGTGAAAAATGCATGTAGCCTTTCCGAAGAGGCTTCGATGATTTCGTGAACGATTTGCTCACCAATTCATCGAGCAGCCCCATCAATTTTTTTGAGACTTGAAACTTCTCTAAGCGGCTCTGATTTTCATCCTGAATGATCTTTGCGTTATGAATCAAAAATTCTGGAGGACTCGGTCCGATCGCGGCGGCCTCGCTGAGCAATCGTACTGCGAGATTCCCATTGCCCTGTCGCCACAAGACGATCGCATAATTGTTGCAGCAGGTCACATAAGTCGCAGGAGTCAGATCCGGAAGAATCTTCTCCCGAGCACTGATCGCTTTGTAGGGTGTGGAAACTGCCGGAGGCCCTTTCCTCGGCTTCGCCTCGGGTAGAACGACTGGGGACAATCGTTCTACCCTAAGCAGCCGCTAACAATATTGGCTCCCATGGTAGAGCGATTGTCCCCAATCGCTCTTGGCCGTCGGTAACGACGAGTCTTCGGGCTTTTGTTTGAAGCTGCCGGAGGCCCTCCGGTGAAGGGTCAAGTGTCGTGTTCCACGCTCGAACATTCGGCAAACCATTGGATATTTAGACTCACCGGGCAGCTTGCGCTGCTCTGCTATCATTTGCCGATAACAAGAAAATGCAACTTCATCAATGTCCCGATTTGACGGAATTGGGCTTGCGCCGTTCCGCTGAGAACGCGGGGACTGTCCCCAGGTTTTTGTCGAGCGACGCGCGAACTCGAAGATCGCAGCGATGGATTCAACGGCCGATACCGGAATGAGGATGGAGATTCCCGAGGGGAGTTTGATCTCGATCTAATCGTGGGTGGGCTCGGAGGGCCAGCACACGCAAAATGGAGCTGTTTAGGGCTTAGCAGCGAGTTTACGTTTCCACTGGGTGTAGGAGGTCATCGGCGAGCAGCCGATCGACTGGCAGAACTGCGCGACGGGAGCATTGAATCGCTCGCCCTTGGCCATCCGTTCGATCCAAATCCGGGCGGTTTTCCAGGATGGTAAGCGAGACATAAGTAGGATATCCTTGGGATTTGGAATAGAGATAAGGGCGCACCTTGAATCTACCCGCAAGCATGCCCTGCGCTGAGAAGAACCCGATCAGGCCGGTCTACGCTTACACGAGTACGACGAAATCCGACGCGACCGACGAAAATCATCGCAAACCAGAGTGCAATGAATCCATCCAAGGTTGACCGATCCAGAACTATACTCCTGACCGACCTTCCGAATGTTGGTCCATCGCTCGCCGAAGACCTGCGTGCGATCGGAATCCAAGCCCCTGGCGATCTGGTAGGTAAAGATCCAGTCGAGCTTTATGGTCGACTCAACGAGATAACCGGTACGCAGCACGATCCATGTGTTCTGGACATTTTCATGTCGGTGACGGACTTTATGAATGGCAACGCCGCTCAACCGTGGTGGGCTTACACCCAAGAGCGAAAGAACCGCTCATGAAACCAACGTCACCGCCGCAGGCGGCCCGGAACTCTCAGGCGTCCAGCGGAGCTTAACGCGAAGGGCCTGTCGCCTGCAACCACGGGTTAAGCCCTGATTGACTTCAGGAGTCATTTGGCTGCCCTTTGTATCTTGCATAGAAATAACTCGTGTGGCTAATGGCATCATCGTAAGTGAAAACGTCTTGGTGGCGGTTCAACCACAGGTAGTTGAGCATTGCAAAGTCACCACTGGTGCCGGCGGTATGGACCAAAAGCACGCCTAACAAAAGAAACGGTACGGGAGACCAGAATACTGCTGCCAAAATGAGAAGCGAGTTGATAACTACGAACGGAGTCAATGCCACCCAAGTAAATTCGCGGCGATCGGCGACGAAATGATGGGATATCGCATAAGCGTAAAACTGGCGCAATGAAGTGTTATAGCGAACATCCGAAGCGCCGAAGGCTTTGTACACTGCACCATGCAGCGCCTCATGGATAGGCACCAAGGCAACAAAGCGTAAGCGTACAGCGGCCTATTCGGTTTTTAGGGGCCGTGGGGCTTGCAAGTTGGGCTAAGAGGGGGCACCCGCTATAGCCGTCCGGGGCACCTGATCCCGGAGGGATCGAGGCAATTAGCCGGTGGTAAGCGCAGCGCCACCACCGGAGAGGTTCGTGACCCAGCGGGCCGAATGTTGGTATCAAGCGATGCCCCACAGACTCGC
>JAJTEK010000042.1 GCA_021299695.1 Pirellula sp. | reverse complement strand
TTTGCCCTTGGAAATCTCTTCGCGACGGAAAGCTTCCAAAGCTAAATGCACAACCTGGCTTACAATCTCGCGATCCGGCTTTCGTTTGTCGTGCCCCTCAATATCCACGAGGAGTTCCAGGAGGTCCAGGTATCGCTTGCCGAAGCTTTCCTTATCTCGGAGTTCGGTGAAGTCGGCTTCATTCACAATGGACAAGCTCTTAAGACGAAACAGCGCAGCCTGATAGCTGACGCCAAAATGATGAGCCAGCGCAGCGATGTCTTCAAACGTCAGTACCTGCGAGCCGGGCGCGGCTCTTCGAGATGCCCTAACCTCTTCCGCATTCTGTTCAGAGGTTGGATCGTAGACACTTTGCTCAATAAGGCTTGGCCCCGCTTTGAATCGAGAGTTTAGAAACGACCAAACCCCAGTGCGTGGAAGCAGAAGAGCCGCTGCAAACGCATTGGCTCGGACCTCTGGAAGCTTACGTCGGTTCTCTTCGAGTGACACGGTCGCAGAGTCTTGTCGGTCTAGCAAAGCGTGGGCGTATTCGTGCGCATACGAGAATCGCTTACGAGCACGCGGATGTCCGAAGTTTACGAGAATGAACAATCCAATCGATGAGTGCTTCAGAAAGAGACCGGACATATCGTCCGGGAGGTTCGCACCGGAAGCCCAGATGTTTTGGCTGTTGATCAGGTCCGACATATCGGGAATGGGATTGTGCCCCAACGAAAGTCTGCGACGTTCCTGCTCCGCAACAATAGTGCCCTGCTCAACCGCCTCCATGACGTTTCGCGGCTGAGGCAAGTCGTAGGATGGCGGACCGACGTGAGGAGGGCGATCGAGAAGACGCTCAAGCTCGACACCAGCACGGCAAATTCCCAAGTAGCGAGACACTTCAGATTGCCAGGGCATATCCTGTCCCTCCACCTGAGCGGCGCGAAACAGAGCGACCAGTACGTCCTCTTCTTCAGACGGTGGTGCCTCTGAGAAAAAGCTGGCGATAGGTCGTCCGTAGATCTGAGCGAGTCTTGCCAGCTCCAGCGTGCTTACGGCTCGATTACCTGACTCAAATTGGACAATGGCAGTTCGAGGCAGCTCCAAGGCTTTGGCGACTTGTTCCTGAGTGAAACTGGCAGTGGTTCGTGCGTCCTTCAACCTGGACGCTAAGGTCATTTGGTCGATGTTCATGGTTTTCTCCCTGTTTGCTGCCCAAATAGGATCCGGGCCGTGCCGGAGAAGATCCTCCGTCTGATGACTCCACACTCCTACTATTGCATCATCGGAACATTTTTGCAAGAGATTGGCTTTCGTGTTCGATTTTCGAACAACAAAAGAGCCGGTACAGGCGGTAGGGATTGCCCGACAGTTGTGCGAAATCCCATCGCTGGTAGAACGCCCTGGCCCGATCGTCAAACCTTGGAGCAAACACTCCTAGACAGTCTCTACAAGCCGTTCCACTGTGGCGGTCCCGAAGTGGTGTTCGAGGCTTGGCAAGAAGCCGTCGACTCTCGGCGCATCGATGAAGAACGTCTCGTAACGTATCTGCAGGCCATGAATTATCCGGCTACGACGCGCCGCCTTGCCGTCATGCTGGAACTCGCAGGCGGGACTCCAAGTGCCGAGTTGCAGCAGTTCCTCCAAGCATCCCAGGAGGCGATCGACCGCCAGAGTCCTCATGCATGCATCTCCTTGCTACCCGGTGTCGACTACCAGAACGTAAACAAATCCTGGCTGGTGAGCACCCCATGAACCAAAAAGACAGAGACCACTGGAAGTCCCGGGTACTTGACGAAATTTTCGCTGCCTTGGCCGCCTCACAACCATCCCGAAGGATATTTCATTTGATGAAGCGGAGGCAACGCTCGGTGCCTTCGTCAGCTTTTTGGAGACGCAGCGGATTGTACCGTTCACCTTTCCCTTGCCGGATTGATCCGGAGGGCTTGCGCCCAACCGCTTTCAAAAATCCCTCGGCATGCGCCGAAAACCATTCAAATCCAATCGTCCCTAAAACGATCCAACAATACCAGTAAGTGAGTCATTTGATGAGTCTAGAGAAAACGCTCAACGCACACCGCGCTATACCCCGATGGTTGCCATCCGTTGCCTTGCTCGGCCTGGGCCTGTTCTTTGGGTGGGAGGCGATCCGGCCTGACGGTCCTGGATGGTTGCATAGGGATACCGTCCAAAGCACTATCCAGGATTCGGAGCGAACGATGGCGGAGATCAAGGAATACCTCGAAAAAACCGCGAGCCTATCCCGAGCGATCGAGGGTGCGGATCAAGACGAATTGAAGCGGCTCCTCGCAGAGCAAAAGAGCTTGAACCAACGAATCGAAAAAAGCCAAGAGGAGCGACAAGCGTTGGAAGAAAACAGGAGATCGGAAAAAGCGCTCTCCGAGCGTCGAGCGCGGATCTGGCTAGGAATTGCCTCAGGTCTGCTAGTCATGCTTTCGGTATGGGACCTGTTCGCAGGATTTGGCAAGAACCATGGGAAGTCTTGATGCATCGAATGGTCTGGAGCAAACGCTCGATCGACGCATCCAGGTGAGTTGAACCCGAGCGATTGGGCACGGGCACAAAAGTGTCATCGTTGGGTTTTCATGGTCGAGGTTGTCGTGGGAAATCGACCCAAATGCCGTTGTCTTCTCGACTGCTACCCAATCCTTTAGCGATTTCGGGTTTGGGGATTCTCGGAGGAATTTGGAGCGAAGAGAAGAACTCGGGTTGCGGCCGCTCGTACCTTTTAACGGATTCTTGGACCGTCTCATCTCCCCGTAGGAAGATCATCGGCGGAGCGATATTTTCGGTGTTGCGGGTCCACAACACGTTTTTCCCAGAACGTATCTCCAGCACTGCGGTGAAAGGATTGATGTTGACGTTTTGGATCTGTTTGTCATTTCCAGTCCCTCCGATCGGGGAAGATGAGTATTGTAAGGTGTAAGGTTTTCCTCGCCCGATCTTCGCGACGACGGCCAGTTTCGATGTCGGCTTGACAATCCAACCGGCGCGTTCGATCGATGTTGTCAAAGCTTCCGTGAGTGCATCTTTGTCGACCGGTTCGCTCGACTCGATCTCGATTCGCACCTCGGTTCCTGGTGCGGTGACCATAGCGTTCTTTTGTTGATCGAGTTTCCCCAATGCCGCTAGCGCTTTTTTGTCGGGGATAGGCAGGATGGTCAGTTTCAGACCATTATTCTTGGTTGTGAAAATCAACCAGTTATTCCATAGCTTACGAGAATCGGTAGCTCCCACATAGTAAAACCAAAATAACATTTCCGATTTCGTATCGAGAAGATTTCCCATGTCCGTCAACAACAAGTCATTGCCAACCCACCCTGTCAGTTGATCCCCGAGATGCTCGGTAACGACTCCCGAAGCGATCTTCCTGGCTTCGACAATGTCCCAAACCCCCCAAGTGTTTCCTGAGCAGTAGCCGATACGTCGTCCGTCAGGGTGGAAGGCTAACGCAGCCCTAGAAGACGTGCCCGCATCGACATAGCCAACATCTTCTCCGGTAGCGGCTTCAAGCAAACTGAAGCCGTCCTGCTGGGGTACCGCCAACCACTTGCCATTGGCGCTAAAGGTCACTTGCGATAATCCGATGAGCGATTTATCCGTTCGATAGATCAATTGGCAAGATTTAAGATTCCAACAATAGAGGACCGAATCGACAACGACCAATGCAAGATCCTCACCGAGCAACTTAGCCTGTTCAACCTTTGGCTTGAAACCTGGTTTTTCGATTCCAGGGAGTCGGCGTCGGTAGAGTTCGACCGGCTTGCCAGTAGCTAGCCCGTCCATGACGACCAATTCACCCCCGCGCTTCAATTCGTCGATATTACTTACCAAGAGAGTTTGTCCGGTCGATTCGTTATGATCAAAAATCCGGATGGCTTCAGCACCGTCGCTCACAAGAGTAAATGGACCTTTCGGCAATTGGCCGACGAGCAATTTGCCCGACGGTGGTTTGGGTTGGCCGGGTACACGACGTCCGATGCTTATAGCAACAAGTGCTTGTTTGGAATTTAAGGTCACCAGCTCCGACAAATCATCGTAGGGGTCCGTAGCTGCGAGCATAGAAAGCGAGGCTTTTAGATTGGGTATCGCGGTCGCCGGATCGGGGGTCAAGGGTTCGCAAACGGTCGATTTAGGGAGCAAAAGTATGTTTCCAGTATCGGGCAGATCTTGGATGTCTTGACTGGGTTTGATCGTTTGCAATGAAAACGTGGCTTGCACAGCTTCTATTTTGATCCGATCGGACGTTTCAAACGGATTGACCGTCTCGGTAGCTTTGGTGGTTTTCGAATCTGCGATCGACTTGACGTAGGCTTGATCTTCCGAACTCAGCTTTGAAAGAGGAACGCTGATCGTATCGCCATTGGTCTTCTGTAAGCGAACCGAATCGGTTTGCAAATCGATCAGCTTCGCGTCGATGGAGTACTTCCCGGCAGCATCTTTCCATGTCCGAGTTGGCTCTTGGGCATGAACATAGCTTTGGAAGAAAATGACATAGAGTACCCACAGGATGCCGTACGATATCGAGGAGTTGTTCTTCATAGATTCACCGATGAGAGTGTTTTGGAAGAGTAGTTTCGGGCAGAAGAGTTTGGAGTCATTGTACGCGATCGCATTGGGTTAAGTCACAAAACGAATGGGATCGTTGAAAAATCTTTCACGGCAAGGACCCCCAACGGTTATGGCCACCGTAGGGATGCGATTGAGATTCCTGGAGATTGCTGGAGCCACCCCTCGATGATGCTGTTGCCAAACCTCGGAGCTGTTTTGACCGTGGTGCTCGGATTCCTCGGCCTGTTATTCCCAAAAGCCGTCGGCCGCGTCCTGGGCATCGATCTCGATAGGCCGCTTGGCACCTCCGAGTTCCGTGCGACCTACGGCGGTTTTTCTGCCGTGCAAGCCCGACGGGGGGTTGAATTCGTAGAAGCGGAAGTGCGCAAGCACTCCGGTGAGCGATGGAATGACCTCGATATCGCAATGTTGTTCACCGGACGGCTTGCGCCGTTCCGCTTTTAACATAAGGCCATTCGACGGGAGGCTTATCCAATGAAAGTTCATCCTTAACAAGAGTCGGACCGAATTTTATTTCAAGTCGAACGGTCAGCCTTGGAGCCCATAGAGTCGAGTAAATCGATGAGCTCTTCGACTCCCGCTTCTTTCAAATCGAGCCTTGTTGCCCCGGCTGGAGACTTTAGTGTCACTTGTGTGATCCTTCCGCCTTTGCTCGAGTAGGTCTTTTCGATTCTCTCTATTTGATTGATTTTGCACGAATAAATCAATTGGTTCCTCGGTATGAATCCATTCAAGACATGGCAGTTGAAGAAGTGGATCACACGGTTCTCATGATCTAAAATGATCGCCGCATCCGCCCCAAACCAACTTCGTGGCATGATCGACGTACGGCCCGGGCAACGGGGCATCCACTCCAAGTCCAACAGCTCGCGAGGATCCGTAAATGCCAATCGGCTACTACGAATCAAAGACCAACCAAACCAAATGGGCATGGTTGCGATCGCTATCATGAAGAAAAAAGCCATGACCAATAGCGGGAAATCGCCCGGCCGTTGAACTTCGGAGTTCGATTGGAAAAGCACGTATACGAACCAGCCGATCAGCGCCGAGCCCATCAGCATCAACAGACCACCGTAGAATCGCAACCTCGCGCGGGTTGACTGAGAGTTGATGAATCTGGTCAGATAAAACGAACCTCCAGCAACCATCGCCAAGAACGAAAGCAAGTACTCTTCGCCGTATCGATTCGGGATGACGATGCGAGACTTTTCAGGCGAGGATTTCAGATACTCCACGACGATTTCGTCATTGTTTTGCGGTTTGAAAGCAGAAGCACTACTGGGCTTATGCCTCCAAGTTTTGACGGAGTCTTTACCTTGTTGCGATGCTCCACCTTCGACTTCGTAATTGTAGTGGATGATTTGGGTCGTGAACGACTTCCCCTTTCTTGAACTCGTTTGCGTACTCGATGAGGTGATGCGGCCTGTGGCATTGGCCCCTTCTCCAATAAACCGTAGGTCTTGGTACAACCACCATCCATACGATCCTATCCCTCCGAGAAAGAACAAGAGGGCCATTCGTAGGAACGCTTTGCTCGTTGCACTTTTTTTCTCGGCCCTCAACAGCAATGCATTCTCGGGGATGAACTCGACTTCGGTTTTTGTTTCCATCTAGTTGACCTGTCCTCTTTATTAAAAGCTAATTTTTCTGCTCCCCGCAGGACTTGTGAGTTGAAAAAAGTTTAAGTGACCTGATCTGTCGCGTTTTCCTCGATACCGTTCGAGTTGTATGCATGATCGGATCAATAAATATCGCGGACTGCGCCATTTTTTAATCGTTGCGTAGCGTGACGTACAGCAATAATCCAGGAACGATGGATGTACCAGTGAGTGTGCCCAATAAGCTCGATAGAATTCTCGCAAAGGAGGTGGCACCCGCTTTCCCATCCATTACAGTAGCGATATTCGCGAAAAATATTGCGAAATTGATCAGCAGCAAAACAAAGTACATGGAAGCTGCGATCTGCCCAACACTAATCGACCATTCCTGGTCGAGCAACAAACCGATTCCAGCCATAAGGATGCCTATGCAAACTAGAGAATTGGCAATAAACAGCATCCCACCGACGGAAAGCATGGCTTTAGGCACTAACAGAATGGCTAATGGATTCAAGAATGCGAGTCGACTCAATCCGAATAGGATGCAAAGAATCGCTGTGATCAAGACGAGAGTGTCCTGATTGAATTGCAGGGTGATTCCTTTCGGCTTTTCCGCAGACTCCTTTTTCGCTGCGGTTGCTTTGATGGGCGTTTGATAGGGTACATGAGTCGCGGTCGGAATGCCTAGTTCAGGAAAGTTTTGATCGAAAAGGTTCGCCAGATTGTTGGATGGAAGATCCGAGCCGAAGGGATCTAGATCCGCTGGTTTCGGTTCGTTGCGTTTGGGAATCGATACCATCTGTTCGCAGGCGGAACATTTGAACGATTTTCCAGACATCGATATCTTTGCTTGATACGATTTCCCGCACGGGCAGCGTACCGGAATCATTTCGGTTTGAATCTTGGGCTCTGCAACGGTGGAGACCTCAGAGCATTTGGGGCATTTGATTTTCTTACCAGCTAGTTCGTCTTTGACTTTTAGCTTGGCTCCACAAGTGCATGCATGTTCGATGGGCATTTTTGTAAGTCCCATAGGTCAAAGGGAATTCGCGGGAACAACATCGTCCATCGGGATGATCCAAGATCGGTCCTGATTACCGCCATGGAGTCATTGGCCAAAGCAGATCCAACATGTGGCGAGCAATATTGAAATTATCCGAAGAAACTTGAACGGTCCGCTGCTTGGAGTGCGCTCGGGACCTGATTTTCATGCTAGATCGCTAGGAACCCGAAGCTTACAGTTTTGATATCCGAGAGGTTCTCTGGCCGATTAGGGCGTATAATGAGATCTAGTCTCTCGGACCGCAGCTCCCCTCCCTCCCCCTGATCCATGTTCCACCTTCAGCATCTTTTTCCGCAAGCTTTCCGCATCGGGATCCTCTCCCCTGCCCTTCTCTTCTTTGGATCGTTGCTCTCGCATCTGTTGGTACTGGCCTCCGTTCTGGTTCCGGCCTCCGTTGCCATGGGCCAAAGTCCGATCGTCCAAGATAACGATGCGTTCGAAACCCATATCCGCCCGCTCCTTGCCGAAAAATGCTTCTCCTGCCACGGTCCTACTAAGCAATGGTCGGGCCTGCGATTGGACTCGGCTCTAGCCCTCGCCAAAGGAGGAGACTCTGGTCCTGTTGTCCTAGCCACCCAACCCGAATCGAGCCCCCTGCTCGATCGAATACTCTCGGAGGACCCGGAGCATCGGATGCCACCTCCCGACTCGAAACAATCCCTGAGCCCCTCGGAGAGAGACATTCTCAAAACTTGGATCCTCCAGGGAGCTTACTTTCCACCCCAAAACAACCAAGGAAATCCTGCGGAAAACTCCCACGATACGATCGCAAAGAACGCCAAGCTGCATTGGGCCTTCAAGCAACCGGTGCTCAAGCAACCGGTGAGCAACGAACCATCCAAAGACATATCGCCAAGCGAGCACTGGATCGATGCCTACCTCGATTCCTCGATGTTGGAATTGGGTCTCGAACCCCTCGCATCGGCCGATCGACGCACGCAGCTTCGTCGCCTCCACCGTGTCGCGACCGGACTGTCCCCCACTTGGCAACAGGTCCAAGATTACGAACAGGACCAAGCAGCAGACGCATGGGAAAAAAATGTCGATCAGCTTCTTTGCCAACCCCAGTACGCGGAAAAATGGGCACGTCTCTGGATGGACATCGCTCGCTACTCGGATACCAAAGGCTACGTCTACGGGCGAGAAGAGCGAACCTTTGTCTTTTCTCGCGCCTACCGCGATTGGCTCATTGAGGCTTTCCAATCCGATCTTCCTTACAGCAGCTTCATCGAACTGCAACTGGCCGCCGATCAGCTTGTCCCCGCTGGTTCGCGGGACCTTGCGGCCATGGGTTTCCTAACCCTCGGCCGCCGCTTCCTGGCGATCCAATACGATATTATCGACGATCGAATCGACACGACCTTCCGGGGATTTATGGGTTTGACGGTCCAATGCGCCCGTTGCCATGACCATAAATTCGACCCGATCAGCGCCCGAGACTACTACGCGTTTTCCGGCGTCTTTCAAAGCTGCATCGATCTTCGCGAGGAGATCCCAAGCAACCTGAAATTGCAGTCGACCGAGTATCGAGAAGGTCTTGCACAGCGCAGGACGAAACTCCAAGAAGTCACGGCCAAGCATCGCACCGAAGCGAACGATCGGATCCAAAAACGCTTTGCCGACTATCTCGAGACCCAGGTCCAACTCGAGAAATATCCCGAAGGCAATTTCAATCAACTCTCGACCAAAGAGGACCTGATCCCGGCGTTGGTCCACCGTTGGGAATGGTACTTGGGCCTCGAAACGATCGCCAAGCATCCGGTGATGCGTCTTTGGACCGAACTGTCGAAACTTCCCGAGACCGATTTTCCAACCCGCGCTGCCGAAGTGCTCGCGAAGCTTCGAGAACAACCTGGCGCTTGCCATCCTGAAGTTCTTCAAGCCTTTGACACTCCGCCGAGGAGTATTCGAGAAGCTGCGGATCGCTACGGAGCCTTGGTCGAAAATGCATCGGTACGCTGGCAGGCTGAATTGGCACAAGTCGAATTGGCACAGCCCGGTAGCCGACCAGAGCGATCCCAGGACCCATCGCTCGAGCCCTTGAGGGCCATGCTCCTGGACCGCGATTCTGCTTTTTACATCCCCGACGAACCGATCGACAGTACCGAATGGCTATGGGACAACGGGACATGCGTCGAGATTTGGAAAGCCCAGGCCGATATCGATCAATGGCTTATGCAAGCCAACGAGTTCCCTCCCGAGCTTGGGGTTCTCCGCGACCGCTCCGTGGTCAGCGATGCGAGGATCCTTCGACGGGGCAACGCCAATCTCAAGGCCGAGTCGGTTCCCCGAGGCTTCTTCGAGTTCTTCGAATCCGACCCCCCTGCCCCGTTTCAGAACGGAAGCGGTCGATTGGAATTGGCCCGGCGCATCGCCTCGAACGACAACCCTCTGACGGCCCGCGTCTGGGTCAACCGTATATGGCAAGAGGTCTTCGGCGAAGGACTAGTCCAGAGCGCGAGCGATTTCGGATTGCGTTCCGATCCACCCTCGCACCCCGAGCTTCTCGACGCGCTGGCCCTAGCATTCATCGAGCATGGTTGGAGTACCCGGTGGCTGATCCGCGAACTGGTCACGACCGAAGCGTTCCGAAGGAAATCCTTCGGCCAGAACCTTCGAGCGCAGGAAATCGATCCTGCGAATAGAAGTCTTTGGCGAATGAATCGCCATCGGCTCACCTGGGAGGAATCCCGCGATGCGCTTTCGGCACTCAGCGGAATGATGATCCAACGGATCGGCGGAAAGTCGGTCGATCCACTAGCGAGCGACCAAGCCTCCTTGGCCCGACGTTCCCTCTACACGACCATCGACCGCCAGTACTTGCCGATGACTCTGCAAAACTTCGATTTCGCCAACCCCGATATGCACAACCCCAAACGATCCGAGACCGTCGTACCCCAACAGGCGCTATTTTTGCTCAATCATCCGTTGCCAGCCCAAGCGGCCCGAAGTCTCGTCGGATGGATCGAACGCTCCGAAGGGATGGAAGCTTCTAAACGCTCGGATTCCTCCCGACTCAGCGATGAGGATTTCATTACCGCCCTGCACCGCCGAGTTTTGCAGCGCACGCCTAGCCTGTATGAAATGGAACTGGCGCTGGAGTTCCTAGGCCACGAAAATCAGCACTCCGATCCGAAAGTCCTCACGCCGCGCGAGCAATTGGCCCAAGTCCTCTTGATCGGCAACGAGACGATCTACATCGACTAAACCACATCGACTCAAACCACATCGACTGAAACAACATCGACTCACACTGCACAGGCCCCTTTATGGACCCTAGAGCCCCTCTCGAGATGCTTACTTCACGACGCGACCTGCTCCGATCCTCAGGGATGGGATTGGGGATGCTCGGCCTAGTTCCATTGCTCAACGAATTTTCGTTTGGACAGGATCCCTCTGTACCCAATGGTGCATTGCAGGGTGGTATGGAAACGCAAACGACCGGCAATTCGCTACGGGCCCATGCGCCGCACTTTGCGCCGAAAGCCAAGCGAATGGTCCATTTCTTTCTCAACGGGGGGCCTTCGCATGTCGATACCTTCGACCCGAAACCCAAACTCCTTGAGTATGCCGGTAAGCCAATTCCGACGAGTTACCTGACTGAGCGTCGCACCGGAGGTGCCTTACCGAGTCCCTTTGCATTTAAGAAGTACGGGCAAAGCGGTTTGGAGATCAGCGAACTTTTTCAAAAAACCGCTGAGCATGCAGACAACATTGCGGTGATTCGATCGATGGTTGCTCAAGTCCCCAACCATGAGCCATCGCTGATGCTCATGAACTGCGGCGACTCGGTGCAATCGCGCCCGAGCCTAGGCTCTTGGTTGATGTATGGTCTAGGTACTGAAAACCAAAATCTGCCAGGATTCTTGGCGATGTGTCCGGGTGGTTATCCGATCAAGGACACCGCCAACTGGCAGAGCGGTTTTTTGCCGGGTGCGTTCCAAGGCACGTTCGTCGATCCCAAGCACACCGAGGTCGAGAAACTGATCGAGAACATTCGAAGTCCCCATGCGAACTTGGACGCTCAAGCTCGTCAATTGAAATTGCTTCGGCAACTGGCCATGCAAAGTGCGGCAGCCTCGGTCGACTCGCGACTTGAATCCCGGATCGAGTCCTTTGAACTCGCTTTCCGGATGCAGACACAAGCTTCCGAAGCGTTCGATGTTTCCAGGGAGCCCAAGGAGATCCGAGAGCTTTATGGAGATACCGTCCATGGACGCCAGACCTTGATGGCTCGACGGCTTCTGGAGCGAGGAGTGCGCTACGTGCAACTGTGGCATGGTGCTGGCCAACCTTGGGACCATCATGGCGACATCGAGAAGAACCTGAGGACCAACTGTGGCGAGATCGACCAACCCATCAGCGCATTTCTGACCGATCTCAAACGGCTCGGTATGCTCGAGGATACGTTAGTGCTTTGGGGGGGCGAGTTCGGACGCACCCCGGTATCCGAAGGGGGGTCGGGGCGAGACCACAACCATTGGGGTTTTTCCGTGTGGCTTGCTGGTGGCGGAATTCGGGGCGGATGCGTGCATGGGGCGACCGATGAGTTTGGTTTTCGAGCCCAGGAGTCCCCGACGAGCGTCCACGATCTCCATGCGACGATCCTACACCTGATGGGTTTCGATCATGAGAAGCTGACTTATCGGTACGCGGGCCGAGACTTTCGACTTACCGATGTTCACGGTCGAGTGGTTCGCGAGATCCTCGCTTGAACTCCGGACCATTCATCGAGGGAGGCTTGTTCGGTGGCCAATCGATGGGCATCGAGCGTCGACTCGGCCTGTTCGATTAGTTTCTCGACCTGTTTGAGTTCCAGCTCGTGTTCCAAAAGAACGGCTCGCTGCTGCTCGAGTTTTACTTGGACGACGGCCAATTGTTCGACCAGCGTCCGCTTTTGATCGAGCAAGCCGTTTCGATAGAGTTCGTTCTCTCGCCATTGCTCAAGTTTGACGACCCCTGCCTGCAATTTTCTGCGCGCTTGGCTCCACTGGGTGATCGATTCGCTCAAGGCGTCGATTCGCTCAGCAAGCATTTGTATTTCTCTCTGGGTGCTCTGGACCGACGCAACGGATTGATCCCTCTGCCATCGGCGGATCTTGAGCAGACCGGAATGTGGATTTTCACGGGGCATCGATTCGAGTTGGGTTAACTGCCGACGAGGATCCGCAGTCTTTCCCACGAATCATCCCAGGGCATGATCGCATCGCGGGATTGCGCTAGGAACCCCTCGATCCGTGGTTTGATCGCAATCGCACGATCGATTTGGGGGTTGGAGCCCGAGCGATAGGCCCCGATCTGAATGAGTTCGCGATGCTCATCGTAGATCGAGAGCCATTTGCGCAGTTCGTTTGCCAGAGCGATTTGGTCAGGGTCGAGCAACTGGTGCTGGAGTCGGCTCAGGCTTCTCAAAACATCGATAGCAGGATATTGCCCACCATCGGCAAGGGACTTGGAAAGGACGATATGCCCGTCGAGGAATCCTCGGACGGCATCGCTGATCGGTTCGTTGTTGTCGTCCCCTTCGACCAAAACGGTATAGATCGCCGTGATCGAACCTCGAGCGCTGTTGCCAGCGCGTTCGACCAAATGCGACAGGGACGAGAAGACGCTCGTCGGGTATCCGCGGGTCGTGGGTGCCTCGCCGGCGGCAAGACCGATCTCGCGTTGGGCCGTGGCAAAGCGAGTCAGGGAGTCCATGAGCAACAGGACCGATTTGCCTTGATCCCGAAGCGACTCGGCGATCGCCGTTGCTGTCTTGGCAGCGAGGATTCGTTTCGATGCCGATTGGTCGCTTGTAGCGACGACCGTAATCGAACGCGCCTGGCCCTGGGGCCCTAAATCGTTTTCCAGAAAATCGCGGACTTCCCTGCCCCGCTCACCGATCAATCCGATGACCACATAGTCCGCCTGGGTCCCGCGTGCGAGCATCCCAAGGAGCGTGCTTTTGCCTACTCCGGCAGCCGAGAAGATCCCCAAACGTTGGCCCTGGCCGACGCTCAGGAGCGTATCGATGGACCGAACACCGGTAGATAATCCGGTTCGGATAGGCTTTCTGGATAAAGGACTCACCGGGGGAGCTTCGCAAAAGACGCGTCTGCCAGAGCCCATCGATCCTGCGTGGTCGATCGGGGTTCCTGTTGCGTCCAAGACTCGACCGCACAATTCTTCGGAGACTTTGATCGATCGGCAGGACTGCGTGAGCTCCACGGGATCCCCGGCGCGGACTCCTTCGAGGGAATCCAAGGCAGCCAGGAGGGTCCGCCCCTTATCGAATCCGATGACCTCGGCCTCCAACGGACTGTGCCCCTGTCGTAGGATCCGGGTTACCGATCCGATGGCTAGCGGCAATCCATCGACTGCGATGATCCCGCCTTGGAGCAAGCAGACACGGCCCTGGACACGGTAGGGAATGAAACGCTGGATTGCACCGTTCCAATCGGAGCTTTTTGCAAGGCTCGGGAGCCTCGATGCGATTTCGGCAAAGGGTGTTTGGGTCACTTAGGCGAGCTCCTGCTCCAAGCGTTCGAGCTGCGTGCGCAGCGAACGATCCAGAGTGGTATCCGGAGTCTGCAAAACCACGCTGCAGTCCTGCAGGTTCGGATCATCAATGATCTGGAATTCCATCCCAGGGGATAATCGTTCGATCAAGGCGGGCAAGGCTTCGGATAACTTCATCGCATCGGCCGAGCTGAGTTTGATCGTCATTCGGCGTTGGCTCTGGACCAATCGGACCATCTCTTCGATCCATTGAAGCAGGATCGTCGGATCGCTTTCGATCTGACGGACAAGCAGTTTTTCGGAGATCTTGATCGCCAGAGAGACTGTTTCGTGCTGCCATTCGCGAAGCCATTGTTGGGTGGCGTTTTCGAGTGCCAAGCAGATCGAATCGACCCGTGCGACGATATCGGAGATCCGTTCTTCAACGAGGATTTCTGCGCGCTGTTTGGCCAGTTGATCGATCACCGCCCTACCCTCCTCGACGGCCTCCCTTCGGGTGGTTTCACGCAATTGCTCGCAATCCTTTTGGCACTGTTCGAGAATCGCGCGGGCTTGGGCGATCATCGGCTCAGAGGAGCTTGCCAGAGACCCGGGGTTCTTCGGATTGGGAGTAGCGTTTTGCGAGCCGATTGCCGGAACGATCGCTTCGGTTTCGGCGGTCGTCGTTCTGGATCCGAAAAACGATTTGGGTTTGAGGATCGATGCCATGCCGAATACTTTAGTCCTGCGGAAAAGGTTCAAAGGGGTATGCGGACGGATAGGTGTGCGGCTAGGCTGGAATTCGCAGCGATGGCTCGGGCTGCAATTCATGGGCGGTGTCGTTTCAGAGCGTTTGGAGGAGTGAGCTTTTCGATCCGCGAACGCATCGCCTTGTTGGCTCCGGCAAGAAATCGCTTCACATCGTCGATGCTATGGCTGTAGAGGACTCGCAGCAAATCCAAATCGTCGAGGCCCAAGAGTTCAGCGAGCAATTCCTCGCGATCCGTTTTGCGATGCAGCGGAATCACGAAAGCTGTGGCGGGGTCTGTGGAGACCGGGCCGGTGGTCGATGGTGCCAAGTACGCTTGAGGGATCGCGCTGATGCTAGGGCTGCTGGTCGGTCCGTTCAGCTCTTCGAAATTCAACGTCGGGACCTCTTCGGAGACCTTGAGCACCGAGAGCAACTCACGCATCTTCTCGTCTCCTTGGTCCCGACTCTCATTGGCGCTGCGGAGTTGAAGGACTTGCGATTCGATCCCTGAAAGAACCTCATCGAGCACCAACTCCGGTGTCGGCGACAACTTGGGGATCCAATCCAAGGCGGCCTTAGCCAATCCGATTTCGAGCCGTTGAACGATCGACTGCCCGAGTCGGCTTGGGACATGCCTCAGGACCGTCGCAATGATGATGGGTCTCTGTTCGCTCAGAACACTTGCAACCACCTCGATCGGTTGGGATTCGAGCAGGAGCGATCGTGGGACTGAGTCGTTCGAAGCCAGTCGGTCGACTTTTGTGGATGCGGATTGCTGGGGATGTTCTCTCGAATCGATATCGGCAGCATGAAGCTTGGCAGCATGGAACGCAGAGCGATTTTGGTTTACTGTCGTCGCGGGGTGTTCGGACTCGGCGTATTCGGTCTCGGGATGCTCGGACTCGGGGTGTTCGGACTCGGGCACCGAGGCCATCAGACCTTCGATCGTTTCGATCGCCAATCGGCGTTCGTGTGGGGAGATTTCTCCAAGGTCTTTGAGCGACTGACCGACCCGAGTTGAGATCGACTCGGGCAAGCACTCGAGCAGCAGCGCAGCATCGACCGAATCCAACCCATCGATGGCGATTGCAAGCAGGCGAATTCGATGTTCGGTCGAAGCTTCCATCAGCGACTTGCCATCATTGCTCGTAGGGGGGATCAAAAAAAGACTTCGCGTCGAGTTGTAGCGGAAACCCGTTCCGAAACGCTAGAGGGAAACTCGTTATGCTAGCGTTCGGGGATTCGATTGGGGTTGCGAAGGGTTTGGAGTTGTTGCTATGCAAGTGCATGGCAAGAAACCAATGCGAATTACAGCGAGCCGAGATAGCAAGTGGCCCGGATGCCAATCGGGTTCGCGTTGCGGTTTTTTCTTGCATGCTTTTTCTGTGCATGTCGGGATGGCTCGGTTGCCAGAAGAGCCAACCTAACTTGCTCGGATCTGCTCCGAGTTACCTGCGTCCATATAGTCCTGGCGCACCGATGGTCCCTCCTGAGGGCGCTTCGGTCGGACCCTCCGCACCGTATTCTGGATCGCCGTATTCTGGATCGCCATATTCTGGATCCCCGCAGGCAGCAGCACCGGTACCTCAGCCAGCAACACCATCCGCAGGGACTTCATCGATCGCATCGGCATTTGGGTTCCCGAGCGGAACTGCCAATCCGGCCAGTGATCCGACGGGCTTTGGATACGCGGCGCAGATTTCCGAACTGGAGCGGCGGGCCAAATTGCTCGACGAGAACAACCGCCAGCTTCATAGCCAGCTTGCCCAGTCCCAGCAGCAGGTTCAGACTTATCGCGAGCGATCCGACTTGATGCAACAGCAGCTCGGGGATATGTCTGCGCAGTTGCAGCAAGCTAGGATCGCCGCAGCGCGACCGGCTCCTTCGAGTTCGCCGATTGCGGGTCCACCGGCCTTGCCTGGGGTAAGTTCTTTAGCCACATCGTCCCCGGCTCTGCCTTCGCCTTCTTCAGTTCCACCGAAAAGCTCGCTTCAAAATCCGTCTCAAAACCCGTCGCAACGCAGCGGTGCTCGGCTCACGGCCAATACCAGTGGCCCCCCCGGTTCGGGTGGTTCTGTAAGTTTGGGGGGTGCTTCATCGATCGAACCGCTTCGATCCTTGGGGTACCCGGTCGAAACCAATGGGACGAGTTTGCGTGTTCGGATTCCGGCCGACCAGTTGTTTCAACCGGGCAGTTCGCAGTGGACGGCCAGTGCAGGATCGCTTTTGGAGCGAGTCAGCAATGCCCTGCGGACTGCATCGCCCAATGCGCAGCTTCTGATCGACTCCTACACCGACAACTCGACGAATGCCCTTTCTGTGGCAGGCAGTGCGGAGCAATTGACATCCCAGCAAGCCGATGCGGTGATGCGATATTTCGTGTCGCGTGGTGGTTGGAATTCCAGCGGCGTGACGATTCGCTCGAACGGTTCGGAGGGACCGCTGATGGACAACCAGTCGCCGAGCGGTCGGGCGGCCAACCGACGCATCGAATTCATCTTAACCGAGCCTCTTTAGAGTGCTGACCGCTCACCTTTGCGAAGTGCCGAATGGAACCTAAGACCCCAGAGATCGACGCCTCGGGCTCGAAAGCATGCGGCCAATATCAAGGCGCAGCCGACGAACTCCCCTGCAGTAAGCTCTACGATTTCGTTTCGATCGGCGAGACGATGCTTCGCTTTTCCCCACCGATTCCGCTTCGGCTCGAGCAAGCCAACCTGATGGAATTGCATATCGGTGGAAGCGAATCGAACACGCTCGTCGGATTATCCCGCCTGGGAGCTAGGGCATGTTGGATCTCTCGCCTGCCCGACCACAGCTTGGGGCAGCAAGTCGCCCGGCTCATCGCGATGCATGGTGTCGATACATCGCATGTGGTTTGGACCTCCGAGGACCGATTGGGTGTTTACTACTACGAGCCTGCATGTTTCCCGAGGTCTGGAGAGGTCATTTACGATCGCAAGGATTCCGCATTTACGAAATTCACCTACCAGCAGATTCCTTGTCATCCTCTCGAATCCTGCCGTTGGTTTCATGCCACTGGGATTTCGCTGGCATTGAATCCTACGGTTCGCACGACCATGGAATTCGCTCGAGATTATGCGCGCAGGCATGGGGCATGTGTCTCGTTTGATTTCAACTATCGGAGCAAGCTCTGGAGCATCGAACAAGCCCGAGTCGGATGCTTACCCTGGGTCGAATCCTCCGACTTGGTTTTTTTTGCTAAGCGCGATGCGATCGCGTTTCTGGAACTCGCGTCGGATACAAGCGACCAGGGGGTCGTCGAAGCCCTCGCGAAACTTCGCGGGGGGAAATGCTCGATCGTCACGCTTGGTCAGCAGGGTGCGATCGCGGCTGAATCGGGCCAGGTTTGCAGCGTCGGAACCAAGAGGGTCGACGGGGCAGGGCGACTCGGCGGAGGGGATGCGTTCTCTGCGGGATTCCTTTACGCTCGGCTGCAGGGGTTGCCTATGGACGAGACGCTCCGTTGGGCAAACGCCATGGCGGGTTTGAAGTACAGCATTCCTGGCGATATGCCGATTGTGCACAAGCAGGACATCGTGCGATGGCTCGAGGATGGCGCCCCGGGTAGCGTCCGTCGTTGAGTGCTCTTGTCATGCCCTTCGGGGATTTAGGCGATCGACCTGCGATTAAAAAAGATCTACCAGCGATCTACCAGATCCATCAATCGGTCGGCGCTGGTGAACTGGACTGCATTCCAACCGGCGTCCAAGGCGCCTTGGATGTTTTCCAAGCGGTCGTCGGTAAAGAAGATTCCTTGGGGGGATTTACCGGCCAACTGGGTGCTGACCCGGTAGATTTCCGGTTCGGGTTTCATCGATCGGACCTCGTAGGATAGCACGATCGGATCGAACCAACCTTGGACCTGGGGGTAGCCCATTTTGACGATCCAGTTCCAGTGGGCATCGCAGGTGTTCGATAGCAAGCCCATAGGGATTCCGAGCTTTCGGATCTTCTCTAGGACGGGCAAGATGTTCATGTTTGGAACGAAGATATCGGCGGCAGCGACCATGAGATCTTCGAAGGGCAGATCCTTTTGGAACTTTTCCGAGAGGATGGCAGTGAAGTCGGCGCTGGTCAATTCGCCTCGCTCGTAGGCGAGTTGAAAGTCGGAGTCGAAGACCAAGCGTTTGATCGCTTCGGGTTCGACTCCGATCAGGGAAGCCATCGACCTTGCGGCGATGCCATGGTCGAAGAACAAGAGGACGTTGCCGAGGTCGAAGTAGACAAATTCAGGACGCTGCATGTGGGGCTTTCCCGAGGGGGATTTCAACAGGGCGAGAGTTCGAACTCAGATCAAGGCGCCTTTGAAGGTCTTTTTCAGGGCTTCGAGAGCCCGCTTGCTATCCTTACCGGCAACGACGACGTTGACTCGCAATTCGCTGGTGTTGGTCATCAGGACGTTGATCCCTTCGTCGGCCAACGCTTTGAACAACGCGATCGCGACGCTTGTATGGCTGCGGAGGCCGATCCCGCTTACCGATAGCTTGGAGATATCTCCATCGCTGGTCACTTTGCGGACCCCGAATTTTCCTTGCGAGAGGACACCCAAGCAAGCTTGCCGTTGTTCGCTTGGAACGGTGAAGCTGATGGCCGTTTGGCCGTGATGTCCGTCGCAGCTTTGGACGATCATATCGACGACCGCTCCGGCTTCGGCGACGGCTTGGAAGATTTGTTCGGCTAGGCCAGGGTTGTCGGCCACGCCGCTGAGCGTTACGCGAGCTTGGTCGTCTAGCAGGCTGATATCCAGGAGGGTGAGTTGTTCGAGGTTGGTGGATCGGAGTCGTTCGACGACTTCGCTCGGGCTCATCTTGGTGTGTTCCATTTGGCCGATGAGCCAAGTGTTGGCATCGGTGGGTTTTTTGTGGAGTTCGAAGGCTTGGTGGACGGCTCTAAGGGCTTGGGTTCCTTCGGATCGTTGGACAAGGCAACTGATTTTGATCTCGCTGGTGGTGATCATTTGGATGTTGATCCCGGCGTTTGCCAGGGCGCTGAACATCTTTTCGGCCACTCCGGTCTGTTCGGCCATTCCGAGGCCGACGACGGAGACTTTGGCGACCGCATCGTCGCAGGTGACCTCGGTGGCCCCGACCAAGGGGAGGGCTTCCTGGACGGCTTTTTGGGCTTCGCGGAGTTCGTCGCTCGGGACGGTAAACGACACATCGGCACGGGACTCCATACCGATGTTTTGGACGATCATATCGACGGTAATTTTTCGGTCGGCGAGCCGTTTGAAGATCTCGTAGCTCATGCCTGGTGTGTCTTGGACATTTTTGATCGTTAACCTAGCTTCGTCCCTGGTCAAGGCTGCGCCGCAGACGGCCACCGAGGGGGACTCTGGCATCGAAACGATCATAGACCCTGGAGCATCCGAGAAGCTGCTTCGGACTCGGATGGGGACATCGAATTTCTTGGCAAACTCGATCGATCGGTTGTGCATGACGCTGGCACCTAAGCTCGCGAGTTCGAGCATTTCGTCGTAGCTGATGAGCCCCATTTGTCGGGCTTCTGGCAAGAGCCTCGGGTCGGTGGTGTAGACCCCATCGACATCGGTGTAGATTTCACAAGCGTCGGCGCCCAGGACGGCCGCTAGGGCGACGGCGGTGGTATCGCTGCCGCCGCGTCCGAGGGTGGTGATATTGAATTCGTCGTCGACTCCTTGGAAGCCTGCTGCGATGACGATCTTGCCTGCATCGAGGTGCTTGCGGATCCGATCCGTGGAGATCGTTTTGATGCGAGCTTTGGTATAAGAGCTATCGGTGCGGATTCCCATTTGGGCACCGGTCAATGAGACCGCTTGGTGGCCGAAGCTATGAATCGCCATGGCCATGAGGGCAACACTGACCTGTTCGCCGGTGCTCAGGAGCATGTCCATCTCGCGAGCCGGGGGCTGTTCGTTGAGTTTCCTTGCCAGATCGATCAGGTGGTCTGTCTCATGGCCCATCGCACTGACGACGACGACCACTTGATTGCCCTCTTGCTGGGTGCGGATCGCTTTGCGCGCCGCGGCCTGAATCTTTTCTGGGGTAGCGACGCTCGTCCCACCGAACTTTTGGACAATCAAAGCCATTGGTTATTCCACGAATCGCAAAACCCTTGAATCCTGCCGTTTCGACCGGCATGGCAAAGGGGAAATCATAACAATTGGCAACTATTTGAGAATGCAAGAATTTTGTGCAAGCCTACCGCCCGAGCCGAGGCCATGAGCCGGGTTGCGAAAGATAAACCCCAGGGATTAGCTCCGGTTCTTCCGGGCGGTTCGGATCGGGTTTCGACAACAGCGTCGAGGAATTGGCCAAACGAACGAAATCGCTGTCGAGGCGGTTTTTCCAACGCAAAACCGTCGGTTCGTTGGTGTGCTCCGGGGCGATCCGACCCATCGCCATTCGGGCCTGGACCAGATCGGCAAGCCTCACTTGGGCCTCGATGACCAAAAGCTGTTTTTCCCAAGCGGTGGGCTCAAGCCTCTCGGAGCATTTGGCCAAGAGTTCTTTGGCTTCCTTGGGCCGATCCAAATCCGTGAAAGTCAATCCTCGCAAAAGCAGATGCTCGGGATCTTCGACGATCGCTGCATGGAGGTCGACCATGCGATCGAGGGTTGCCAAGGCTCGCTCTGGTCGCCCTGTTTTGCGGTAGATATCGGCGACGGCAAACTGAACCTGGGGATTATCGCTGCGCAGAAGCAGTGCATGATGGTAGCACTCCAGGGCACTCGGCCAGTCCTTTTGCGTGCGATGGACATCGCCGAGCAAGGCCCAGGCGTTGTTATGGTTGCGGTTGACGGCCAGCACGTCAATCGCGAGGGACTTGGCCGAATCGAATTGGCCTAGATCCAGGTGCATTTGGCCCAATTGGATCGCGTAGTCCGGGTTGCGACCCGAGAGCCGAAATGCCTCATTCATGTGCTCGAGGGCTTTGCGTTTATCGCCGCTTTTCCAAAGAACGCTCGCATAACCCCAATGAGCACGTTCGTCCTGAGGTGATTCCGAGAGCGCTTGGGAAAACAGCAATTCGGCATCTTGGTCGCGGTTCCTTTGGAACGCGTCGGTTCCGCGCAGCGAGAGTTGCCTGGCGTTGACCAGCGATTGGTTTCTCGCTTTACCAACGAGCATACGGCAACCGCAGAAAGTCGATATCGCTAGAACCGCTAGGATAGGAACCAGCGTTGCGGTGCGATGGAACATCCTAGGGATCCGCTGCAAAAACGTTGTCCGACAAAGCCTTACTCATCAATGCGATTGGATCTCACCGGTTTGAGTTCAAAGGTTATGCGTCGCTACAGGGCTCTTGGCATACCAGATTCGATGGATTCACCGCAAGGCGACTCGGGCCCTCCAGGACCGGTCGATGAGGATCGCCTACGCTTACCCATGGCAGAACAACAAAGGGAAACACAGAGGCACAGAGATCACAGAGTGAAATGCTCTTGTTCTCTCTGTGGGCTCTGGTGCCTCTGTGGTTCAAAATTCTGTGTTTTGAATTCCGGAATGTCGCAAAGTTCAGGATTCCTCGGCCTCCGCGGGAGCTTCCACGAACCGATATCCTGCGTCGCGAATGGTAAGGAAATGCTTGGGATTGGCCGGGTCGATTTCGAAGGTTTTGCGGAGTCGGAGCATGAACTGATCGACGCTTCGGGTTTGCATCTCACCGCTGAGGTCCCAGACCTCTGTCAGGAGTTCCTGTCGGCTGATGACCCGACCTTCGTTTTCTACAAAATACCTCAGGAGCGAGAGTTCCTTGTGGGTCAATTTGACCTCTTTGGAATCGACGGTCACTTCGTAGGTTTCGAAATTGACCGTCGCTCGACCGAATCGGATTTCGGTCACCTTGGCCGTCAACGGTTTGGGTTTCGGGGCTATATCGCGCCGAGGGTGCAATCGCAGCAGGTTCCTGACGCGGGCTAGGAGTTCATCGAGGTCGAACGGTTTGGTCAGGTACTGATTGGCTCCGACGTCGAATCCTCGCGAGCGATCTTCGGCCAGACTTCGGGCGCTGAGGATCAGCACCGGGAGGGACTCATCGATGGTCCTTAAGCGTTCGCAGATGGCATAACCGCTCAATCCTGGGAGCATCAGGTCGAGGATCAGCAAATCGTAGGCTTGGGAGTCGTTCTCCAGAAGTTTCATGGCGGTCGTACCGCTGTCGACGAGGGAGATTTTGTATCCCTCGGCTTCAAGGTTGTATTTCAAGCCTTGGGCTAAGTGAGTTTCGTCTTCGACGACCAATATGCGAGGTTTCATTTCGATCCGATATCAGATTTCGCTAGGTCGTTGGTTTCGCCAAGCACGGTAGGCAGAGGGGATATCCGGTTGTTGCCATGCGCTCATCCCACCGTCGACATAGATCGTCTGCCCGTGGATATGCTCAGCAAGGTCGCTCACGAGGAATGCAGCCAGAGGGCCGCAGACGTGCGCCTCGGGGACTTGGCCGTTGGGCGTATGAAGTGCCATCCACTCGAGCGCTGCTGGATCGTTTGAGAGGATTTGGTTCGTCAGTGGAGTGCGGACCAACCCTGGGGCGATGGCGTTGACTCGAATCCGCAGGGGAGCAAGTGCCACGCACAACGATCGGACCATCGCAGCAAGGGCCCCTTTGGAGGTGTCGTAGACCGAATGGTCGGCTTCGGCGAGCAATCCGTTGATCGAGCCGGTAAAGAGCAGTCGTCCTTGAATGCGTCTCTCGACCCAATGCTTGGCAAAGGCTTGTGCCAAAAAGAAACCCACCTTGACGTTCAAGTGCATGGTCCGATCGAAGCCGACCTCGGAGACTTCGAGGAACGGTGGATCGATGTAGACCCCAGCGTTGGAAACGACGATCGAGATTTCAGGATGCTCGCGAAGCAAGGGAGCGACGAGGCCGTCGAGAAGTTCCGGGATTGGTGCAAGCAGGTCGAAGCATACCAATTGGGAATCCGGACAGAACGATCGGCAGCGTTCCAAGGTTCCTTTTGCATGATCATCCTCATGGATTCCATGAATCAGGACTTTCGCTCCGGCGCTGGCCAAGGCGATTGCGATCTGGGAGCCGACCCCTTGGGTGCTCCCGGTGACCAGTGCGGTTTTCCCTCGAAGATCGATCATCGGAACTCAGGGCTATCGGACTGCGGAGGAGTGTTGCAAGGACCGTTCCATCCGGGTTCGGATGGATAGGACGGTAGGGTGCATTTAGTGCGCGAGCGGATTGGACTTGGAGGAATCCGACTCGCTGGAGTTTTCGGTGGAGTTTTCGGCGGTTGCTTTGGACTTTCGTCCGAGTCTCCGTTCGATGGTAGCAGCGACGAACCTTGCAAACAACGGATGGGCTTTGGTCGGCTTGCTCTTGAACTCGGGGTGGAATTGGACAGCTAGGAAGAAGGGGTGGGAGGGGAGTTCGAGGATTTCGACCAAGCTTCCGTCGGGGCTCAGTCCGGAGAATCGCATTCCGTGGGCTTCGTATTGTTTTCGGTAGAGGTTGTTGAATTCGTAGCGGTGCCGATGGCGTTCGCTAATCGAATCGGATTGGTAAGCGAAACTGGCGATCGAATCGGGGATCAGTTGGCAGGGTTGGGCACCTAATCGCATGGTTCCTCCCAAGGAAGTGACGTTCTTTTGTTCGTCGAGCAGGCAGATCACAGGATGGGGTGTATCTTTGCTGAACTCTGTCGAATGTGCATCGGTCAGTCCGACGACCGATCGGCCGAATTCGATCGCTGCGCATTGCATGCCAAGGCAGATTCCGAAGAAAGGGATATCGCGTTGCCTTGCATAGCGTATGGCTTGGAGTTTCCCTTCGATGCCCCGCTCGCCGAATCCGCCTGGGATGAGAATTCCGTCGTAACCTGACAGGAGCCTCTCAGGGCCTTCTTCTTCGACATCGCTGCTTTGAATCCGAGCTACCCGGACACTGGTTTGGTGATGGATTCCTGCATGATCGATCGATTCGTAGATCGACTTGTAAGCGTCCTTGTGTTCGGCGTATTTTCCGACGACGGCGATGCTCACTTCGTGCTTGGGGTTTCTCAGAGAGAACAGGAGATTATCCCAGGCCTCGAGTTTCGGCGGAGGGGTTACGATCCCGAAGCGTTTGATGATGAATTCGTCTAGCCGGTGGTCCCTGAGGGACAAGGGGACTTCGTAGATCGAGAAATCGCGATCTTTCTCCTCGATGACCGCTTCAATTGGCACGTTGCAGAACAAGGCTATTTTCTCTTGTTCCTCGCGTGAGATACTCTGCTCGCAACGGCAGATGAGCATATCGGGCTGGATGCCGATTTGGCGGAGTTGACCGACCGAGTGCTGTGTCGGTTTGGTTTTTATCTCTGCGGCGGCCTTAAGGTAGGGTACCAGGGTCAGGTGGATGAACAGGCAGTTTTCTCGGCCTACGTCTTGTGGGAACTGGCGAATCGCTTCGAGGAACGGCAAGCCTTCGATGTCTCCGACGGTTCCTCCTATTTCCGTGATGACTATGTCGGTTTTGGAATCGGCTAGCCTCAGAATCGCCTCTTTGATCTCGTTGGTGATATGGGGAATCACCTGAACGGTTTTGCCCAAGAAGAAGCCTTGACGTTCCTTCTCGATGACTCTCAGATAGATCTGTCCGGTCGTGTAGTTCGAATCCCGGTTGAGTATTCCGCTGGTGAACCGCTCGTAGTGTCCGAGGTCCAAATCGGTTTCACTTCCGTCATCGAGCACGTAGACTTCGCCGTGCTGGTAGGGACTCATCGTTCCTGGATCGACGTTGATGTAGGGATCGAGTTTCTGCATCCGAACCCTCAATCCACGGGCTTCTAGCAGCATACCGATCGAGGCACTTGTAAGGCCCTTTCCAATCGAACTGACCACGCCTCCGGTGACGAAAATATGCTTGGTCATGACTTCCAAACCCCCCGATGCTAGGCCTGTTCGCGTGAGATTCTAACCCCCGAAAACGACATCGTAACGTTTTTTTCAAGGTTCGACAAACCGCAGCTTAGGTTCCAAGTCGGTTCCCTTTGGACCGGGACGAGGAATTCCCTGTCTGCTACAATGTCAGAGCTTGCACAGACTCGGTTTTCCCATAAGCTATCGCCAAGACCCGGGTCTTCAATTATCCATCCAAAAACGTTTCAAAGGTTGCTTGTCATGCCGACCCCTTTTCGTGAGGATTCTCGCTTGTCCGAATCCACTTCATCGAGTCTTTCGGCGAGTTCTACGGCGAGTCTGACGGCGAGTCTGACTCCGGGCCTGCGTTTGGTGCTGTTGGTCCTTTTGCTCGGACTGACGTTGGCATTGCGTTTTGCCCCCTTGCCTGAAAACTTTTCGGCCTTCGGGGCCCTGGCGATTTTTTGCGGGATGTTCGCTCGGGGGGGACTGCGATGGTGGTTCCCGCTGGCGGCCTTGTTCGCAGCCGATTGCATCGGCCAACTGGCTCGCGTGCCAGGCATGGGTTTTTACCATCCCGAGTCGATGCTGTTGAACTACGCTGGTCTGGCCGTGATGACCCTCGTCGGAGCGGTCTTGGGAAGCGCGTCTAGTCGCGGCGTTTTTGGTTCCGGTAGGGCCTTTTTCGGGACTTCCCTTCCGCTAGCAGTCGCCAGGACTGCAGCGATCGCCCTGATCGCCTCGGCATGTTTTTTCCTGCTGAGCAATTTCGGCGCTTGGCTCGATCCACTCATGCAGTATGAAAAGAGCCCAGCAGGGCTACTTCAATGCTACGTCGCAGGCCTGCCCTTCTGGAGAGCCACCCTGGTCAGCGACGTGCTGTTTGCTGTTGGCTTTTGGGGCTTTGCCTCAATGTTTGCATCGGTCGCCAAACCCCGTACTCTGGCCCATCAGAAGGTTGATCGATCGTAGTTCGATCTAGCAAACTCCGCATCAATAGTGAGGTGGGATCTCGTCCTGGGCCGATCGAGTAGGACGATTCGAGTCCTGCACCTGACGGAAGTCGCTTGCGAGTTGTTGGAGCTCGCGTCGCAACTGGTCGATTTGACGGCCCTGATCGATGATCACTTGATTCAGGTCGGAAAGCGTCTTTTGTGTATGCATCAGGATGCATTCGACGTCGGTCAGTCGTTGGTCGGTGGGCTTGGACAAGTGAATCCTCTAGTATTGGTTTGAGCGGGTTCTAAATTCTTGATCTTAAAACCGTTGCGAGCAATCGCCTCGATTACAATCGAGCCGTCCTGCAAATGTTGGCCGACCAAGCTTCCAGCAATGCGGCCGGAGCGATGAACCGCTGAATGTTTTCGCGAGCCTCCTGTGTCAATTCGATCAGCTCGATGATTGTCCGAGTAGACAAATTCCTCATCGGTGCAAATCGATCCTCGGGCTCTGTTCCCTTTTGCGATCCGATGTGCAACTGCGTCCAGAGCGAGTTGCGGAGGACATCGATGACCTCATCGAGACACCACTTGAGTCGGTCGCGTCTAGGTTGCCCTTCGGGAGTTGATTGATTGAGATGATCGATGATCGACTTAGTAAATCCGATGAAATCCATGGGGCGTTGTTGCAAGTAAGCGTGGATTTGGTTTCGGAATTCCAGAAGTGTCGGGTCATTGAGTTCCTGGGCATATTGGATCGATCCGTGGGCGCGTTGTGCAAGCTCGCGAGCCCCCGATGGTTCGCTGACGAGTTTGTGCCTAAGGATCAATTCGGTGACATGTGCATCGGCCAGCGGAGAGAATCTGACGATTTGAGATCTCGAGCGGATCGTGCTGAGCTGTCGTTTCTCAGAGGTTCCCAGCAGAAAGATCACCGCACCCGGAGGAGGTTCCTCGAGAGTTTTTAGCAAACTGTTGGCGGTGTCCTCTTTGAGGGTGTCTGCATCGTCGATGATGGCGATTTTGCGGCGATTCGAATAGGGTCTAATGCGCAGTTCGTAGCAGAAACCTTCCCGCATCCTCGCTCCATCCGAACCGAGCAATTGGTCGATCGTCAAAACCGACTTTTCGGGGTCCCTGGCCAAATAGAGAACATCTGGATGCGTCTGTTTTTCGACCTGAACGCAGGTTTCGCAGCGGTTGCAGACGCTCAATTCCTTGGGATCCGTTTGCGTGCAAAGAAGAGACTTTGCGATCAATTTACAAAAGGTCTTCTTCCCGATCCCTGTCGGTCCGACCATTAGAAACGTGCTTGCAAGTTTGCTCTGTCCGATCGCGTTGGCAAACCACGTTTTTTGACGTTGGTGGCCCAGGAAAGTCGTCCAGTCCATTACCTGCTTACCGGTTCAAAATAAGGAGGGGTCTTGAGTCTCAGCAAGGCTTTGGTCCAAGTCCCAAGAAACCCTTGTTCGCTGGATTTTCTCAGTTGCTCTTTTTCTAAAAGATTCAGCAGGCCGCTACCCGCTTTGATTGCCGTGATGGGTGCTGTCGGGGGAAGTGATCGCTGTGAGAGGAGTGCCTCGAGCATATCTTCGAGTTTGGTCGCGGGCATGACTTGCCTGTCAAACTGGCGACTCTCTGAGAATTGAGAATAGTGATATCTCCAGTCCATCAGCGTCGGCGAATTGCCCAGGTAGTCTACACTGGCAAGATATTGCTCGGCTTGATCGAACCTTTGCGCCAGTTCCTTGGACGCTTCGGGCCACGCCGATCGGGACGCATCGAGTCGGTTCATGATGGTTTGGAACTGAAGTCCGATCGCAAGGACGGAAATCAGCCCCAAGACCAAAATGATTGAGAAGGCGACGACGGCAATCTTTCCGGGAATGCGGTCGACTTCCTCGACTGGGACTTCCTTTTCGACGGCCTTGGGAATCGCCTCTACGTCGATGATTTCGTCGAAGTTTCTCACGAGTGGATCTTGTACTCTTTGAGGCGTTGCATCTCATCGGCTACGCTGCTGCCATCGGGAGTGTCATCGCTGGCGATATCGAACCAGGACTCCTCGAATTTGACGTAACCGGACTCACCCCGAGCGGATTTTTGCAAGGCCACGTTAGTCGTCAGCGAGATGATCGCATCGGCCATGGCGACCTTGGGATAGCAACGGGGTTTATTCTCTGGCGAATTGTTGCGTATGCAATACGCCCAATGTTCGATTTCCTCGGTGTATCCTCGGCTGACTGGTCCTGAGGTAGCGGCGGCTTTGGAAACCGGCGAGGAAGCCCCACCGCTTGCTTGGGTGTCGAGCGCATAGCCGGCACCGGCAGCCTTGACCCCCGCTGCAGCACTTGTGTCGCTCTTGGCATAGAGCATGACTTCTTGCTCTTTCTCCAGGACCAAGGTTCCCTTGGTCCCCATGACGACCTCACCGTACCCGCCGTATCCGTTCCCGTTGATCGACGAATACGTGACGACGATTTTCTTGTTCGGATCCTGCTCGTAGCTTGGAACTCCCTTGAGTCCGCCGGCTTGGCGATACCCCAAATCGAATTTCTCGTTGTACTCTGGACCGGGGAACTCGTAGGTGCAATAGACGTGGTCTTCGGCATCGCGATCGGCCGGGAAGATATGGCGTCCGCCGACGGCGTGGACGGTCAGCGGATGGGCTTTTTTCCCATCGGTACGCAGGGCGCTGCAGAAGATGGTCGCCGCATCGAGTTGATGGCTACCGAGTTCACCCATCAGGCCGGCACCTGTCCGATTGAACAACCGCCAACGGATAAGTTCCTCCATGGCCGAGACAGTTCGGTTGCCGATGGATTTTTCCACATAGCCGAATCGGGCAGCGTCTACTTCGTCGGACATCCAGGCCCTTTGCTGGGCGATTTTGCGCTCGAGTTGTTCGATTTCCGATGGGCTTTTGGCCTTTTCCAATTCCTTGACATATTTATCCAAGTCGGACTTGATGCGATCGACTTTGGAATCTGGATCTCCTCCGACCATCGGTGGTTGCCAGGAGTCGTTTCCGGGTAGATTTCCGCGATGCCATTGGGCTCGGATGTGGTGCAATTGTCCGAGCATTCCCCAGCGGATCAAATGCACTGCGTTGTCGTAGAGAACGCTGTAGTGGCGTTGGTGGCCTGTGGCTAGATACAACGATTCGCCCGATGGGCCCTTCAATTCCTCGGCGAGCCTCGCCATGACCTTGCACTGAGCGACATTGTGGGCCATGAGTTTCTCGGTTAGGACGTGCTTGCCTTTCAACATGGCTTGGACCGCAATCGGAGCGTGCAGGTGCAACGGCAAGGCGATGATGATCGCTTCGATGCTATCGTCGTTGAGCAAAGCCTCGACGCCCCCGTTGGACGCATCGTAAACCTTGACATTCCTGCGGGCTTCTTCCTCACCGGAGTACTTGTATTGCTTGATCAAACCCGGTCGCGTCGGGGTGGTCCAGTCGCCGTGGAACGCGCGGTAGATGCTGTAGGGCCGAATATCGGCAACGGCCGTGACTTGGACGTACTCCGGGGTACAACCGCCGATAAGTACGTTGCCTTCATCACCCGTGCCGATGACGCCAACTCGAACGGGATTGGCAAATTTTTCATAACCGAAGTACATCGCCCCGAGGCCTGCTCCGCTGACGGCACCGGCGGCGATGACCCCTTGGAGAAACTCGCGGCGGGTAAAGCCTACGGCTTCGTGATAATTGTCCTGACCAACTGCCTTGTCTTCTGCACTTAACGTTCGCATTCGATCACCTCGGAATAGGGTTTTTTACGGTGTTGTTTTTTACGATGTTGTTTTCGACAGTGTTATTTTTACGGTATTGGTTTTGCAGCGTTCTTTTGGGGAGATCGTGCGGCCCTTGGGATGGAGCTCAAGCCGGAGCGGTGGATTTGCGATTCCAGAAGCTCCACGGGATAAAGTCCAACCCCGCGTAGCGTCCAGCGTCGGCAAAAGCCACAACGAAACAGCCTAGCATCTCGATGGCTTGGTAGTAAGTCGGACTAGTACCCGGAAAACCGGGGAATTGGCTAACAACAACCGATGCCAAGAACAGACCAGCGGCCAAGCCGGCCAGCGGAGTTAGCAGTCCGAGCAGCAACAGAATACCGACCGACATATCGAATATTGGGATGATTTTATCGACCAGCTTGACCGAGATCGGTCCTTGACCCTCGAATTTAAATTCGACCCTCTTGCGGATCGGCTTTCCTTGGGCGTCTTTCGCTAGGGGTTTCTCAGGCTTCGGGTTGGCTTGCTCGTCCGTAGCGATCGCATTGAGTTTGTTGACCATCTCAGGAATGGAGTTGTCGATCTCGGCCAAAACCGGACGTCCCAAGGCTCGCCATTTCCCTTCGATATCCTCCTGTTGCTTTCGGAGCGATTCGATTTTGGTACGGGAAGGTTCGCTTTGAAGTTTGGCGATGCGTTCGAATCCGTTTTTGTATTCCTCGATCTGAGGCTTCCACGTGTCGTAGGTCTCTTTTCGCTTGGCCTTCGCATCGGCCAGAATCGTATCGACTTCCTTGCACTGATCCTCGTTGAGAGAAAACTCCCGCTTGATCTGCTCTCCATACGCTTCGCAAGCATCCGACATCGACTTGGCATCGATTCGAATCGCGCCGTCATGGTCGGGGATCATCGACTGGAACTGCTTGGCAAATGGCCCTTTTGCGGCCGAAAGAAAGGGGGTCGATGAGAAGCCTTCTTTGACTTTCACGGCACCTTCTTGGAAGAAATGCCATCCAATGACCAATCGCAAGAGAACCAGGAAGAGGATCGCTGGAAAGGTCAACTTGGCTTTTTTGAAGAGCATGGATCAAGTCCGGATAGTTCGACGGGTGGGAGATGCAGGTGGGTTTCGGTGGATCTGTTCCGATAGTATGTTACAAAAAGCGCCATAAGCCAAGACTCTAGGTCGGCAAGGCCGGACATTAGTTCAGCTGTTTTCTTCGATTGCCTGAATGATTTCGCCGGGGGAAATCTCTTGGCGATAGTAGATGACCAGGTGGTTTTTAGAAAAAGCGTGTTTCTTCCATTGCGCCTTTAACGTTTGGGGGATCGCCAGGAGCAGGGGTGTGTCGGCAAAGGTATGGAGGACCTCGGATTTGTGGCGGATGTACTCGGGGGTCCAAAACCCGACGATTTCCAGCAATATGCGGGTGCCGGATGGGCTAACGACGGTAAAGTCGGGGAAAAAGACCCGCTGGCCTCGGACCAGGATATCCCCTTCGCGTAGCAATTGCCAGCTTTCGAGCCCGGACTCACGAGCATGGAGGACTCGCATGAGTTCCCAGTTTTCGATCAGGTTTGTCTCGATCTGCGAATCGGCAAGTTCGGGAGACGCTACTGAGGATTGGAGTCCGCAGCGGTCATCGAGCTTGAGTGTCCAACGCTGTTTGCGTCCCCAAGGGGTATCGATGAATTTGGCGAACCCTTTTGGGACGATCGTAGCGACCAGGGACCAACCGGTGCACGAGAGCAGTCCTGGGAGGAGTTTTGCCATTTGGACTCCGTAGCGGTGGGTTCCCCGGAGGACCGAGGCGGGTCCATCGAGGGTGATTCGATACCCGCTGGAAATCGACTCGATGCGGTGCATTAAGTTTGCGAGTTTGGCGTAGCGAAGGATCGCTTTCCAATCTCCCGTCGCATCGATGATCATCTGCCTTGCGCCTAGCAAGGCGGCTTGGGTCTGTGCGACGTTGTAGCGGGCCAGGAGTTCGTTGGTGTCGGAGGGATACGGGAATTCGATCAAGCGATGGTGGTCGATGATGTCCGAGAAGAGCTGTTGCTCGAGTTGCGGCCAGGTCGTTTTTTCCAGAGCGGCGATCTGCTCTTTGACTTCGGTCTGGGAGTGGTCGAGGATCGACTCGAGATTGTTCACTAGCGGATGAAGCGCTGCGGCTTGGCGAAACACTCGCTTGCGGAGTTCTGCAGTCTGCTTGGGTTTTCCGGCATCGAAAATTGAGGCATCATCGAGCAGTTTGCAAAACGCGCCGACCCTACGGATCGGGCAAGCCGCATCGGCTTCGAGGATCCTTTGGATTTGGCCATGGAGGTTTTTTCTCGTAGTGCCTATTCCTTGGCGGTAGGCCTCGCACATCTGCTTGGCCAAGTCGATGTATTGGGCATGCTCGTTGCGGTTTAACCGATCAGGAAGGATCTGGCCGTCGACGTAGCTTGCGATGGCTAGTTCCTTGGTAAGCATCGTTGCGCCTTCTGTTACGGGACTTTTGGACTTCTTTGGTTTCGGCCGTGACGACTTCGTAGAGAACTGCGCGAGCATTTCCGCGTTTTCGCAGGATCCGACCGAGCCGCTGCTTGGATTGCCTGGTCGAGCTTTTGCCTCCGAGGACTACGGCGATTTTGACTTCGGGCAGGTCGACCCCTTCATCGAGCACTTGGTTGGCGACCAAGGCTGGATAAACTCCGTCGCGAAGCCCTTCGAGATAGTCGAGTCTCTCGGCTTTTCCGCAATGACTAAGCAAACAGGGGATAAGAAATCGCAGCGATATCTTGCGAGCCATCGCGTTCGTACCGGTGAAGATGATCATCGGCTCGCCCAGATGAAGCCGAAACAGATCTTCGAGCACCTCGAGCTTTTCGTCGGCCCGATCCTCGATGGACTCCTTCTCTCGATACAATCGCATGATGCGGGAAGCTTGGCTCCCTTTGGCCGCTTCATTGCACAGGTCCTTCCATTCAAACAGGGGGTCTTGCTCCCGGCGTTCGTGGACGTAACTTGCAATCTGACCTGAGATCTCTTTGTACCGGACGCGCTCGCTCGGTCCGAGTGCGACTGGAATGCGAACGACATCGTAGTCGGCCAGCGTACTTCCTTTGACCTGCTGCAACCCCAGTTCGTAGCAGACCGGCCCGATGAGCACCTCGAGTTCCCTGGCATCGGCGTTGAGCGTCGCGGTCAGTCCCAAGCGTTGCGGGGCAATCGAGCAACGTGCAGCATCAGCCCGAATCGGTCCGGTCAAATGGTGGCACTCGTCAAAGACGAGCAGACCGAATTGCGATCCGAGCTCCGTCGCATGGATACAAGCACTGGCGTAGGTCGTGACCGTCAGTGGCCGGATGGTGTTGCGTTGATCCCCGAGTATCCCGGCATCGATCCCGAGCCCTCGTAGGATGCGGCGATGCCATTGGTACATCAGGTCCCTGACCGGAGCGACGACCAAGGTAGGAATTCCACTCTGCGCGATGATCGCAAGGGCCACTTCGGTCTTACCCGTCCCGGTAGGCATGACGATGATGCCTCGCTTGGATTGGCTCCATGCCTCGATGGCTTGCTGCTGCTCGAGGCGTAAAGGGGGCAGTTTCGGTTCGGATGCAAAGGTCAGCAATCCGCCGGGGGCCCCTGAATCGACTTTCGGGACTTCATCGAGAATCCCTGTATCGAAGGCCGCAAGTCCTTGGCGGATCTGTCCGTAATGAATCGCATCGCACCGCCACTTGAGCACGCGGTGGTCCCACATCCAGACCTTGGGCCCAAACCAAGCCTCAAGCTGGTCCATGGTGCCGCGGTCGAGCAGCAAGGTTCCCGAATCAAAAACCAAACGGTTCGAACTCGATGCGTCGGTCAACTGCTCCGAACTCCTCTGGCGAACTCTTGTGTCAAAACTTTTGGATCGAACTTCTGTATCGATCCACTGTACCCTGGGATCAAAATCTAGGGGGTATTTCGTCCGGGAATTGTTGCTTATCGACACGCTCACGGCTACGGTAAGCGTTTCTTCTGAGTTATTATAGTGGACGTCACAAGGAGCGTGATTTCGAGGCAGAACGGTCGCCTTGAAACGACCGCTAGCATTTATTTGTCGACGATGGGAAACACTGCGATGGCCACCTCTGCCGATCGGGACACAATCCTGGATCTAACCCAAAAGCTACTCGTTTCGATCACCCGTGGAGATTGGGATACCTACAAGGAAATCTGTTGCCCGAGCTTGACGTGCTTTGAACCCGAGGCGATGGGGAATCTTGTCGACGGACTGGATTTCCACCAATACTATTTCAATTTGCCAGGCGGATCGACGCCCGTTCAATCGACTATCGTCGCGCCCCATATCCGGGTCATGGGGGATACGGCCGTGATCGCCTACGTTCGTCTGACCCAGAAGATCGCCGACGGAAAACCGACGACGGTGGCCATGGAGGAAACCCGTGTATGGCAAAAGCAGATGGGCAAATGGAAGCACGTCCATTTTCACCGCAGTCCGACTCGCTAGTTGTGGATCGACCGAACTTCTCCAAAGGACCACCGAATGCATCCTGCAGGTTTTCTTCGGATCAGCACCCTCTCGACGTCCACTTCAGTTGCCAACCCAGAGGGCAACGCAAAGGCGATCGAGCAAGCTTTGGTTTCCTTTCAGTCTTCGGACATCGTGCTGCTGCCCGAATTGTGCATCAGCGGATACACATGCGGTGAGCTATTCCTCCAAGATCGTTTGCTCGATTCGTGCCGCAGCGCTCTTGTTCAATTGGCACGGTCTGAATTGGCAGCGGGCGTCGACCAACAGCTCGTCGTCGTCGGGCTGCCGCTTGCGGTCCGGGGCCGACTCTACAACGTTGCAGCAGTGCTTTCGGGCGGATCGGTCTTGGGCCTAGTCCCAAAAACCCACTTGCCCAACTACAGCGAATTCTACGAAGCACGCTGGTTTCATTCGGGTGCTGATGCGGACTTCGACACCGTGCGAATCGAGGGAATCGGCCAAGTCCCCTTTGGGACCGATTTGCTCTTCGAGTGCGGAAACGCCACCGTTGGGGTTGAGATTTGCGAAGATCTTTGGGTCCCTATCCCTCCGAGCAGCCAACAGGCGATCGCTGGGGCGAACATCCTGCTGAACCTTTCGGCAAGCAACGAGACGATTGGGAAAGCCAATTACCGTAAGCAACTCGTTGCGATGCAATCGGGCAAGTGCATCTCAGCTTACGCCTACGCAAGCGCGGGTCCCTCCGAGAGCACCACCGATTTGGTCTTCGGCGCCCACTGCCTGATCGCTGAGAACGGTGCGATCTTGGCCGAGTCCAAGCGGATCGGCACAGGGTTGGAGATCCATTCGCTCCCCTCCGAGAGTCCAGTGGTGAGTTTCGCAACGGCCGATATCGACCTGGGGAAACTGGATCGAGACCGTCGAGCGTTTCAAACCATGCATCAGACAGCCGATCGAAACCCGCTCGAGTTCCGTCGCGTTGCTTTCGAGACGCGTCTGACTCCGGGTTCTTTGTGCCGAAGGATCGATCCGCACCCGTTCGTTCCTGCTTCCAAGGACCAGTTGCACGAGCGATGCGCGGAGATCTTTGAAATCCAATGCGCAGCCCTCGCCAAAAGGGTGGGGCTCTTACCCGCCAACACCCCCCTGAGCATCGGAGTCTCCGGGGGCCTCGACAGCACCTTGGCTCTTTTGGTGGCTGTCGAAATGTGCAGGAAGATGGGTTGGCCGACGACCCGAATTATCGGCATGACCATGCCTGGATTCGGAACGACCAAGCAGTCGAAATCCAATGCGATCGAACTGATGAAGCACCTGGAGGTCACCTCGCAGACGATCGATATTCGAGACAATTGCTTCGAAACCTTCCGGAGTCTTCAACATGCTCCCTTCGGCGTTTGCCTCGAGGGCCTGGATTCGCAGACCCTCCAAAGTCGCTTGGAGAAACTACCCGAGAACCAACGCAACGATCTAGTGTTTGAGAACGTACAGGCTCGAATGCGGACCATGCTCCTGATGAATCGAGGATTCGTGCTTGGGACTGGCGATATGTCCGAACAAGCTCTCGGCTGGAGCACTTACAACGCCGACCACATGTCGATGTACAACGTCAACGGTTCGATCCCCAAAACCCTCGTGAAATTTCTGATTCGCTACGTGGCGGAGTACCTCGTCAAGGATGCTGTCGGCAAGATTCTCATCGATATCGTTCAAACGCCGATCACCCCGGAATTGCTCCCCTTGAGCTCCGATCAAAATGTCCTGCAATCGACCGAAGATACCATTGGGCCCTACGAACTGCACGATTTTTTCCTGTTTCATCTGGTCCGTGGCGGGGCAACCCCCTCAAAAATCCTGCTTTTGGCCGAGCATGCCGTATTCGATCGCGATTATTCGCCCGACCAAATACGCAGCACATTAAAAGTTTTCCTCAAGCGATTTTTCGCTTCGCAATACAAACGTTCGTGCGTTCCAGATGGCCCTAAAGTCGGAAGTGTTTCGTTGTCTCCACGGGGCGATTGGCGAATGCCTAGCGACGCCGATGTCGCCGCCTGGGTCGCCGATCTCTAACCGATGCAAACGCTCCACTCTTTCTTGAAAACCAAATCATGAACCAGCCAAACGAAGTCGCCTCCGAGGTGCGTGAATTCATCAGCCGATGCAAAACCGTTATCCTATCGACCGTCTCAGGGAACGGGGAACCGAACGCAAGCTATGCTCCATTTGTCCATGAGGCCGGCGCAATCTACGTTCTGGTCAGCGGGTTGGCCAAGCACACCTCGAACCTGCTCTCGACGGGCCAATGCCACGCGATGTTCATCGCCGACGAAAAAGATTCGGTCAACGTCTTTGCACGCAAACGGGTCAGCTACACTTGCGAGGTCCAAGTCGTGCCCCGGGATGCCCCCCTGGCCCCAATCGTCTTTGGCAAAATGCGAGACCAATTCGGACCGACCATCGAGACCTTGATCGGACTTTCCGATTTCCGGCTCGTCGAATTGCTACCTGGACAAGGGGTCTGGGTTCGGGGATTTGCCCAAGCGATCCCGATTCATGGTCTCCTGAGTTGAACGTAGTCGGACACCGAGTTCCTCGAATTACAGGGAGTTCAAAAAAGCATCTGCAGTTCGCTCATGGACTTGGAGTTTCTCTCCCATCCGATCGACTTGGCTGACCATGACCTTCATTCGCGGATTGCGTTCGAAAAAATCCCGATGCTTGGAAACAAAACGCCAATACAATCCATCCCAAACCCCCGTCCAATCCCCCTTCTTGTAGTCGCTCATCTTGAGCACATAACTCGATCCGCTGATGTAGGGTTTGGTCGTGATCAGTCCGCCGTCCGCATGCTGACTCATTCCATAGACGTTGGGCACCATCACCCAATCGTAGGCGTCGACAAACATCTCCATAAACCAGCGGTAGATCGCATCGGGATGGAACTCGCACAGCAGCATGAAATTTCCTAAAATCATCAATCGCTCGATATGGTGGCAATATCCGTATCGCAGCACCCGATGGATCGTCTGGTCGACCGGCACAATTCCGGTCGTCCCATCGTAGAAAGAACTGGGCAATTGGCGATCATGCCCCCAGTAATTGCGAGTCCGCTGTTGGGTTCCCAGTTTGCGATACACCAATCGCATGTACTCGCGCCATCCGATCACTTGCCTGACATAACCTTCGAGCGAGTTCATCGGCACGGGACTTGAACCTCGCTTTGGTTCTAGCCCAGACTCCAGAACTGCATCGACCAGACGGCTAGGCGAAAGGAGCCCGACATTGAGCATGGGCGTCAGGACCGAATGGTACAAGAAAGTGTGCTCCCGACTGATCGAATCTTCATAGTCTCCAAAGTTAGACAACCGTTCCGACAGAAAGCGTTTTAAGTGCGCCTCGGAGCCCTCGACGCTGGTCGGATACCACAGCGGTTCGGTGTCCCCCCAAGCGTCCTTGAAATTCTTATCGACATACTTTCTGGCCTCGACGGCATAAGCGTCCTCGCTGGCAAGATCACACTCTGGGGGCATGTGGCCTGTCGGTAAACGCTTGCGATTCTCGGTATCGAAACTCCATTTCCCATCCAGGGGCTTTTGGTCACCATCCAAGAGGACATTCAGGCGTTTGCGTTGCTCGATATAGAAATTCGTAAAGAAAAGCTTTTTCTTGTTGGCGACGAAACTCTCGATAGCATCCAAAGGGGTCAGAAAATGAGGATCCGCAACCAGCTCGAAATCGATCCGATGGAGCTTGCAAGCTGCCCTGAGCCTGACGAGCAAGTTGTGGTCTTCGGGGTCGATCGCTCGGAGTCTGTCGACTCCATCGTCCGAGAGGCGTTGGCCGATGTCGGCCGAATGATCGATCGCCATGGCATCGATGTACACGACTGCCTTACCGAGTTTCTTGAGCCCGTCGGCATAGCGCTTCATCGAAGCCCTATGGAGCAAGAGCTTCTGCCGACAGAATCGGTACTGCCGAAACAAGAGCGGATCCTCAACGATGTAGACATGCTCGATTGGACCCATCCATTTCGGATCGGGAAACAACTGATGGGGATAGACGATCACCGCTTCGAGTGGTTTGCGAGTCGACGGCTTGGCTTTCACGATGATTTGGCTTTCAAGATGTCTTGGCCTTGAGCCCTTTGGTGTCCGTAAGTTCCGCGTAACGTTGAAGGTAACCTTTGACGGAGAATTTCGATCGCGTCGATTCGCTGGTCATGTATCGGATCTTGCCGAAGACCTCGCGCTCAGGCCCCCAAGCTCGATCGTACCGCCCCAAAACCCAAAAGATGCCGCTGTAGGAATTCGGATCCCTACCATCCAATGCGTATTTGTTGTTCAAGTGGATCATGATGTTCAGAGCCTCCCGAGGAGATTGGCTCCAATGAAGGATTTTCTTGCCCCAGAGCATCCGCAGGTAGTTATGGATACGCCCTTCACCGACGAGTTGTCGCTGAGCTGCATTCCAAAGCGCATCGTGCGTTCGAGCCGACTCGAATTCTTCGGGCGAATAGAGGAAAGGACGCCGGTCGCCAGCATGCTCCTCGAGGGTCTTCTGCGCCCAATCTGGAAGCGACTCGTAGCGGTCATAATTCGATTCGCGCCAACACATATTCAAGCCGATTTCACGCCACGTCATCAATTGGTCCATGAACGCCTCGGCGCTTTGTCCCATGTTCCAGAATCCATTCATCTTTCCGTTGGGCTTTGAAATCTTCTCAAAAGTCCATCCCTTTTGGCTCGATGCAATCGCGTCAAACACCTCGTGGGCACTGACGTGCCCGAAGTGTAGATGTGCCGAAAGACTACTCGAACCATATTGATCCGGTTCGTTGCGGGCTTGGTCGTAATCGGCAAGCTTGCTCTGGGCGAATTCCTTCAGTAGCCTGAGTCCCTCGATGCGCCCACCCCTCGTTTCGGTCGGTCGAACGCTATGGTCGATATCCAACTTGCTCAAATCGTATTGTTCGAGCTCCTTGCTATCGACAAACTTCCAACGCTTGGAAACCTCCTCTGGGAGAGCCTTGAGCCTCTCAAGCACGACATGGCGAAAGGGATCGGCATGCGGAAAAACCGGAGTCTCGCGATAGATCTCCTTTTGCATGTAACGACGGTAGGAATGCGCTACGGTAAATGTCCGGTCGGTATTGCGCATCGGGAGAATCCCGTTGCTGTCGACCAATTCGACCGCACTGGGCCAGCTTTTGACAATCGATCCATAGAGCCTCGGGTGGAAGAAACATGGAAAGTCGTCAGTGACCGTCGCGCAAGCGTATTTGGCCAAGGTCTCGGCAAGCCCACGACCATCGCCCGAGGTTGGCTCTACATAGCTCACGTACGTTAACGGCAACTTTTCTGCGGCTTTCCGATTGTCGAGCATTCCATCGAGCACAAACCGATGGAACCGATCGCTCGCCCATCGATACCCGATACGTAGCCCCTCGAAAACCAAAAGTGGTTTGTTCAGGGTGACCGCTAGTTCGACCGCACGATCCAGGGCGAAGTTCGACGCGAGCCTCCGGTAGGCTGTCATCCAGTACAGGACATACTGACCATCAGTGCGCAGGTCGCATTGGGTCGCGGATCGAACTCGGATCGACGGTGTGTTGAGGGTAATCATCTATCCCTGGGGTTCGGTCATCGAGAACGGATCGAGGGCTTTGGCAAGCAGTTCGTGGTCGAGTATGTTCTGCTCGATGCACAACTCGCGGATGGTCTTGCCCGAAGCGAACGCTTCTTTGGTCAGCTTGGCGGCCTTTTCGTACCCGATGTAGGGGTTTAAGCTCGTGACCATCGACAAGCTCTGCTCGACACTCGCCTCGCAAGCAGCTTGGTTGGCTTCCAATCCGTCCATACAAAACTCGATGAACGCACTCGTGCCGTTGGACAGCAATTGAATGCTCTCGAGGATCGCATGTCCCATCACAGGCATCATGATGTTGAGCTGGAAATTCCCTCCCGTTGCGCCCGAGAGGGTCATGGTCGCATCATTCCCAATCACCCGAGCGGTCAATTGCATGAGACTCTCGCACATGACCGGATTGACTTTTCCTGGCATGATCGAGGAACCTGGTTGCCGGTCGGGCAGGATGACCTCGAAGAAACCGCAGCGAGGACCTGAGCCCAGCCATCGGATGTTGTTGGCGATGTTGAACAAGGTCATTGCGATCGTCTTGATCTGTCCATGGGATTCGACGAGCCCATCGCGCTGAGCGTTCGCTTCGAAGTGATCCACGGCCTCGACGAACGGGATCGAGGTCTGCTGGGCCAACGCTTGGCTGACCCGATTGCCGAATTCCGGATGGGTATTGATTCCACTCCCGACGGCCGTGCCCCCGACGGGTAATTCATAGACGGCCCTGGCCGCTTGCTTGGCTCGCTCGATCGACAATGCGATCTGCCTTGCAAATCCTCCGAATTCCTGCCCTAGTCGCAATGGGGTCGCGTCCATCAAGTGGGTGCGTCCAATCTTGATGATCTTGTCCCAAGCCTTTGCTTTTTCCGCAAACGCAGCATGCAGGCGCTCTAGTTGCGGAATCAGCCGCGTATGGATTTCATAAGCGGCAGCGACATGGATGGCCGTCGGAAACGTGTCGTTGGTACTCTGGCCCATATTCACATGGTCGTTCGGATGGATCGGCTTGATCTTGTCGAGACGGTCCCCTCCGAGGATCTCGATCGCTCGATTCGAGATCACTTCGTTGATGTTCATGTTGCTCGATGTCCCTGAACCGGTCTGGAATACATCGACGGGAAACTGATCGTCCATTTTGCCGTCGATGATTTCCTGACAAGCCGCACACAGGGCCTGGACCTGTTGATCATTGAGCGGATTTTTGCCTGTCTTGGTCAGCTTGCCCAAATCGTGATTGACCACAGCACACGCGAGCTTGACGCGTCCCATCGCCCGGATCAGGGCCACCGGTAGGTTCCAGCCAGAAATGGGGAAATTTTCCACCGCACGCTGCGTCTGTGCGCTGTAATAAGCCCTAGCAGGGACGAGGACTTCACCCATCGAATCGACTTCGGTTCGGAACTCTGACATTGCTTCAAATCCTAACTGCCTTAAGGGTTCTGATGTGCGTGGAAAAACATGTCCTATCTGGGACTCTAAGCCCCTGCCCTCTTTTATAACAACCTTGCAAAATCTGACCATTCGTATTAGGAATTCTGGGATTTTCACAAGCTTGGCACTACCCCAATTCGAGTCCTCCCACTACGATTCGCAAGTATGTGAAACACTTTTGTGTGAAACGCTTGGAAAGCCCATGGTTCTTAGGCTTCTACTTCAGTAGGCCATCGATGGTAGCCCCATCGGCACGAGCCCCACTTTCCGACGTTTGCTTCAGGGGACGACCTCCCCTCAAGCGGGCCATATTGCTGGCCCTAAAACTGGAAAGTGATTGATTTTAACGGCTCGACTCTCCGCCTCGATACGTCCAAATCGGAATGGTCCGATCCTGGAGCTTCGTCGCGCATTCTCCCATCTGAAAGTCCTTCATGAAGAAGCCTCCGCAAAACGCCTCGAACTCTTCGAACAATTCCCAAGAGTTTCAGGAAAAACCCAACTCACAAGACCACGCAATGGCTGCAGCAATCCTCGCGGATCTCCCCTACGTCGTGAGCAATCCACCCAAGATCAAGAAACGGGATAAGTTCCAATCCAAGCCCTTGGATCCAGCCGCCAACGCCCAACTCGCTGCCGTCGCCCCCGCGTCGGAGACCCTCGAACCGATCGCCCACTCCTCGCCAGTTGCTCACGTGCCAGTTGCCCCAGTGCCCGTTGCCCAAGTGCCGGTCGCTCCAGTGCCGGTAGCTCAAGTGCCAGTCGCTCAAGAGCCAGTCGCTCAAGAGCCAGTT
>JAJTEK010000167.1:14646-16334 GCA_021299695.1 Pirellula sp. | reverse complement strand
CGTCGAGGAGTGCTTTCAGGATCTGAAGGAAATCTGGCGTGTTGGTAAGCACCCCGTGCGAAGCGTTTGGTCCAACCTTGCTTGCTGACAAATGAATTGCTGGATATACACGATAGTCGAATTGGAATCATGGGCCGTCCTCGGGGCGGATCTGATCGACCGTAGCGACCGACCATGGGAAAATCCAAACAAGCGACCGTCGCATGCCGATCGACGCCGCGCCGTATGCAGTAAAATGCGTAGGGGAAGATTTTCCAAGGTTCTTGCGAGCGATGCCAATCGCGAAAAACTCAAACGGATTTTCGACGAGTTCCTGGCCATCTCAGCCCGATCCCAAAGGATTCCGGTTGCATGAAACCAGTGTCCAAGACTAAACAATTCGCCTAAAGTGCAGAGATGAATAGAAAACCAAAGAAAATCAGTTTAGACGCTCGAAAGTTTCTTTATCTACGCGATCATTTCGCAAAGTTTATTAACTATAGCGACGTAACCTCGAAAATCGCTTCCCAGTGGGAGTCTAGAATTTCGGAAAAAGTAAGTACCAGCGAGGAGGGTATCTGGATCGAAGTTCAACAAAAGAATACTGAACTTGTGCAAGTTGTTTCAAGAATACTAGACGAACAAGTTCCTCTGGAATCGATGCGTCCAGTCGAATACCATGGCTGGTCTTTTGATATGTTCAAATCAAAACTAGATCCACACAAACGAAAAAAACCATGTCGAAGCAAAAGTGTGGAAAACGTTTATGGCGAAAAGTCGACGGCGAACGTTGTTGTTGGCCATCTTCAAAAATTTAACGATACTGTCATAGAAAATAGCTCAGATTCAAAAAAAAGCAATCCACTCGTATTTAATCCGAAGAACAGCGTAAGTGTCGTTTACTGTCCCAAGAATCCAGCAAACCTTGAAGATTTGTCTGTTTTTAAGGACCTAAAGAAAACTTGGTGTCCCGCAATGGTCGTGATTCCTCGCGGTCACTTTAGAATGGGTGCTCCGTCCGATGACAATACATATCAAGACGAAAAACCACAGCACAATGTGACAATCCAACACCGATTTGCTATAGGTAAATTCCTGGTGACATTTAAGGAATTCGACGTGTTTTGTAAGCAGACTGGCCATCCGATGCCTAAAGAAAAGGCGTGCTATCGCGGAACATATCCGGTAGTAAATGTCAGTTGGAACGAAGCAAATATTTATGTGAAATGGTTGTCCGACGTCACTGGTCAATCATATCGATTGCCCAGTGAAGCGGAATGGGAGTACTGTTGCCGTGCGGGTACAACGACCGCGTTCAGCTTTGGATCTAAAATCACAACGAAACATGCAAATTTTGGCAAGAGATACAGTAGGTCTACTCCTGTGGCAAGATTTATAGCAAATTCGTGGGGGCTTTATGATATGCACGGCAATGTCTGGGAATTTGTTGCTGATTTGTGGCATGAAACATACGATGATGCGCCGCAAGACGGATCGTCTTGGGTTGATGGAGCTAAGGATGTCAACAACAGAGTTGTTCGAGGTGGTTCATACTCCTATCCAGCTAAAGACAATCGGTCGTCAGTGCGATGCTATTATCCATCACAAGACAAAGACTCAAAGCACGGATTTCGAGTTGCACGTTCATTCTAGATCGCAATTCTTATCTAAATAATGTTTTGTGGCAGGCCGAAAAACCATCTCACCTG
>JAJTEK010000167.1:0-14604 GCA_021299695.1 Pirellula sp. | reverse complement strand
CGGAGGATCATCTAACTGGCTAGAAATTGACTGCCAAGTTCCAACCCAACCAGTAACGGCGTCCGTATTGTCAAATGCAAGCGAACGGTGAGCTCGAGCTAGCTGATGAAACGGAATTCTTGGATAACGATGGTGAACTGCATGATAGCCGTTGTTATGCCAAAACAAGTTGTAGCAAATTCCTGTACGTGAGCGGGTCCCAGAGCGTGCGCGGTAATGGTCTCCTATTTCCGACCAGTATAAAAAAACCGGAAACACGAATAGCAGTGGTATAAACCAATACAGAAAAATCTGATACAAAAAACCATAGGAAACTGATAATATAACGATAGGCAGCCAGAAAAAAAACATGCGTTGCCAATCCGTTCTAGTGGCGGTTTCAATTATCCAACGGATTCGGCCCACAAGGCACAAACCTAAAAGTGGGCGACAGAAGCAAATCCAATACAAATTTGGATTGGAGCTCGAGGTCAAACCAAAAGAAACGTAATCTGCTACGATATGATCGTCTATTGAGCCAAAATTCTGGTGGTGGTTGTTGTGTTCTTTTCGCCATTGTCTGATTGTCATAAAAAAAGGCAATGCGTATAGAAAGTCGAGACGATCGTGCCACTCTGGAACACGAAAAAGGTTCCGATGGGAGGCATCATGCACGATCGCTTCACCCAGAGCGAATTGAAAGTATCCGATCATTATCCAACAACAGATTGTTACGGCAAAACAATTCGAAAATTCTGAAAGTTGTGCAAGGAAAAAAATAATTAACCAATCGCTGGTAATTGCCAAGAAAGCTAACAAATCATTGCGACTTGTAAAATCGCACGCATTTAATCGGTTCGACAAATCTTCACGAACGGTCTGCATTTACCAACCTAAAACCAACAATGCTAAAGATCCCAGGGCAATACGCTATCCAAAACTGTCACGCAACTCCATTCAAGGTGTTCAAAAAGGATTGTGAAACGGCTGCGGGGTTCGGCCCATGGAACGATGGCTGATTCGACCCCATGCGTTGGGCAATCCACACGAGGTACGCGGGCCACCAAAATCGTCTTAAACTGACAGGAATCCAGATGCCGCCAATGACTTTCCTCTCCGTGATCGTAACAGGCAAGCTCTTTACGGCAATCAGGGCAACAGAACTTGGTTCCACGAGGGTGTTCTACCCGGACGAGGATCTCTTGAGACTGCATATCGAGCTTCACCTCTGAGACGCTCCAGGGGGACTGGAGTCCAAGGATGTACTGGTAGAGTTCTTTGTCTTGCATTTGGGGTTCCTTTCCCCAACAATTGTACCATTACCCACGGAAATCCCGGATGGACCGAAGTTTTGCTCCCGCTAAAAAAAGGGGATTCGACGTTGGGAAAGCAAAGGGAGGAAAGAGAACCATGTGGATTGTGGTAGCTGATAGCCAAGGGATACCTTTGGCATGTTCGACCGCAAGCACGTCCCAAGCGGAAGTCAAGCTCTTCGAAGGTTTGCTTATCCAATTTCCCCGTCCAGAAGACCGTTTTATTTTGTTGATTGCCGACCGTGCTTACGACAGCAATCCGCTTCGTGTACGGCTCAGAAAATCGAAACGAGAGCTGATTTTTCCCCATCGTAAAGGTCGAAAACGACCGACTACGCAAACTGGCCTCAAGCTTTGGCGTTATCACTGAAGTTGACCCACCGACCGCACTTTTGAATGTTTGGGTAACGTGAGAAGACTGCTCTTTCAACATGAGTACTGTGTCACGATGCATGATGCTTTCATGCACCTCGCGTGTGCTTTGATCTGCATTCGACGGTTTTGAAATCGCTCATAATCAAGAACGTAGGAAATAAAGCATCTCTTGCAAATGTTATCGTCGAAAAGGCTTGTATTCAAGGGAACTTTCATCCTTGATCGGGAGTGTTCTTACTTAATTGCTTTTCCATTCGTGCCGATGGTGTGGTTAGTCGTATGTAAAACTAATTTTGCAAATCCAACAGCAAGCACCGTCTCATTTCCAATATGCCGTCTCACGTGACGCGCTGGCCGTTAGTTTTTCACACCTCTGCCATAGGCCATTTTCGCTAAAAATTCGATGAGTGGAAGAATCGCGAAAACCCATGTTTTTATTGGGTAGACAGTCGCGTGACTCGTTTGGGGTGAGTCACGCGATTTAGAGCCTTTTGGCGGTTTAGAGCCCCTTTGGACCGAAAATCGGCCAAGGGTGAGTCACGTGTTGGGATGATCGGCTCGAACAGGTAACTCGCGATCCCTTTGATTTTATTGGGTAGAAATGCAAAGACCCGCTGGGGTTATCCAGCGGGTCTGATTGCCATTGGTCACCTTGCGGTGGCCGCGTTGATGGAGGCGGCGGGAATTGAACCCGCGTCCCGTGATGCTTCCGATCCGGCCTCTACATGCTTAGCCAACTTTTATTTGTCTCGCCCACCGCGTTCGTCGTTGGCATCGGTGCGGTGCGCCAGCCTCGAGCTTTTTTAACCATCACCGTGCGAGACACGGGTCATGGCGATTCGGAATTGCGACAGGCACTCCAGCGCCTCCGACGGGCCCCGGGTGCCTGGGAAGCCTAAACTAGGCTGCCAGTGCGAGAGTATTCTCTGCAGTTACTTTTTTTGATCGAGTATTAACGTGGCCTCTCGACCAACCACGACATGCCACCAAAATCTTCAACTCATCCGGTCGATTCCAATTCGCCCCCGATGAATCGTCCGTGCGAACACAAAGATCAGTCCGATCAGTCCGATCAGTCCGATCAGTCCGATCAGTCCGATCAGTCTTCTAGGAACTTGACACTACGGTGGTTTGCGTGTAGCCTTGCCCGATTCACAAACTCCCAAGGAATCCTGGTCCCGACTCCCTGATCGGCCAGGCGGACTTGGGACGCCAAACCTTCACCATTAGCCTGAAAAAAACAGCATGAATCCCCAAGATTTGCTTCGAATTGTCGATTCCCTGCATCGAGAAAAGCAAATCGACCCGGAATTGGTCATGCAGGCGATCGAGGCGGCATTGATCACCGCCGCGAAGCGACAGTTTGGTGAAGAGGCCGAGGTCGACATCCATATCGTGCGCGGAGTCGGCGCGATCAATGCGACGGTCGATGGCAAGACGCTCAGTCAAGATGAGATCGGTCGGATCGGTGCTCAAACGGCCAAGCAAGTCATCATCCAGAAGCTCAAAGAGGCCGAGCGCGATGCGAGGCTTGAGGAGTTTCACGAGCAGGTCGGGCAGCTTATTACCGGCATCGTGCAGCGCACCGAAAAGGGGCTTACGATCGTCCAGCTAGGGAATGTCGAAGCGATTTTGCCGAAAAGCGAGCAGATCCCGGGGGAAGCCTATCATAACGGTTCCCGGGTAAGGGCGGTGATTTACGAGGTCAAGGCGGTCGGAAACCGCGTCAAGATCATCCTTTCGAGGACCAAGGGGACTTTAGTCCAGCGGTTGTTCGAGCAAGAGGTTCCCGAGATCGCCGAAGGGGTCATCAAGGTCAATGCGATCAGCCGCGAGCCCGGGTATCGCAGCAAGGTAGCCGTCAGCAGCACCGATCAGCGTATCGATTGCGTTGGGGCTTGTGTGGGCATGCGGGGCAACCGGATCAAGAATGTGACGAGCGAGTTGGCTGGCGAGAGGATCGACATCGTCCGTTGGAGCGATGATCCGATGGTTTTGATCCCCAATGCGTTGCAACCGGCTCAGGTCGAGCAGGTTTTATTGTGCGACATGATCGGCCGAGCCATCGCGTTGGTCAACGACGAGCATTTGTCCCAGGCGATTGGGCGTTTTGGGCAAAACGTCCGGTTGGCTAGCAAGTTATGCGGTTGGGACATTGAGATCATGACGGCACCGGAATTGGAGCGTCAGATCGAGCGCGCGATGGAAGCGTTCATGCAGATTGACGGGATGACCGAGGAAGTCGCCCAGCAGCTCGTCGAGCAAGGGTACTTGTCCTTCGATGACCTTTCGGTCATCGAGCCGGAGGCCTTGATCGAGATGGGCGGTTACAGCGAGGACCAGGTCAATTCGATCGTCGAGCAGGCCGAGGATCGGGCCGTCGAGCAAGAGGCCGAGGAAGAGGCCAGAAAGCGGCAGGACAAGCTCGACAAAGAGCGACGGGCATCTGAGGAGCTCGACAGGTTAGAGAAGCTCGAAGCGGCCGGGAAGGTTGCACTCGCTGTCGAACCGCCCGAAGCATCGGACAAGGATGTTCAGGTTCCGCTTGGTGAGGCCCTAGAGTCGCCTGCTGCGGCCCCAGAGTCGGGTACAGAATCCCCTGAGCAGCCCGGCGAGCCTCGCGTCGAGGGCTAACGGATCGAAATCGCTCGTTTCCGTTCAGAAAAAACCGATTTTAGGGGCTTCGATCCCTGACGAATCCAACGCTCTTGCGTTAAACTAGAGCACTTACCGTTTCGATGGATTGCATGTCGCGACCGCTTGGTCGTCCCGTCTTTGGTCAAAGAGGGATGCCACCAAGAGGCATATTTAGCTTGTGAAAGAATCGCAAAATGAGGAGTCACAAGATGGGTGTGCTGGCAAAGCGAAGGGGCGTTCAATGAGATAATTCAATAGAACAAAAAGGCGAGCGAAGATGTCCGAATTTGATGTCGGAATCTCGCCTGACAAATCGTGGGCCCAGGCCCCGGGGATTTTTGCTCAGTGGCAGTTCGAATTTATTCGCTTGCAAAAGATTTGGGTATCGACAGCAAAGAGCTAGTCGATTTGTGTGCGCGCATAGGGATACAGGGCAAGGGAAGCGCGCTGGCGAGTCTCGAGAACGATGAGATAGCCAAGATCAAGAATCATCTTGCGGAGAAGTCCGCACCTGCTCCGGAGGCGGCCAAGGAGTCGCCTAAGCCGCAGCGGGAGCCTGTCAAAGACGCTCCGATCCGGGATTTGGGCAGGCCGGTTACGGCCAAGCGAGAGATCGGTTCGATCCGACGACCGGCGGCGGTTTCCGAGGGCGGTAGTGAGGCCGGTGTTCAGGCATCAGAGGTCTTGGGTGCTGAGGTTTCCTCGGGTGGGGCGACGGTTCCATCCGTGCAAGCCGAATCGCGACCCGAGTCGGTATCGGCGGAAGCGGATGAACGAGAAGCCGAGGGTACGGATCGGGAGGTTGCCGACGGCGAATCTCCTGGGGTTCGCGTTGGACGCGTCCCTGCGGTCGCCCAAGGACTTGGGTCGGAGGGTTCTGAAGCGGTCGAATCCGATGAGAGCGACGGTAGCGAATCGAGCGACTTGTCGAATGCTCCGAAGGGGGATGCGCCAGCGTCGGTGCCTGCGATGGCCCGGTCTCGCGATTCGCGAGTGGCTGAGCCTAGTCGGGATTTCACATCGATGAACGTGCCGGGTAAGGTGCGTGTTATTGGGCGGACCAAGCCAGTCGATGGGGCCAAGCCTGTCGGTCCGGGCGATGGGGCCAAGGGGGTTCGCAAGCCGCGTGAGCCGGTGATCAATCTGGCGAAGATCCCGAAGTCAGCGGCGCCGCCGCCCGTAGTGCGAGCCCAGGAGCCAGCGACCTTGAAGCCTTTGGTCAAGCTCACTCCGGAGGTTCTCAAGGGGGTTCAGCAGCAAAAGCAGGACAAGCAATCTGGAGCCCAGGATAAGGTGGGGGCGGGTGCGGCCAAGTCGGGCACTGGGGTTGGCAGGGCTACTGCGCCGAGCCAGACCCAGCATGCTGGTCTGACCGAGTTCAAGCAGGCGGCAGAGAACAAGCTCAACCAAAAGAGTCGCAAGCCGGTAGCAGACGTCGAGGAACCGGCCCGCAAGAAGGGTTTGGCCAGTCTCGAGGCCAGTCGGGCCGAGCGAAGCAAGCTGCGAGTTCCGAATCGGATTCAGACGACCAAGGATCTTGCGAGGGTCGAGGAAGAGGAAGATCGACGCCTGGGCGGTCATCGTCACAAGAAGAAGCAGCAGTTGAACACTGGTCGCAAGGAAAAAGTCGAATTGGCTTTGCCTTGTACGGTCCGAAGTTTCTCTGAGGCAGCAGGAGTTCCGGCAGCGCGTGTTTTGCGATCGCTCATGATGATGGGTGCGATGACCAACATCAATGCGACGTTGAATCAAGAGCAAGCCGAGATGCTCGCCGTGGATTTGGGAGTCGACTTGGAGTTCAAGCAAGCCGAGACGCTCGAGACGAGTGTGATCGCCAAGCTTGATGATTTTGTCGACAGCGCCGAGGATTTGATCCCTCGACCTCCGATCGTCACGTTCCTCGGGCACGTCGACCACGGCAAGACATCGTTGTTGGATTATTTGATTGGCACGAAGATCGTCACGGGCGAAGCCGGTGGGATCACCCAGCATATTCGGGCTTATCAGGTCAAGAAGGATGGTCGGGCCGTATCGTTTGTCGATACACCCGGTCACGAGGCTTTCACCGAGATGCGAGCCCGTGGAGCCAATGTGACTGACATAGCGATCTTGGTCGTCGCGGCCGATGACGGCATCATGCCGCAGACCGAAGAGGCCATCTCGCATGCTAAGGCTGCGGGTGTACCGATTGTCGTCGCTGCCAACAAATGCGATTTGCCGGGGGCCGACATCAATCGCGTCATGACGCAGATGACCGAACATGGGCTAACTCCGAGCGCTTGGGGTGGGGACGTCGAAGTGGTCCCGACGAGTGCGATAACCGGAGAGGGGATGGACGCGTTGCTCGAGACGGTTTTGACTGTCGCGGAGCTCAACGACTACCGAGCCAACCCGAAACGGGCGGCCAAGGGCGTATGTTTGGAGAGCGAGCAGTCGGCCGATCGGGGTGTGATAGCCAAGGTCATGGTTCAGACAGGAACTTTGCGAGTCGGCGATATCGTCGTGTGCGGAACGACCTTTGGTCGAGTCAAAGCGATCCATGATACGCTCAAACGCAATAAGCAATTGACTGAGGCAGGTCCATCGATGCCGGTCAACATCACCGGATTGGATCATCCACCCGAGGCGGGTGAGAAGTTTTACGTGATCGACGAGATTGGCCAAGCGCGTCAACTGGCAGCTCGGCGCGAGCAAGATTCCCGAGCCACATCCCTCTCGGGTTCTTCGCCGAAGGTCTCCTTTGAGACATTCCAAGAGTTGCTTCAGTCGGGCAAGCTTGGAGCCAAGGAGGACCGCGTGATCTTGAATTTGATCATCCGAGCCGACGTTCGAGGGTCCCTCGAAGCGATCGAAAAGGAGCTGACTAAGCTCGATCACCCCGAGGTCGATATCCGGATATTGCAGAAGTCTGTCGGTGGGATTTCCGTCGCGGACGTGACGCTCGCGAGTGCCTCGCAAGCCGTCGTGGTTGGCTTTAACGTCATACCAGATGAGTCGGCGAGGATTTTGGCCGATAGCAAGAACGTAGAGATTCGTCGTTACGACATTATTTACAAGTTGGCTCAGGACATCCGCGCGTTGGTCGAAGGGCGATTGAAGCCCGAAGAAAAGGTTGTCGAACTTGGACGAGCGTTTGTCAAAGCGGTCTTTACGGTATCTCGCGTCGGAACGATTGCCGGATGCTTTGTGGCACAAGGGACCATCGAACGGGGTTGTCGCATTCGTGTCCACCGCGAAGGTCGCAAGATCGGCGATTATCAACTCGATACGCTTCGGCGAGTCAAAGACGACGTCAAGGAAGTCAACCGCGGCATGGAGTGCGGTATCAAGCTCGCTGGCTTTAATGACGTGAAGGTCGATGACGTTCTGGAAGCTTACAAGGTCGAGCAAGTGGCTAGAACACTGGAATCGTCCAAATCATGAGTACACGCAGGTTGCTCAAGGCTGCCGAAGCGATTCGCGGAGTCGTTTCGATGGCCATCCTTACCGAATTACGCGACCCACGCGTCCAGAACGTGACCGTCGTTGGCGTGGAGGTCACCCCTGACATGCGCGAGGCCAAGGTGCTCGTGAGTGTCATGGGCAATGACGCTCAGCAGCGGACGGTCTTGAAGGGATTGCAAAACTCCGTCGGTTTTTTGCAGTCCAAGATTGCGGATCGGATCGAGACACGTTACATCCCCCGTTTGACCTTTGTGATGGACGAGGGGGTGAAAAAGTCGGTAGCTGTCCAGCAAATCCTCGAGCAGATCTCCAAAGAGCGCGAGGCGAATCCGACCGGCCTTAAAGTCGATCCACCGGTCGATTCCTCCGATGCGATCGATGAGCAGGTCGAGAGTGAAACTTCCAACGACTCTGGCGGTAATCCCTAGAGAGCCGCCTAGACACAGCTTTGACGTACTTGAGCAAGAGCGATTGAAAGGAAAAGGAACGGTCGATGAGTTCCGGTAACCGCACGGTTAAATACGAAAACCTACTGAAGTCCCTTAGGAAGCATTACAAGCCCCTTGCCGATCCGCCCGAAAGGTCGGTGCTTGAACATCTTCTCTATGCTTGCTGTCTCGAGGATGCCCGAGTTGAGCAAGCCGACGAGGGGTTTGCCAAGTTGCAGCAGACCTATTTCGATTGGAACGAAGTCAGGGTGACGACCGTCGCGGAGTTGGCCGAGGCGCTCAAAGCCTTGCCCTTTCCGATGCAGGCCGCGTCGCGGATCAAGCAATGCTTGCAGTCGATATTCGAGACTCGGTATCAGTACGATATCGACGACATGAAGAAAGCCAACTTGGGCAAAGCTACGGCCGAACTTGAGGCTTGGAAAGGCATGTCCCCTTTCGCGGTCGCTTACGTCTCCCAGCATGCTCTAGGGGGGCATTCGATCCCTCCGAGCAGCCTGATTTGCGATGCGATGTGGCAGTGCGAGATCCTTACGCTCTCGGAGATTCCAAAGAATGCGTTGCCAGGAATCGAGCGAGCAATCCCGAAGACCAAGGGGATTGAGTTTGCTGGGCTGATGCATCAATTTGCTACGGACCTTTACCACCATCCCAAGAGCGCAGTGCCACTGGCCGTCCTCAAGGACATGGGAGCGAGTTACAAGTCCAAGCCCAAGCCCGTCGAGGAGCCTAAGGAGTCGAAATCCAAAGGTTCGACGTCCAAGCCATTGCCAACCAAACCGACGCTTGCGGCCAAGACGCCGGTCGAATCGGCCAAGGAGCCTGCGACGAAACCGACGACTGCGCCTGTGCTCAAGGTAGCACCGAGTGCAGTTGCATCGGCCAAGTCCTCACCGGGTCAGAAGGTCGAGAAGGCCGAGAAGGTTGAGAAGGCCGAGAAAGCAGAACCTGCAAAGTCGTTGTCCAAGCAAGAGGTCCAAGACACCAAGACACCAAGCAAGCCTCTGTCGGCCCATGTATCCAAAGCGATCAGCAAGCCTGCCAAGGCTTCTGAGAGTGTGCCGGACTCGGGCAAGTCGGCCAGCAGTAAGTCGGCCAGCAGTAAGTCGGTGGGCGATAAATCCACCAGCGATAAATCGGCAAACGTCAAGCCAGCCAGCAGCAAGCCCGTTGCAAGTAAGTCGTCGGGCAGCAAGCCAAATGCAGTCAAGCCAAGTGCAGGCAAGCCAGCCAGCAGCAAGCCAAGTGCAAGCAAACCACCGACTAGCAAGCCCGTTGCAAGCAAGCCAGGTAGTTCTAAGTCCGAGAAGGGCACCGTGCCTGGGAAAAGTACAAAGCCTGAGAAAACCGGTACAGACCAAGGCAAATCCGATAAGGGCAAATCCGACAAGGCCAAGCCAGATAAGAGCAAGCTAGATAAGGGCAAGCCAGAAAAGAGCAAGACGGACCCATCCAAGGCGTCCAAAAAGGACGTCAAGGATTCAGGCAAGGCGAGCGGCAAGGGCAACCAGGGTTCGGTCGGTTCGAGCCTAGCGAAGAAAAAACCTAGGTAGAGTTGCTCGGGTTTGCATATCGCAGGTCAGTGATTTGGCGATCTAACACGAAAACATTCAGAGGGATCTGCCATGGCAGGACATTCACAGTGGGCCAACATCAAGCATCGCAAGGCGTTGGTCGATAGCAAGCGCAGCAAGTTATGGAGCAAGCTCTCTAAGGCGATTATTGTTGCCGCGAAGTTAGGGGGTGGGGATCCTGCGAACAACATCCGTTTGCGGACAGCGATCCTTGACGCCAAGGCAGTATCGTTGCCCAAGGACAATATCGACCGGGCGATCAAGAAGGGAACCGGAGAGATCGAGGGTGGCGATGTCGAAGAGGTGCTCTATGAGGGGTATGGTCCCGGTGGAGTCGCCATTCTTTGCGACATCATGACTGACAATCGCAATCGCACGGCACCTGAGGTGCGCAAACTCTTTGAAAACCATGGCGGGAATCTTGGGTCGACCAATTGCGTGGCTTACCTGTTTGAACGCAAAGGTCTCATATCGATCAGCAAGACGGCTGTCGATTTGGAGAAGCTCATGGAGTTGGCGTTGGAGAACGGTGCTGACGACGTCACCGAAAGCGAGTCGGGCTTTGAGGTCACCTGTCAGACCGACGTCTACACTGAGTTGGTCGATGCCCTTGAGTCGGCGCAGATTGCTTTGGAATCCAAGCAAGTGACGCGAGTTCCGAATTTAACGGTTGAGGTCGACTCGGATACGGCCGTCTCGGTCATGAAGTTGCTCGACAAGCTTGAAGATCATGACGATGTTCAATCGGTAGCGACGAACGTGAATTTTACTGCCGAGCAACTGCAGTCTTTGCAATCTTAGGTTTCCTCAGACCCTCCGAGTGGATGGATGCTAACGCGACTCGATACGACGGCTTCGGATTTTCAAGAGCGGCTCGAGGCGTTGCGCAAGAAGCTCAGTCCAGACGGGACGGTCGTCTCGGAGCGATCGACAAAGCTGACGCTGTCCTTGTTTGGACAAGCGCTCAGTCCCCAAGAGGTAGTCGAGCGGATTTGCCAGGACGTACAAAAAGGCAAAACGCAAGCGGTTCTCAAGTATGCCAGGGTGCTGGACGATCCGAATATTGTCGCCGAACGCTTGAGGGTTCCTCGCGATCGGATGGTCGCAGCGCACGGATCGGTCTCTGAGGAGTTTCTTCGATCGGTGCGACAGATTCGAGCGAACGTCGAACGTTTTCAGCGAGCGATCTTGCACAAGGACGTCGAGGTCTCGGATGGGAACGGTTCGATGCTCAAGCAGCGTTATACGCCCTTGGCACGTATTGGGATCTGCGTTCCTGGCGGGGCTGCTGCCTATCCATCGACGGTCCTCATGACGGCAGTTCCGGCGTTGGTCGCAGGAGTTCGGGAGATAGCGGTCATGGCCCCCCCTACCCCGTTTGGAGCTTACAATCCCGAAGTCCTGGCGACTTGCCATGAGCTTGGAATTCAGGAGGTGTATGCCGTTGGTGGAGCGCAGGGGATTGCGAGTTTGGCGTATGGCATACCAGAGATTCCTGCGGTCGACATGATCGTTGGCCCGGGGAATTTGTTTGTGGCTTTGGCGAAGCGTTTGGTCTATGGAACCGTGGCGATCGATTCGATCGCCGGTCCGAGCGAGGTGGTCGTCATCGCTGATCGGAGCACCAAGCCCCGTTATGCGGCTTCGGACTTGATTGCTCAAGCTGAGCATTCGCCTGGATCGAGCATTGTTTTATCGGCCCATGGGGAGGTGCTCGACGCGATCGACCGGGAGCTTGAGAGTCAGCTTCAAACACTTCAGAGGGCGGATTTGGCACGTGCCTCATTGATTGAGTTTGGGGCCAGTATCCGATGCAGGTCCGACCAGGAGGTCATTGAGATCTGCGATCGACTTGCTCCCGAGCACCTGCAGATCTCGGTCGATCATCCCGATACCTTTTCGAGTCGGATTCGCAATGCGGGGGCGATTTTCAAGGGGCACTATTCGCCCGTGGCGTTGGGGGATTACGCCGCAGGACCCTCGCATGTTTTGCCCACGGGGGGGACTGCGCGTTGGGCCTCAGGCTTGTCGGCCAATCACTTCTTGAGGTCATACAGTGAGGTCGAATTTAGCCTTGAGGCCTTGCGAAACATCGAGCCATGCGTCAGTCAGTTGGCGGACAAGGAGGGTTTAACTGCCCACCGAGAAAGCGTCAAGATTCGTCTGCAATCTTAGCGCATGGGAGTTGGTACTCAAGAGCCTCGAGCATATCTTCGATTTGAGCGACCGCACCGTCGATGTCGTCGGCGTACATCAGCAAATGGGTCTGGAGTGCAGACATCGTGACTTTGCCAAGCGGGATACTTTCGGCGAAAGCCTGAGCGGTCTGTTCGGATGCGTGGGGGAAGAACCGCAGGAAAAGCCGTTGGGCTTGTTCGCGATTGGCAGGTCCGATGTAGAGTTTACGGTCGATACGTCCTGGTCGGATCAAGGCCGGGTCGAGACGAGCGATGTGGTTGGTCGTCGCAAAGAGCAATCGGCCTTCTCCGGCGGCAACACCATCGATGGCATTGAGGAGTCCGCTGAAGGTGACTTTGCTCCGCTTGTCGTCCCCTTCTTTGCGTTCGAGGAAAGCGCAGTCGATGTCTTCCATCAGAACGATGCTGTTGATTGGGATCGAGCTAAAGAGTTCTGAGACGCTGTTGTCATCGAGGTTCGAGTCCCCGAGGCTCAGCACCGCGATGTCCATTTGGAGAGCGGATGCAAGAGCGACGACGGCGGAGCTTTTTCCGGTACCTGGAGGGCCGTGGAGCAGATAGCCTCTTCGGTAAGGAATCCCGCGTTGGACATACCATTCACGGCGAGCCAAGAACGTTTTGGAGTCCTCGAGCAGATCGTCCATGAGTCCATTGGCCAAGATGACCGAATCGAGTGGACGAGGCAGTCGCTTCATCTGCTCCATCCAATAACCTTGTCCGGCGCGGTGGACCGTCAGACGCAGTTCGGACTTTGGAATAGCCACATCGCGAGCTTCTTCGACGAGTTGCTGGGCGAGTTTTCGGTCACGCGAGAAAATGGTGATATTGAAGCATTCGCGCACGTTGACCTGTTGTCCGGAACCTTCGTTGGGTTTTGGGCGTTCACGATGCAGGCAGATCAAACGATTGCGGAAGAAGAGCCAGTGCACGCCGGGGGCTGGGGTAAAGAGAATGCGGGGGCGAGGGTCGATATTTGGATTATCGCGGCGTTCGTCGTAATCGATCGATTCGGTTTTGACCGTCAGGGACCGGGCTCGATTTTTCGCATAGGTATGTTGGGCCAGCCATTTTTCGATCCATTGAAACGCCGGATCTCGGTCTAGGATATCGATTTCGGTGATCACTCTCCGGCGGATGAACTGATAAATTTGCGCTGGGACTTGGCGGAAATACGCCAGGAGCGCTCCGCCGACCATGAGCACCAATCCGCCGCTGAAGATTTGGTTGTTCTGCAGGAGGTTAGCTAAGTACTGCCAAAAGTCTTGAATCATCCCTAGTGCGACTTTCCATCCAAAATGGGAACCTACCAAAAAATGAGCATAGAACCGAGTCTCCATGGCTCGGGGAGTTAGATCACCGAGCCGCAGAAAAGTTCGGGGAAAACTCCCCAACGGGGCAAAAGAAGATTGAGGGACTTTACTCAGGGGGGCTTTTGGGAGCAGGACCTGTGATAGTCAACCTGCGAAAATGCGGTACGATCCGTCTTGTACTTGTTCGCGGTTTTTGGGTATGCAAGCGATCGGAATGTCTGAGTCGGACTCTTTCCCAATCGCTTGGGCGAACCGGGCTGTTTTTTGGTTTTTAGGAGAATACGATGAATCTTGGTAAACGATGTGCGGCCGAAGCTCTCGGCACGTTTTGGTTGGTTTTCGGGGGTTGCGGCAGCGCGGTGCTGGCGGCGAAGTTTATTGATATGGAAAACGCTACCCCGTTGAATCTCGGGATCGGTTTTGTCGGTGTTTCTCTGGCCTTCGGTTTGACGGTTTTGACGATGGCCTATGCCATCGGTCATATCTCCGGCTGTCACCTGAATCCCGCAGTGAGCGTCGGTTTGATGATCGCCAAACGCTTTCCATCGAAGGATTTGGTCCCCTATATCATCGCTCAGGTGATCGGCGGAACGTTGGGAGCCTTTGTCCTGTATTTCATCGCGTCGGGAAATTCGGATTTCAGTCTTGCAGGTCGATTTGCGACGAACGGATACGATGAATTTTCGCCGGGCAAGTACAACATGGTTTCGGCTTTCCTTGCGGAGGTCGTCCTGACGTTTTTCTTCTTGATGATTATTTTGGGAGCGACCGACAAGCGAGCTCCAGCCGGATTCGCTCCGATCGCCATCGGATTGGGTTTGACATTGATCCACCTGATCGGGATTCCGGTGACCAATCTTTCGGTCAACCCTGCACGCAGCACCGGACCTGCGTTGGTCCTAGGAATTTTCGGTGGTGATATGTCTGCCGTAGGCCAGGTTTGGCTTTTCTGGGCCGCACCAATCCTTGGCGCTTTCCTCGCCGGGGTCGCTTATCCTCAGATCGCTGACGACAAGTAGTAGGCCGAGAAGTAGCAGGCCGAGAAGTAGCCGGCCGCGAAGTAGCAGGCCGACAACGCGCTGACAATACGCTGTTACAAGCGTTGCGAAGCTCAAAGTCCTCGCATCTTGACACTCAAATTCGTGTTAAGCTGCGGGGACTCTTCGTTTCATGCCTAGAAAAACGCTTGGATGGGCGCCGCTTGGCTCTCCTGTTGGATCCAAACTCAACGGCGTATCGCCTCGGCTCCGATCTGACTTGGTATGGATCCGATGCGAAGCGAATGTTGCCCAAACTCTAGACCTTACCGCGTTGGCCCTGTCGTC
>JAJTEK010000166.1 GCA_021299695.1 Pirellula sp. | reverse complement strand
GTGGAAACCGAGGAGGATTTGGCGGTGGCAACACTGGCGGTGGCAACACACGCGGTGGCAACACCGGCGGCGGAAACCGAAATACCCGAGGCAATCGCTAACGCAAGGTAATCGAACCGATGATGCTTGAAGCTGGAGACATTTTGGTACAACGCGGGCTGGTCAACCAAGCCCAAATGGACGAGTCGCGCGAGGCGCTGAACGGCGGCGGGATTCTCGAGAGCGTCGTGAAAAAAGGATTTATCAAAGAGGAGGTAGCGCTCAAGGCGATCGCCGAAGAACTCGGCATCGATTACATCGATCTGCGAGAGGCCAACGTCGATCTTTCCTTGCTGCAGTCCTTCCCCCAAAAACTGATCTATCGCCATGCGATCTTCCCGGTCAGGAAGGAAGGCCGTCGCGTGTACGTCGCAACGAGCAATCCGCTCGAGCTCTACCCACTCGACGAGGCGGCTGCGGCATTGAATTGTGCCGTCGTGCCGTTGGTGGCAGAAAAGATTGAGATCGCCAAACTCGTCAAGAAACACTTGGGTGTCGGCAGCGAAACGGTCGAAGGCCTTATGGCCGCCCGGAGCGATGAAGACGACGAGATCGAGCTGCTCGAGAAATTCGAGGCCGATGGCAGTGAGCTGAGCGAACAGGCGCAGGAAGCCTCCGTGGTTCGGCTCGTCAACGAGATCCTCGTCGAGGCGATTGACGCTCGGGCCAGTGACGTGCACATCGAATCGCAGGCCGGCGGGATCGTCGTGCGTTACCGCATCGACGGTATCCTTCAGACGCAACCTGTGCCTCCGGAAATCAACCGTTTCCAAGCTGCCATTATCTCGCGTCTGAAGATTATGGCCAAGTTGAACATCGCCGAGAAGCGATTGCCCCAGGACGGGCGAATCAAGCTCAGGGTCCACGGTCGGGAAATCGACATTCGCGTCTCCGTCATCCCGATGATCCACGGCGAGAGCCTCGTCATGCGGATCTTGGACAAAGGGGCCATGAAGTTCGACTTGCGAAGCCTCGGTATGGGGGAAGAGACTTATCGTCAGTTCAGCGAGTTGATCCGTATCCCCCACGGGATCATTCTCGTCACCGGCCCTACAGGCTCGGGCAAAACGACCACGCTTTACAGTTCTCTTTTGGAGATTCGATCTTCAGAGAACAAGATCATCACGACCGAGGACCCAGTCGAGTACCAACTCGATGGGATCAACCAAATCCAGGTCCACCCCAAGATCGGTTTGACCTTTGCTGCCTCGTTGCGAAGCATCCTTCGGCACGACCCGGACATCGTGCTCATCGGTGAAATTCGGGATGCTGAGACGGCCGAAAACGCCATCCAAGCTTCGTTGACCGGTCACACGGTATTCAGCACGCTCCACACCAACGATGCGGCCGGTTCGTTCACCCGGATCATCGATATGGGAATCGAACCTTTCTTGGTCGCCAGCACCGTCGAAGGGATCATGGCCCAACGGCTCGTACGCCGACTGTGCCCTCAGTGCAAGAAACCTTATCATCCAACACGCGACGAACTGCCCCGGGACTTTCCTTGGGAACAGCTCGACGGAAAGCCCCTTTACATGCCCGAGGGATGCCGAGTCTGTCGTGGCTTAGGCTACACGGGTCGGTTCGGTATTTACGAGTTGCTCATTACCAACGAAGAGATCCGTCAATTGGCACACGATCGAGCCAGCAGTTTCGAAATCAAGAAGCTAGGTCTAAAGCATGGAATGTTGACCTTGCGAATGGATGCATTCCGCAAGGTACTCGAAGGGACGACTAGCATGGACGAAGTTCTACGAGCGACCAAGGGGGATAGCATTGGTTAGGATCGCCAAGAAGCAACCCAGGAGCGAGGTTTCCCATGCCTGATTTCGCCTACATCGCAAGAGATCTTGCCGGAAAATCCGTCACAGGTACCGTCACGGCCGCGAGCACTCGGGATGCGGCCATGCAACTGGGTTCAAAGTCCCTATTTCCGATTTCGATCAAAGTCGACAAGACGAGGCAGGTACGCAAAACCGGCCGCGTTAGCGGTTCGCAAATGGCCTCGTTCTATGGCCAGATGGCCTCGCTGCTTCGAAGCGGCGTACCTATGCTCAAAGCCCTCACGGTGCTCTCGCAACAGAGCGGCTCGAGCCGAACGCTCAGAAACGCAATCTCGGAGATCAAAGCCAAGGTCGAGGAAGGCGAATCGTTGCCCGATGCGATGGCCCGCTACCCGAAGATCTTCAACGACATGGCCGTCAACATGACTCGAGCAGGGAGCGAAGGTGGGTTTCTCGAAGACGCCCTCGAACGGGTATCAGGGTTCGTCGAACAGCAAGAGGAGCTCAAAGGCAAAACGCTCGGGGCTCTGGCTTATCCCGTCTTTGTCATGGGCGTCGGTGTGGTTGTTGTGACGGTACTTTTGATTTTCTTCGTTCCGAAATTCGAAGGAATCTTCCAGAGCATGCGAGCCAAAGAAGGATTGCCGGCTGCGACCGAACTGTTGCTCGGGATCAGCAAATTTGTACAAAACTATTGGTGGGTGGTTCTCGGCGCGATCGCCGGTCTAGTGCTCCTGCTCAAGAAGTACCTCGATACGACCGAAGGCCAGTACCGAGCCGACTTGATCAAAATCAAAACCCCGTTGATCGGTGGGGTTTTTCTCAACCTAGCTGTCGCCCGTTTTTGCCGCGTGCTCGGAACTTTGCTCAAGAACGGGGTTCCAATCCTAAGGTCGCTCGACATCAGTCGAAACGCCGCAGGAAATAAAATACTTTCCGAGGCGGTCGCTTCGGCAAGTGCCGAGATCACTGCAGGACAGAGACTTGCAAAACAGCTCGAAAAATCGGGGCACTTTCCACCGACAGTCGTCGAAATGATTTCGGTGGCTGAAGAATCCAATACGCTCGATACGGTATTGGTCAACATCGCCGAGAACTTGGAAAGAACCACCTTTCGAAGGCTCGAGACGGTCATCCGATTGCTCGAACCGGTGATGCTCCTGATCCTGGCTGGTCTTGTCATGTTTGTGGTCCTGGCGCTGATGCTCCCGGTCCTTAACAGCGCCAACACCCTGGGGTAAAACATCGCCAAGCGAACCGCTAGCACCGTGTCGTAAACGATTCGATTTGAAATTCAACAGAACGCTCTACCATACGAAATTGGAGGATTAATTATGAAAAACAATCGCAGATCTATCCGAAACTCCCGCCGTGGTTTTACCCTTTTGGAAGTCATGCTCGTGCTGATCATCTTGGTCGTCATCGCAGGCTTTGCCATCCGGAACTTCACCGGCGTGCTCGATCAGGCCAACAAACGCGCAGCGACGGCTCAATTGGCTCAACTCTCCTCGGCGGTCAAGCAGTATCAACTGATGATGCAGCAGTTGCCCGCCTCGCTCGACTCGCTGATGACCCAGCCAGCGGATTTGGCCAACCCAGGAGATTGGACCAAACTGCTCGACAAAATCCCTTCAGACCCCTGGAATCGTCCCTACGAGTACAAACTCAACGGATCAACCTTTGAGCTTAGAAGCTTAGGAGCGGATGGACAATCCGGGACCTCCGATGACATCGTCTCGTCGTAACGGATTCACGCTTTTCGAGGTCATTCTCGTATTGATCATCCTGGTGGTGATAGCCGCGTTTGCTTTCCCCACCTTGGATTCGATGATCTACGGACGACGCTTGCTCCAATCGGCTGAACGACTCCAGAACGAGTTGCTCGAAGCCAGAGTCGAAGCGATGCGGACCGGACAGGCCCAGGTCTTCCGAGCGACACTCAACGGAAACAGCTATTCGATAGAACCTTGGCTCAGCGGCAACGAGGACTCCGATGCCTCCGCAGGCGCGACGGTCATGAATGCTGGTGGGTTGGTCAAAACCGATCGCCTCGCTGGGGGGACAGTAGGCATAACCACAGGACAACTTGGAGAGGAAGCCAAACAACTCGCCGGGGATGTTCAATTTCTCGGGATCGAAACGGTCGTCGACGCCCGCAACGCCCTGGAACTGCAGAAAAACGGCGAGGCTCCGCCCATCGGCGGCGTCGGGGTAGCCACGACCGGCGGGATCTCCTCTCCGCTTCTGCTCTATCCCGACGGATCTTCCACGACGGCGCAAATCATCTTGGCCGATTCCCGAGGTCGGCGCATGGCGATCCAACTCAGGGGCGTAACAGGGCGATCGAACTCCGTGCGGTTGTCACCTGTCGATGCTGCCTCAGTCCCTGCAATTGCTCCAGGTCCTGCAATTCAAGGAGGGTTTTAGTATGCCAAAACACGATCGGTCCTCGATCCCCTCAAGAACTTTGTCTAGATTCGGAATGAGTCTTCTCGAAGTCGTCTTGGCCCTTGCGATCCTGGCTATGTCGGCGGCCATCTTGGCCCAAATCACGCGGACAGCGACCGACAACGGATTGATCGCACACCGACTGGCCACCGCACAGATCCTTGCAGAGTCCAAAATGGCCGAGGTCGTCACCGGAGCAATACCCTTGCAAGGAGCCGTCGGATGGATGCCCATTACCGATACGGTCCCTCGGGGGACTTGGTATTTTCAACTGCAGACCGAATCGGCTGCGCGCAAGGACATGGTAGGAATCCGACTCAGCGTGACGGACCAAGCTGGAGCCGATGAGAACAAAGAGGTTTTCTATATTGTGCGATGGATGATCGATCCGGCACTCGGTCTCGATACCCTTCCGGCGACCTCGACCGGCTCGGGTGGCTCAAGCAGCGCAGGTAGCGCATCGGGTGCAGGTGGTGCATCGGGTGCTGCGGCCCCGGCAGGAGGTGTGCAGTGATCCAGCGAACTTTCACAACACAAAGCGATCGATTGGAGCGGCAGGAATCCGCCCGAAGCGGTTTCTCGCTTCTGGAGCTTCTTTTGGCGTTGGCCTTGACGGCCGTCGTCTCGATCTTGATCGGTGGTCTGGTGCAATTGTTTTTGGTCAACGAAACCCGAGGTCGCGATAGCGTACGCCAAGCCCAGATGGCGCGTGCGATCCTCAACATGATCGCCGAGGATGTTCGCACAACGGTTAGGTATTACCCTTACGATACGAGCGGTCTGGACCAGATGCTCGGCAATGCGATGAACAACGCAACCGGTGGAGCGCTCGGAGCCTTGACCGGAGCTGCCGGCGGTGGGGCTGCCGGTGGAGCCGGAGCCGTCGGAGCTGGCGCGGGCGGAAATCCAGGTTCGTCGGGAAGCGCGAATCCTCCAGCAAGCGCCGCAGGAGGCAGCCCCGGAGCCAACGGCAGCGCCAGTGGTGGGAGCGGGGCAGGAGCAGCAGCCGGTTCGGGCGGTATGTCCGGTGGTCTTGGAGGCAGCGCTGCGGGTGGGATGGGCGGTGGTGCAGGGTCTGGGTCGATGGCCGGCGCAGAAGGTGCAGCGGCCGGACCGACAGTCATTCCACCTGGGATCTTCGGGTCGGCTTCGTCGATCGAAATCGATGTGAGCCGTCTGCCTCGCCCCGACGAGTACGTGATCCAACCGGGCAATATGAACACCGGCTCACTGGGGGACATGCCCAGCGATATCAAGACCGTTGGCTATTACGTCCAAGCACCCCGATCCGATGGGGTCCAAGATCCATTGGCAAGCCTGACCTCGCAGATCGCCAACTCGAGCGCCGGGAGCACTGCTGGACAAAGCGGGGGACTGGTTCGCCGATCTCTCGATCGAGCCGTCACTCAGTTTGCTTATGAGATGGGTAACAGCGACCAGTTGATCCGGACTGGTGAGATCATTGCACCGGAGGTTCTAGGGATCGATTTTTCGTATTTCGGGGCCAATGGATGGCAGACCGAATGGGATTCCACCTCGTTGGGACTCCCGAGTGTCGTCAAGGTGACCATAGCCATGCAACGCGAGTCTTCGGCGCGGACCAATCCGATGTCACCTGGGATTTCGCTTTCGACTCTCAACAATTCGATGATCCAGGAATACGGTATCGAGCTTTATTCGATGAACATTTTGATCCCAGGTGCGGCATTATTGGCAAGCCCTGCTGGAGCCACCTCCGGCGGAACATCCTCGAACGGAATGAGTTCTTTAGGATTATGAAAACCAAAAAACTGACGCATCCACTGAGGAACGGTTCGAAAACGCTTCGAGTCCCAACCCCAAGTTCGTTGTCCAAACCGCGTCGCGGTTTTCTGCTCTTGGCCGTGTTGATTGTCATCTCGGCAGTAACCTTGGCTTCGACAGCCTTCATGAAGTCCATGCTATTAGGGCATGAGGAGTCGAGAATCACCGGGCAGAGCATTCAAGCTCGATACGCTGCGGACTCGGGAATCGATGCAGCTAGGCTATTTGTGGCTTACAGCCGCGCTGGACGCTTGGAGGCCGGGGGCACATTCAACAACCCGAATGTCTTTCAAGCGATCCCCGTACTTCAAACCCCCGATCCTGCGAACCCTTGCAACTACACGCTTATCGCACCGAATCTCAACGAGGACGGGAAGTACTCAGGGGTCCGATTTGGACTTCAGAATGAGTCAGCCCGACTGAATCTCAATGTCTTGCCGACGATCGATGCAGCACTTTCTGCTCCTGCAGCGTTGCTCGGCGCGATGTCCGATTCCATCATGCCAACGCCTAGCACCTCGGGAACTTCGGGCGCCCAAGCTACTGCGGGCAGCGCGGGTGCCCCGGCAGCAAGTAGCTCTAGCATCGGTCGCGATCTGCTCATGGCATTGCCTGGGATGGACGAGTACACAGCCGATGCAATCCTGGACTTCATCGATCCCGATGATGAACCCCGCGAGTTCGGCGTCGAGAGCGACTACTACACCCAATTGCCCAATCCCTACGCGGCTGCTAACGGTCCCCTAAACTCGATCGAGCAATTGCTACTGGTCAAAGGTGTTACACCCTACCTACTGTTCGGCCTGGACCAAAATCGAAACGGAATCCTCGAGGCAAACGAATCGAATTCGGCGATGATGACTGGAACGATGGGAGCCGGTGCAATGGGAGCCGGCGCAATGGGAGCCGGCGCTGGCGGTTCGACAGGTACGGGGCAAGACGCACAAACCACCCCTCCTGATCTCGGGTGGGCCATGTATTTGACTCTCTATTCCAAAGAGAGAAACGCGACGCAAGATGGCACAGCCCGAGTCAATCTCAACACGCAGGACATGACGTCGTTTCGATCCGACCTTGCCGCCGCCGTCGGTGAGGATCTTGCAACCTTCGTGATCGCTTACCGCACGCTCGGCCCGAGCAACGGCGGGGGGCTCGCAGGGCTTGCAGGAC
>JAJTEK010000041.1:22817-50759 GCA_021299695.1 Pirellula sp. | reverse complement strand
ACCGATCCGACTGATCCGACTGAGCCGACTGATCCGACCGATCCGACCGATCCGTCCGATCCGTCCGATCCGACCGATCCGTCCGATCCGACCCATACAATACCAGGCGAAAAATCGGGATTGCCTCAAACCCTCCATCTCCACTAAACTCCCGCTTCGATCCAGTTTTTCTAGTTCCACTAAAGGAGGGTGGTCCATGGGGAAGGAATCTATTCGGTTTCTGCATTCCGGTGACTTTCATTTGGAAAGACCCATGCAGGATCTGACCGACATCCCGGAACATCTTAAAGCCGCACTTGTCGATGCGCCGTGGAAGGCCGCAGAAGCATTCTTCGAGACGGCTCTCATCGAAAACGTCGACTTCGTTTTGCTGACGGGGGATCTTCTCAACCCAATCTCTACGGGCGCCGCCGGGCCGGCGTTCTTGCTCGATCAATTCGAACGGCTCGCTCAACGCAATATCTCGGTCTATTGGGCAGGCGGTTCGGTCGATGATCCGGATCGCTGGCCCGAGGCGGTATCGCTTCCTGCGAATGTTCACTATTTTTCCAAAAAAGAAGTCGAATCGGTTGTATTCCGTCGCAATGGCTCGGCACTTGCCACGATCCTAGGTCGATCGAATGACGGTCGGGAATCGATCCGCTCGGCGGAATTCCAATGCGATGCCGATGGGACTTATGTCATCGCGTTGGCTCATGGACATGCCGACCGCGAATCGCTTCTGAGCGAACGCATCGATTTCTGGGCAATCGGCAGCGACCACACCCGCAAGACGCTTCACGGCGAGGCGCCTCACATGCGAATCTGCGGAACCCCTCAAGGCCGTGGATTTGACGAGGAAGGAGCTCATGGATTTTGGACCGTCGAGGTCGATGGGACACACGATGCTCAGATCGCTGCGAGCGACTGCGATTACTTCCGTTACATCACGCAAACCCTCGATGTCGAGGACCTTGCGATGGGTCGAGACATACGTGAGCTGATGTCCAAACGTATTTCCAGGCTCCAGAGCGAGCATGGCACAAGGCACTTGATCGTCCGCTGGAGAGTGGAATTGGATCTAGAGAATGCCTCGATGGTCGGACCTGAGGCGATTGACGAAATTCTCGGTTGGCTAAGGCGAGAGTACAGCCATGGGGCCTGTAGTGTCTGGTCGACGGACATCGAAGTCCGCTCACCGAAGGCTTATCCTGCCAAGTGGCAAGAAGAGGACACAATCCTTGGCGACTTCCTGAGAACCTCTCTAGAGCATCGCAAAACGCATGGACAGCATTTAAACCTCAAGCCGCTCTTGGAGTCGGAGACCCCAGGCACAGCAGCTTGGCAACAACTACTGATCGACGATGCACCAGGAGTTACCGGTGCGGCTTTGGATCGAGCAACGCTCTTGGGAGTGGACATGCTCCGTGGGCACAAAGTGGATTTGATGGCTCCTACTAGGAGATTCGGAGGGACCCGAGGATGAAGATTCGCGACGTACAAATCGATGGTTTTGGAGTTTGGAGCGGCTTGAGCGTCGATTCGATGCCCGAGGGCATGACGGTTTTTTATGGACCGAACGAAGCGGGCAAAACCACCTTGATGAACTTCCTGCGCACGATGTTCTATGGGTTCACTCCAGAACGACGCGCTCGGTATTTGCCCCCTGTTTATGGAGGTAAGCCCGGTGGTGCGATGCGAGTATCGGGTCCTGGAGGTGGCTATGAGATTGCCCGTCGCGCGACGCTCAACGACTCGAGCGTCTTCGGGCAACTGACCGTCACAAGTTCCGATGGAATCACCCAAGGCCAGCATCGACTAACCTCGCTGCTTGGAAACGTCGACGAGTCGATTTTCACGAATGTCTTTGCTATCGGCCTTCGAGAACTTCAAGAACTCAGCACATTAGACGATACCGCAGCGGCCGACGAGTTGTACAAACTATCGAGTGGACTCGATCGGGTTTCGCTGGTCGATGTCATTCGTCAGCTTCGAACCGCAAGGACCTCCATCGCCTCGTATTCGGAGGAAAGCGCGCAATTGCAGTCGATGCAGTCTAAGCGTGAGAAGCTTCGCGATGAGATCGAACAGTTGACTCTACGAGGCCGACGCTGGGGAGAACTGGCTGCGGTCCGTCGCAACCAACACAATGAGATCGAGGAGATCAAGCAACGCATCGAACAATGGGATCTAGAGTCCAAAACTGTCGAGACCGCGATGCAAGTTCGCGAGCCATGGCAACAGCGCGATACGCTTCGCGAGAAGCTCACACAAGTCCATGCAAGAATCGATCTGCAGGAGGAATCCAGAGCTAAGCTTCTCGATTTGCAATCGCAGATCGATCAGAAACGACAGCAAGCTCAATCGGTGGTCCTTGAACGCCAGTCCCTCCGCAAGCAGGCCAATGCACTCCCATTAAACCGAAATATTTTGGGGCTTTCGAGCAAGATCGAATCGGCAAGCGAGCAAGGTCCTTGGATCACTCAACTTCAAAAGCAAATTCAACGCCTAGAGTCCGAACACCAACAAACGCAGGAGCAACTTGTCGAGGATGCCAAGCGTCTCGGACTCAGTGATTCCGATCAAGAAGCCCTGCTCAACGATCGGCGACTGTCGAACTTACCGGATTTGAGCCGTCCTGCGATCAGTCAATTGGCTGGACCTGCGCGTGATGTTCGTATGGAGCAGACCCGCCTCAAGCAGGCCAAGGAGCGCGTCGAGACCGAGAAAAGGGAGATCGAGCGACTGCAAAATGAAATCGGTGGATTTCTCCAAACCCGTGATTCCGAGGATCTCCAGGCCTCCATTCTGAAGGCCAGTGATCGAATCCAATCGATCCGAAAGTATCAGCAAGTCGATGAGCGATTGCAAAAACTAGGAGCGCATCGCCAGGAACTCGAAGGCGATACGATCGATCTTGAGAGCGATGACGGATTCTCGTGGGAACGCGTGATCATGCTGGCGATCCCGTTTTTCATCGGCGCATTCATGCTGATCTCGGGACTGAACAACTTTTTTGGTTGGTACAACAACGCGAACCTACCTGCCACCGCCCGAGCCCTTCAGTTGCAGTCACCCGACACCCAAAACACCGGTGTGCTGATGACCGTTCTTGGAATGATCATCTTGGTTGCGACTTATCTGTGGTGGAAGTCGATGGAAAAGGGGATGGAAGGTGAAATCACCGACGTCGAAACACAACTCGATACCCTCGTGATGCAAATCCGCAAGACAGAGCATGAAAAACAAGAATTGATCGGATCGCTACCTGAACCCAACGTATCGCTCGAACAACAACTCAGACAAGCCGAGCATGAACTGAGCGAATGCGAATCCTATTTGCCGATCTACCACAATCAGGCAGCCGCAAAAGCCAGATACAATACGGCCCGCAAACAGGCAGCCGACGCGATCCATGGACTCAAAACGGCCAGGATCGCCTGGAAGAAAACCCTGCATCAGCTCGGACTCGCCGAGTCTCTCTCCCCAAAGAGCCTAAGGATCCTAGCCGAAGGTTACGAATCGTTGCTGATCACCCGAAAGAAACTCAGCACGCAGTCCGACGAGCTATCCCAAAGGCGAATCGAACTGGTCAGTTCCCTGCAAAAGCTCGACGCACTCCACACGCAAATGCAGGTCGCTTTGGCATCGCCTCAAGCCGCTGCCCAAACGCCTCGCAAGGAGGTCTCCTCCACGAAAGATGCAAGGGAAGTGACTCGCGAAAACACCCTTTCCGTCGAGGTACCGCAGCAGCGATTGCAGCAACTGATGAATGCACTTGCACAACAAAAGCAATATTTAAAACAGCGCAAGGAGCTAAAATCCCAAGACGAGGAACTGTTAAAAAAGCAAAAGGGCATTCGCCGAAGTATTGAACGTCTGATCAGTTCGAGGCAGAGCTATCTAGCCGAAATCGGCGTCGAATCGCTCGAACAACTCGAGGAACTGCTGACCCGCAAACAAGAGCATATGAAACTCGAGTCGCAGATCGCTTCGCTCGACGAACGTATTCGCTCGACACTCGGCAACCATGTCTCCTACGACTCGATCCAACGGATGCTGCAAAACACGCCGCACCACGAACTCGAAAAACGCTGGGAAACATTGACGACTCGGTCCAGCGGCGGCACCGAAAGGATCGGGCAATTGCAATTGCGCCAAGGAGAGATCAATCAGGAGATGAAAACGCTCGCGGGGGATCGACGATTGGCGGAAGCCAAACTCGAACTAGCAAGCCTGGAGCGGCAGATCGAACTCTGCGCCGATCATTGGCGCACACTCGGATTTACCACCTGCATGCTTGAAAAAGTCTGCGAGATCTATGAGAGCGAAAGGCAGCCAGAAACACTTCGAGAAGCTTCGGCGTTTCTCAAGCAGTTGACCGAGGGCAAGTACGTGCGTGTTTGGACTCCATTGGGCAAGAATGCTCTCAGGATCGACAACGACAAGGGACAAAGCTTACCGTTGGAAGTCCTCAGTCGAGGTACCCGCGAAGCGGTCTTCATCTCCTTGCGATTGTCCCTCGCGGCGGCTTATTCGCGACGTGGAGCCACGCTGCCATTGGTACTCGATGACGTGTTGGTGAACTTTGACACGATCCGTGCGACCAGCGCAGCCAAAGTGCTCCGAGATTTCGCCGCCTTGGGCCACCAAGTCGTTATGTTCACCTGCCACGAGCATATCATGCGAATGTTCGATTCGATCGGTGTGCAGGTTCGAGTATTGCCGACGCAAGGACAAACCGGTGTTGCGGAAGTCTACAGTCCCGAGAAAACTCCACAGCGGATGATCGATTCGAAACCGACTGCAATCATCGATGTCCAAGAAGCTCAACCGACGACGGAAACTCCCGTGCAGCCTGCTGCCTTGCCACAAGAGCCCGATCCGATTTTACTACCGGCAAGGACCCGTGTGCTTGCTAAACAAGAGCCGCTCCCAGAGCCAAAAATCGCCACTGTGCCCGATGAGCCACTGGTCGATGCGGTACCCCTTTGGTTCGAACAAGAGTGGCCGGATCAAGATTGGACAGGGCAGGATTGGACAGGGCAGGAATGGACAGGGCAGGAATGGACAGGGCAAGATTGGACTGGGCAAGATTGGGATGCAACGGATGAGTACAAGCCCGCCGAGTTCTCGGCGAACTTGGAAAATCGCCAAGCTACATCGGGCCCTGAGGCTAACTTTGTCTGGACCGAATCCGAACGCAAACCCAGGGCGATGCCAAGCGACGCCGGTGGTCATGATGGTTGGTGGGAGCAGCACTCGGCATCACGGAGCCATTCCAAGTAGTCTGTAGTCTGCTGTTGGGGCGGATTTTTTGCAGAGCGGCAGCGGTTTTGCTAAAGTATCGCTGCGAGCAGGGCGGTTGGCTCGTCATTGCTTGACTTTTGACCGAGTCGATCGATTGCTCCTAGAAATTACGGATGCAGCGGAAAAGTCCGTTCAACGATTAGCTGATTCCCATGACACTTCGTGCTCTTTGTTGCCTTCTGTGCGTGCTTGTCTTGGGCCTCATTGGCTCGGCACAAGGCCCCAGCGAGCCGGCTTTGCCCGACGCGTCGCTCTACACATGCCGTTGGGCAAGCACACCGCCGAAGATCGATGGGCGTGCCGACGAACCCTGTTGGGAGCATGCAGCGACGATCAGCAATTTTCGAGCTTCGTGGCTCGCAACCGACCCAAAATCTGAGCCGGTTGCATCTGGCCAGGTCGATTCTGGCGACTCCATCCCCACCGAAGCAAAACTGGTTTGGGACAAGGAGTATCTGTATGTATGGGCTAAGCTCACAGACAGGGACATTCAAGGGACGATTACCCAGCGTGATGAGCAGACCTGGCTCGACGATTGCTTTGAACTTTTTTTGAAACCTTCAAAAGACCGACCAGGTTACTACGAGTTTCATGTCACGCCAGCCAACACGCAGATGGATCTGTTCATTCCTCAACGCGTTTCAAAGGCTTATGCAATTTACAAATCGGCCGATTCTTTCGATTTCCAAAGCGCTGTTCAAGTCGATGGCACGCTCGAGGATCGGACCGACATCGATCGCAGTTGGCAAGTGGAATTCAAGATAGCTTGGAAGGACTTTCACCAAACCGGCGGCGAGCCTAGACCGGGTGATTCATGGAGCTATTCCTTTTGCCGCTACGCTTAAGTTCCCCGGAGTCCCGGCGAGACGATCCGTTTTTCTAAAAGAGCAAAGCCGTACTGGACGGCCAGTGCCATCAGGGCTGCCGGCACGGCACCTTGAAGAATCAACCCTAGGTCATTGAGTCGGATCCCCGTCAGGATCGGTGAGCCGTAGCCACCAGCCCCGATCAAAGCGCCGATCGTCGCGGTCCCCACGTTGATCACCGCTGCGGTCTTGACCCCCGAGAGGATCGAGGGGAGCGCCAAGGGGAGTTCGACCAATTTCAGCCTGGCTTTGGCATCGAGTCCAAGGACCTCTGCCGACTCACGTATCGCAGCAGGGATTTGCTTGAGCCCAGAGTAAGTCCCCCGGACAATCGGCAGAAGGCTGTAGAGAAACAAAGCCATGATGGCAGGTGCAGGTCCGATGCCCATGTCAAAGAGAGCAAAAAGGGGCATCATAAACACCAACAAAGCCATCGAAGGAAGCGTTTGAATGACCCCGACTATTCCGAGCACCGTCTGTCCAATCGTTTCGTTACCCGCGGCGATGATCCCCAGTGGGATCGCTGTGAGGATCGCCAAACCCAGAGACACCAGCACCAAAAACAAATGCTCGCCGGTAGTACTCAGAATCCGTTGGATCCCTTTGGAGAGATTTGCCCAAGGGCCTTCCTTGGGCAAGGACAAGCTCAGGTTCAACTGCTTGTTTAAAAATTCACCTGCAACGATCGTCTCTGGCCTACGATCCAATCGGACTTGTGCAGACATTCCCGACATCACCTCGGGGGAAATGAGTCCTTGGATTTTCATGATGGCCTCGGCTGCTTGGGGAGCCCGAGTGACAAGATCCTGCCGCATGAGCACGACCGCATAGTAGACAGGAAAGAACCCCAAGTCATCCTCCAAAGCGACTAAGTCGTAGTACTGGATCTCGGGGTCCGTCGTGTAAAGATCGGCCACTGCGATCGAATCTTTTTCAAGTCCTCGGTAGGCAAGATTGTGGTCCATGACTTTGATCTGAGTCTGGGGCAAGGAATACTTTTCCTTAAGAGGCCGCCAACCATCCTTACGTTCAAAAAACTCGTCGCTCAAACCCAATTCGAGTTGGGGATGATTCCTCAGATCGCTAATTTTGCTTATCGATAGACGTTCAGCAACCGACCGCTTCATCCCGAGCGCATAGGTATTATTGAATCCAATCCGCTCGGACATCACGATTTTCTTCAGAGCTAAAGCCGATCTCATATCGTTTTCGGATTCGATTTTGGTTCCTTGGCGTATCGTCTCTGCGAGGATCTCTTCGCGGATCGTGCCTGTGTAGTCGACATACGCATCGATTTCCCCGGTCTGGAGCGCTTGCCAGAGGATTTGCGTTCCCCCCAGCTCGGCTCGATGTTCGGTTCGAGCACCAGTGCTCCTGACCAAGTGCGAGAGGACCTCTCCTAGGATTACCGATTCGGTAAAGGACTTTGAGCCGATGCCGATTTCTCTTTCCTCTGCCCAGGCGATCCGTTTCGATCCGAAACCGAGCAGGATCCAAGCCATACAGAGCCAACGTAAAACAGATCGCTTGCTCATGATGACTCCTTGGGTGTATTCAAAGTCGGGAATCGTTGAGCGTTGACGAATTGGGTCACAAATGCATTGGCTGGTTGGAGGATCATCTGCTCGAGTTTCCCTTGCTGCACGATGCGGCCTTGGCCCAACATGATGACATGATCACCGAAGAATCCGGCTTCGCCCATGTCGTGCGTAACGGTGATCGCGGTTTTCTTGAGGGTTCGGAAAATCTTCCGCAAATCCTCTTGGAGATCGTATCGAACCAATGGGTCGAGAGCACCCATGGGCTCGTCCAAGAGCATCACAGGAGGATCGAGCATCAAGGCGCGCATGATGCCGACTCTCTGGCGTTGTCCTCCAGAAATCTGCGTCGGGTATCGGTCTAGGGCAGGGCGGGGGAGTCGAGTCAATTCGGCCAACTCCTCGATACGATTTCGGATCCGATCGGCTGGCCATTGAAGATGCTTAGCCATGAGTCCGACATTTTGGGCCGAGGTCAGGTGCGGAAAGAGGCCTCCGTCTTGAATGACATAGCCGATTCGGTGCCGCATGGGGATCCGATTGCCAGGCGTCATTTCGATACCTTCGAAAAGTACGCGCCCAGTATCCGGAGCGAGCAAACCTGCAAGGATTCGCAGCAAGGTGCTTTTTCCGCACCCGCTAGGCCCGATGAGCACGGTGGATTTTCCAGGCTCAAAAGCTACAGATGTTTCATGGAGTACCGTTTGATCGCCAAACGACTTGGAAACACCCTCGATTTCAAACATGGGCCTTGCTCCGTGAATCGCGGATGGAAAGATCGCCGTGGTTTCGGTTCAACAGGTCGAGCATGGCTTGAATGCGCTCTTGGAGATCCAAGGTGAGTTGGTCGGTAGACAGGGACTTGGACTGTTTGCCTTCTGGAAGAACGATAGGTTCTCCAAATCGAATGCGCACCGTCTTGCGACCGTGCGAGGAGGGGTAATTTGCTCCCAAGAAATCCTCTTCGAGTTTATCGAGTGTTTCGGCTTGGCGTTCCCAAGTGGGATTTTCCGTGAGGTAGTCGCCCGGATAACTGTAGAGTTGGGTAGCCAAAAACATGCTTTGCATGTCGCTTTCCCATTCCTTGCTCTTTTCGAAAGGGGTCCGATCGGCCTTCTCGGCTATCTCGGCTATCTGGGCGATGAGGATACGGCGGATCTCTTTGATGCGTTCAGGGATGAGCTTCTTGGGGGGACCGCTTAGGTATTTCGCTTCGGCACGTTTTAAAACCTCCTCGGTAAGCAAGGCGATACGTTGTTGAAGGGTACCTTGCTGGCGTTGGCCAAGGATCTCTGTTTCTTTCTCAGACAGGACTTGTTCAGCGATGCGCAGTATTCGGTCGGTCATCGGCAAATGCGACTGGGCCTTCCAACCGAGTCGCATTTCCATCTTTTCGGCGGTGCGGCACATGCTAGGAGTAGGATCTTCAAGGTACCAGCGTTTGATCGCCACAGGAAGAATCGCGATGGGTCGCTCCGATTTGCGAGCCGCCATCAGGGCGATCGCCGCGGCGCCTTCACGCAACGGTGTGAGTCGATCGTTGGAGTGGTAGATATCGCCTTCGGGAAATACAACCAAAGGCTCCCGTCGGTGTTGCAATATATCCAGTGCCGTTTTCATCGATTGGATATCGGTGTTCTCTCGATCGACACTGAAACAGCCGCAGCGTTGCATCGATTCGCGTTCAAACCAACGGCTTTGAGAAAAAACCTGCCAAGCGGTCATCACGTAGAAGGGAACCTTAAGTCGATCCGCAGCGTTCAACAAGCAGTAGGAATCCCAGTGAAACGAATGGTTTGGGGTGATCATCACCCCGAGTCCAGACTTTAAGGCCTCTTGAAGGTGTTCAAGTTGCTCGAACTCAATACTCTGGATTTGCTGTTGCCTGAGGGCTTTGGCTCTCAGGGGCCTAGCGGCGCGAAACCACCAGTAAGTGAGTTTAGCTGGCCAATGTTTTTCCGGGATGCCATAGGGTTGATTGTTCATAAGCGCAGCATTCAATCATAAAAACACGTAGATTGGTATGACCGGAACTCAGAATTTCGACTCGCATGGACCGAGTGCGAGGAGGGGACATTACAACTTTGTTCGTGCTTCTTTTCGTACTCAGTCCGCCGCGGCGGACGGTACTCGTACTCGTACTCGAATCCATCCAGTATAGCAATCCGGCCTATTGGTCCGCAAGTAGCCGCGAACTGCCTCGATCGACGATCGGCATCGCCGCAGTTCAAACAGCCATCGAGTGTGCGAAGAGGCCTTTGCAATAACCGGCCAAGATCGAATCACTGAGCGGAATTCAACTCAGGAAAAACACCTTCCTGGATCCTCAGTGTGCGACTCAATGCGATAGGACCATCGATCCGCTGCAATCTTTTGGTAGCGTCGGCAGACGCTGGAACGGGCCATTCGATCTGAATAGAAAGCACCTTGGTTGCTTTACCCAATCCGATCGTTTGCTCTAAAGGGTTTGCGCCAAAACTGCTCCCCGAGCTGACGTGCCGGTAAACGAACGGAAGGTCTGGATCGTCGGTCTGGATTTTGATCCTCGCTCCAATCGCCGCACGATTCGATGTGTTTCCTATCAATTGAAGAGATATCCAGGAGTTTTCATTGCCAGGATTTTGAAAAAGGATGTTGTGGTATTTATCCCCGTTGACGGCCCCGCCCATCTCGATGAACACATCGATCGAACCGTTGCGGTCCCAGTCACCGCATGCAACTCCATGACCTTTTTGGAGATTGCCTGTACCCGACGAAGCGGTGATGTCGTCAAAGCGCTTGCCAGCTATACTTCGGAACATGCGGTTGGGAACCAGGGTTCCGAGATTAGGGTCCCCGGTTCCGAGATAGAAATCGAGCCAGCCGTCGTTGTCAAAATCTGCGAAGTTCGAACCCATGGTGATGAACACACCTTCGAGTCCAGCGTCCTTGGTGACGTTGACGAATCGCTCCCCTCGTTGATTCAAGTACAAGCAACTCTTGGCCTCGCTGTGGTCTTGGCCGATCATCCCTTGGACACAAGCTCCAATCGAACGAGAATAGTTGGTGGCGAAGATGTCTTGCCATCCATCGTTGTTAAAGTCCCAGGTCCAGCATGAAAAGCCCATGGTAGGACCATCGATACCCATCGCTCGGGTAACGTTTTCGAACGTTCCATCTTTTCGGTTGCGGAACAGTTGCGCGCCTACTCTCGAAAGATGGTTCAGGAACAAATCGGGCCAGCCGTCATTGTCGATGTCGACCCAAGTAGCCCCTTTGCAGACCATCCCCTCACCGCCTGCTACCCCAGCCTTGGCCGCGACATCGACAAAGGTACCGTCCCCTTGGTTGCGATAAAGCCGGTTGGATTGCTGTTCGCTGCAGACGAAGACATCGAGTCTGCCGTCCCGGTCAAAGTCCTCCCAGGTTGCGGAAATCGAGTTCAACGGATCGGCAAGTCCAGCCGAAGACGTCACGTCGGTAAATCGCATATTCCCATCGTTGCGAAGCAAGGTCGGCCGCATCGCCAGCGCTGGAGTCAACCAAGCCCCCCGTACAATAAACACGTCGAGCAATCCATCATTGTTGTAATCGGTCTGCACACAGTTGAGTCCGCCGAGTTGATTGGACACTCCAGCTTGTACAGTCACGTCCTCGAAGGCCTCGAGATTGACGTTGCGATAAACACCCATGATCTGCGTTGGGTCGAACGAGGAGATCACCACATCGAGCTTGCCATCGGCGTCGAAATCGTCCATGATCGCACCACCGGCTTGATTCAAGCGATTGAGTCCAACCTTTTCTCCGATGTCGCGAAACCGACCGATCCCATTTCCCTCATGGACATAGCGATCGATGGGGATCCGATATTTCAATGGAACCTTTTCTGGGTGCTCATCGAGGGTCATATAAGCCACATTCAGGAGCCATCGCACCTCGCCGTCGTCGGGAAATTTTTCGAGGTACTCCAGAAAGTGCTCGATCGCGATTCGAGAGCCCTCGGGGTTCTGGTGCACAGCCGCTTTGGAGATTGGCAGGATGCAAGAGCTCTCGCCGCGGCATGCGATGCAGTTCTCATTTTCGCCGCGCCGCATGGCAGTGACTCCCTGGTTGTAAATGATCGTATAGAGAAAGTCTTTGGCGATCCGCGGGTTCATTTCGACATGCTTGCGAGCCAAGCAAAGGTCTTCATAGGCCTTCAATGGGTCCCCTTGGTAGTTCAAGAACGTCGAACGCGAGTAGCGGGTCGAGGCGATTTCGTCTGGAGAAAGGGCCGGGTCACTGAGGATCTGATCGAGCGCTTCAATGCTCGTTCGCACCGCTACCTTGAAGTGCTCCCCGATTTGCTCTAGAGACGAATCGCTCGGCCACGGCTTGACGGCGTTCATGACCCATCCGTACCCAGACCCATCGAGCACCTTGCGAGGCAGGTAAGGGACATTTTGGCTTATGTCAGGCGAACCTGCGTCCTTGGAGAGCGACCTCGGAGCCGTCTTCCACTTGCCGTCCAACACCGATTTCTCGGGGGGCTTATCGCAACCTGAGAACCCCAGCAAGCAGAGCATTGCAGGGACTCGGATCCGAGCCCAAGGCTTCCTCGATCTTGGATTTACGTTCACGCGTTGACCTCACCTAAGAGCCTAATACCTTGGATCGCAGCATCCACGTCCGCTTCGCTTGTCGCATGTCCAAAACTCATCCGCAAAGTCCCGTCCTGGGGATCGGTCCCTAGAAATCGATGGATCGCCCCGGCGCAATGAAGCCCCGATCTGCATTCTATGCCCATGGCCGAGTCCAAGAGCATCGCCATTTCGTGGCTGCCGAGAGTTCGGCTCGAAAAGCTGAGCACAGGGACCCTGGAAACCTGTTGAAGATCCTCTGGACCATCGGGGTATCCAACCAAGCGCAAACTCGCACAGCGCGCGATCTGATGCCGCAGTCGACTGAGCCAATCGCTGGCCTTAGCCTGAAAATCGGCCATCGATCGAGTCGATGCACTCTGCAAGGCAGCTCCCAGAGATGCGATCGACGGGCCGTTTAGATTCCCAGACTCTACCGACTCCAACCACTCGAAGGGTCCAGTCCATGTGCCGCTCGAGCGACCTGTCCCACCGACCCAGGGAGAACGCAAGCAGGGCAATACCTCTGGAGCAGCGACAACAAAAGCGGTACCGAACATACCCCCTAACCCTTTGTGAGCCGGAGCCACCACAAGATCGATCCCAAGCGATCGCGGATCGAAGTCGACATACCCGATGCTTTGGGCCGCGTCGAGCATCCACCATGCGTCGGAGTTAGACACAATCCGACCGATGCGTTCGAGATCCTGAACGACTCCAGTAACGTTCGAGGCATGGTTGACGATCACCAATTTCGTATCGCTACAGATAGCCTGCTCGATCGCTTCGGGATCCACCCACCCGCGAGCATCGCAGGGAACCATCGTCCAACGCAACCCCCGGCGTTCCTGAAGATCCGCCAACGTGCGCAGGACACTGTTGTGTTCGGTGGCCGTCGTAACGACGTGCTCGCCGCGAAGATCTGTTTGCCACAAAACACTATGAATCGCGGCATGGATAGCCATTGTCCCGTTGCTTGTCCAAGCCACTCGATACGTATCGTCGAGGTGAAGAAAACGACTCAACTTCGACCGGACTTGAGCGATCACCCGGTCGGTTTGCTCACCGCGAAGGTACGCTCCACGCGAAGCAGCCACGCCCAGATCGCGCTGGAATTCCAGACATGCTTCGAGTACCCCCGGGGGCTTGGGCCAACTCGTCGCAGCATGATCTAGGTAGACACGACGCTCGGTCACTTGGTTGGATCCGCTACGGAAGATGATTCGACAGCTACGGGAAGATGTAACGCAGGAAATTCCGCACAGGCTGGCCGTCGACATAAGCCGTCGGTTGTCCGTACAAACCTCGACCCAACTGAGCGTTGCTCCCTTGGCCGAAACCGACCAATGGCACATAGCCACCATTGCTGGGCGCATAAACAGTCGCTGGGGGCATCGCCGCCGGGGGGGCGTAAGCAAACGGAGTTGCCGTAGCCGGTGGAACCAAGCCTGCCGTGGGTGTCACCCCGTTGACTCCCATGGGAACAGGTGCAAATCCAGGAACCATGCCCATCGGTGGGCCAGCAGGACGATAAGGGGGCGCAGGAACGGTGCTGGCCAGCGCAGGATTGCAATCGATCGCCGACGCGCCAGCCCCCTGCTGCCAAACGGCTGGTGAAACCATCCATCGCGCATCGACGGCAGCAGGCGCCGCGGAAACGAAAGGAGCCGAGTTGACAAAAGTGCCCGCGCGGTTGTAGCTGGGCATCGGGGAGCCCGCATAGGGAACCCCCGGTTGTGCAAGCGTTCCCGAAGCGGCACTCGGAGGATTCATCGGTACGGGAACATAATAGGTCGGCGGGGCGGGGATGACCGTCGTGGGTACCGCAGTGCTCGGCATGTTCGCAGGGGGAATCGCACCCGGATAGGCATTCGGAATCCACGCAGGATTGACCGCGGGTGAAGCGTTTGGAACTGGATTGGGGGGCACTCCCAAGGGGATCGATGGCGGAGGGACCTGCGGGGCGCTAGGGATCATCCCTGGCAGGCTGCCTCCCGTAGATCGGTGGAGTATTGAGTGATGGGGGTGTATTGGCGATGGGGTCATCCTGATAAAAATTCGCGACCCGGACAGCACCCTCGGGCATTCCAAAAACGCTGTTGGAACTGGCCTGCTGCACGGAACTGGCCTGTTGCAGAGAACTTGTCGGTCGAAAACCGTCGTCGGCAAGAAACACCTCGGACGACGAACCTCGGAGAGAGGGTGGAGGCAAAAGCGTGATGACCCCGAGAGTGCTCGATGGAAGCGTCAGGCCCGAGTTTTGCAAACGCTTTGCCGATTGCCGATCGAGCGTGGGAGCCTGCGCAGCGACCGGATCGTTGCCGGGTTTTCCGTAATCGCGTTTCCCGTAATCACTCAGTGGGTTAATCGGGCCCCGAGCATCGACCAGATACCTGAGTTGCTCGCGGAGAGCTTGCGCATCGCTAGCCGCGTACGGGTCGGTTCGAAGACGAAAGCGCGGCGGCGCAAGGCTGCTCGATGGTTCCGTGGAATCCTCGGCGCAGAGGTTTCCTCCGAAGAGGATTGCAGTGCAACTGAGGATCGCAATACGTTGGGATTTCATCGATCACTCCTGAGTCGGGAGTTTAAGGTAGCTCAAGCGAGTTATTTCACAGGCGGATTGATTCGAACTCCGATGGCCTTGAGCTCTTCGAACCAAGCGGCCTTGGAGGCGTTTTGGACCAAGCTGTCATCGACGTAGAGTCTTAGGAACGGGGCAAAGCGGCGGTTTTCCTTCGCGTCGGCTTGGCAAGCCTCAATCAACGCCGTGAGGTCGACTTCTGGGTTCTCCTGGAGGATCAGCAGTCGCACTTCCCGCATCGATTTAGCGAACTCAAGCGTTTTGACGTTACAGCCTTTGAGATTGATGGTCTGCAGACCGCGAAGTTCCGCGATGCCGTTCAGGTCTTCGATGGGGCTTGCTGCAACATCGAGGGTCCAGAGTTTCTTGAGTCCAAAGATCGGCTCGAGTTTTTTGATTTTGTTCCCCGAGGCATAGAGCGATTGCATCTTGATCATGCCCCGCAGTGGTCCAAGATCCTCGATGCTGTTGTTGGCGATATGGAGGTACTGAATCGCGATCAGGCCCGTGAGCGGTTCAAGGGATTGGATCTGGTTCGAGGCCAAGTCGACCGACTGAAGGAGCTTCAGGTCCCGGATGGGACCGAGGTCGACGATCTCGTTTTTTTCCAGGTCGAGCTTCATCAAAGCTTTGCAGTTTTGGAGTCCCTCAAGGGACTTGATCCCTTTGCCTTTGGCGACGACCTGAGAGATGCTTTTGACATCGTCGAGGGTCAGGGGTTCGGCGTTGTAACGTTTCTCGAAAACCTCGCGCCTGACGGCAGCTTCCAAGGCTTTGTCGGGGAACAGGTCTTGGGCTAAGGCTGCGGGAATCAGCAGGAAAAAAGACCAAGCAAGCAGCGTGTTCCGGAGAGATGACCGAAAGCCCAGGGGTGTACTGATTTCCATCCGTACGATTTCCTATGGTTCGAGGCGGGGGGCAAAGGAGGGGTTACCTCTCCACTGTAGCTAAAACCGCTCAGGATTTCCACCGCGGGTATCGGTTCCGAGGCGGGTTTAGATAGGTTACGGAATCGGCCGGTCGGCGTGATCAAGACCCGAACACACCAAGAGTGAGTGTGCCAAGATTCGGAAATCTAAGCGGTTACTGGAGCCATCCGAGCTTTAGATGATGGCAAAGAGAGCCCTGTGACCTGAGCACCAACCTCAGGCCGTTGAAAATGGATCGAGACGTCTCATTTCGCGACATCTCATTTCGCTACCGATCGTTACTACTTACGCTTCTCGGTATGGAGCGTGATGCGGCGAAGTCTCGGGGAGTACTTCTTGAGTTGCAGTTTTTCCGCTCCGGGCTTGCGATACAACACATAATTGATGTCGCCGGTTTCTTGGCAAACCAAGTAGGTTGTTTCTTTCTTTTTCTTGCTCTTGGCCATGGCTATTCCAGACTCGCTCCGAATTGATCGCGAAAGGGTATGAAGGATGCGTATTATGCAAATCGATTGCCCGGTTGGCTAGCTCAACTCGGAGAAAAGGGACCTTTTAAGCGGGTTTTGGAACCCAACGGTCGAAAAAACGTCTAATCAATCGTTGGCTACCGCGTCTTCAAAGGACGTTTTCTCCAGTTTCCTGGAAAAACCGCCCTCAGAGGCGCGGTATTTGCTGCATAATCCGAATGAATTGACGCCCAAGCGACTTGTGTCAGGAAACGTTGTAAGGAAAGTGATGAGAAAAATGAATCAGCAAGCTTCTTCCTGGGTATCCCGAAATTTCAAGGGAAAAGCTCTCGTCCGAAGGATGCTTGGAGATGCAGTCGAATCCAACGAGCGCCTAACGCGACAAATCCGATTCGAGCCCCTCGAGCGCCGTGAGCTGATGGCCTCGGACTTCTACGAGGCCGCTTCGGAACAATCCCAGACCTATCTGATCGAACCATTCACTGCCAATTCTGCAGAAGTTTCGAGCCCAAGGGGGACGGCCTCGGGCCTGCTGGCCGAGGGCGAAGCGACCGCGAGTCCGGATCTGGTTGCATTTGCCAAAGCTCTGGCCGCCTCAGGCGCCAAATTCTTCGGCGCCGACTGGTGCGCCCTCTGCACGGAACAAAAGAAACTGTTCCTAGAAGGAAAGAGCTACCTTCCGTTCATCGAATCGACCAATCCTGATCGCACATCCAACGCGACCGGGACGGCCGAGAATATCACGACCTATCCGACCTGGAAGTTCGCCAACGGCCAAGTCGCCACCGGACTGCAAACGCTTGAGCAACTTTCCACGATTTCGGGAGTTGCGATTCCCACCGGAACGCAACCTACCTTTGTAGAAATCTCCAACCAAACGGTTCGGTTTCGTTCTCCGGTCCACGTACCGATCGACACGTACGATCCCAACGGCGGCCCTTTGACCGTCAGTGTGACCAGCAGCAACCCGAACGTCATATCGGCCGAACTGGTCAACAACCCCAAGTCGGTTCGCATGGTCGTCAATGGCTATGGCGAGATGGTTTTTCGCTTGTTTGCCGAGGAAGCCTCCCGGCCAGTCAATCAGTTCGAGCAGTTGGTCAACTCCGGCTTTTACAATCAAACCGCAACGAGCGATATCATCTTCCACCGTGTGGTCGATGGCTTCATGATCCAAGCCGGTGATCCTACGGGAACCGGATCCGGAGGATCCACACTGGGTGACTTCGACGATCAATTCAATTTGAACCTTCAACACAACCGCTCAGGGGTATTGTCGTATGCCAAGGCTGGAGCGGATACCAACGACTCGCAATTTTTCATCACCGAGGTAGCTACCCGCCATCTGGATTTCAAGCACTCGATCTTCGGCCAGCTCATCGAGGGCGAAGCGGTCCGAGAGGGGATTTCCCGAACGAAAGTAACGAGCCAATCGTCCGGGGAAGTCAGCCGACCGGTCAACGAAGTGGTCATCAAATCGATGGAGATTTTTAATGACACCAAGAATGGGTTGGTCCGCCTCAAGTCGTTAGCCAGCAGCGGAACATCGACCATCACCGTCACGGTGACCAACAGCACAGGCCAGTCCTTCTCCCGTTCGTTCACCGCCACGGCCGCTGCCGACAACTCCAACGGCGCTCCGTTCCTCAATGACATCACGGTACCCCCAATCGCCGCCGGCCAGACCGTGACCGTCCAAGTCGGTAGCCAGGACAAAGAAGGAGACGCGGTCGCCTACGACGCGACCCGCCAAGGCTCGGTTCCTTACCAGTTCAACATGAACAACCAAACCGGATTGCTCTCGGTGACGGCTCCGAGCAATTTCAGCGGCCCATTTCAGGTTCGAGTCAGCGTCCGGCCCGCGTCTTCGACCGCCGCGAGCAGCAGCGACGATGCACAACTCCTGACTTTTAATGTTCCGGTAAGCGTCTCGGCTCCCTCAGCGGTCGACCTTGTGGCAGCAAGCGATACAGGCATAAGTGACTCGGACAATGTGACCAACGCCGGTAACTTGCAGTTCTCGGTTGCTGGAACGACCACCGGGGCAAATGTCCAACTGAAGATCGGCAACCAAGTCATCGGCTCGGCGATTGCCACAGGCACCACAACGAGCATCTCGACCAACCAGATCGCTCCGCTTGGAAGCGGTACCTATTCGATCGTTGCCGTACAGACCCTCGACGGAACGACTTCGGCTGCCTCGCCAACACTGTCCCTAGAGTACGACGCCCTTGCTCCCTCGGCCATCGCCCTGAGCAATCTGCCCAACCGTGCCAATGTGGGGACCCCGCTCGGTTTCGACCTGAACCATCCCGAAGAAGGCCAGGGATTGCGGTATGTCCTGGACAACGCACCGGCAGGAATGGCCATCGATCAGCAAACAGGATTGATCTCCTGGACCCCGATTGCCAACCAGCTCGGACCTCAAACAGCGATTCTCAAGCTTCAAGATAAAGCCGGAAACATCACATCCCAGACAGTTGCCGTATCGGTAGCCGATACGGCCAAGATCGCAGTGGATATGTTCCTGCAGACACTCACTGGACAGCCTTTGACGAGCATCGCTGCGAATCAGGAGTTTCTCGTCAAACTGGTCGTCCAAGACCTCCGCACATCCGGTTCAGGAACCGGCGAGGGAGTCTTCACCGCCTACGTAGATTTGATCTATGACGCAGAAAAAGTCGAACCCATCGCCACCAACCCGATCACATACGATGCTCTGTTCCAAAACGGAAAATCGGGCAGCACCGCGACCCCGGGATTGATCGACGAACTCGGAGCGTTTTCATCCCTGACGGCCGGGCCAGGCAGAGACCCACAGAATTTCATTACCGTTCGCATGCGGGCCAAATCTGGCGGAGTGGCCAAGTTCTCGATGGACGAGGCCGACGAGGGCAACAAAGCGTTTGGATTGTTCCTCGACTCGGCAAATTCCGGAGTTCCGGCCAACCGAGTGCTCTTCGATTCTAAGTCCCTGAGTATCACCTCGAGCTTCTCGGCCGTTAACGATACGTTCAGCGTCAACGAAGACTCGACGAATAATTCGATCGATGTGCTAGCCAACGATACCATCAGCGCCGGGTCCAACGCCGTACTGACTCTCGTTTCGGTCTCGACGCCCGATAAAGGTGGGTCCGTATCGATCGCATCGGGCGAGAAACGCTTGGTCTATACCCCCGCACCGAACTTCAATGGTGCGGAGAAATTCACCTACGTCGTTCGCGACCAGTCAGGTGTCTCAGCGACCGCTACAGTGACGATGAATGTCCAAGCCGTCAACGACAATCCCGTCGCCGTCAACGACGTGTTCGATACGGTCAAGTCGAATCAAACCGACGTGTTTCTCAACGTGCTGGGCAACGATACGCTCGGTCCAGACTCCGGCGAAACCCTAACCGTTACCGGCGTCGGTGCAACGAGCCAAGGTGGTGTGGTCAAAATCGCCACGGGGGGCAACGGAGTGCTCTACACACCGAAAGCCAATTTCACTGGCTCTGAGTCGTTTACTTACACCATCAGCGATGGCAAAGGTGGTAGCGCAACGGGCAACGTGACGGTGAGTGTGCAAGTCGCTGTTCCACCCCCAGTGGTCCTCGGGGAATCGTTTACCGTTCTTGAAGACAGCCCCGAGACCGAGTTCGATGTGCTAGCCAACGATCTGCCCGCAGAGACCGGCAACACCTTGTCGATCGCATCGGCAAGTGCAAGCAATGGCACGGTCAACACCAACGCGGCCAAGAATCGGATTCTTTACAAACCCAACGCGAATTTCGTCGGAACCGATTCGATTGTCTACACGGTCCGCAGCAGCAACGGGGGAACCGCCACTGGCACTGCAACCATCACAGTCACTTCCGTCAATGATACCCCCGTTGCCGTCGCAGACGTGCTAACGGTAACGACCGCGTCAAACCAAAGCGTGAACGTTCTGGCCAACGATACCAACGTCGATGCCAATGAGACGCTCACGATCTTGTCGGTCACCCAACCGGAAACCGGCAAAGGGACCGTCACGATCACCGCAGACAAGAAGTTCTTGCTCTACAGTGCTCCGTCGGCGAACTTTACTGGCGAAGTCAACTTCACCTACACCATCAGCGATGGCAACGGCTTGAGCTCGACGGCAAACGTGAAACTCAACGTCGTCAATTTCACCCCTCGCGATGTCGGAGTTACCAAGGTCACTCCGGTCCAGGGAGTGACCATTCAAGCCATGCAGATCGATAGCACGGGCGCAAACTCGACTCCGGTGATGTTGAATTCCCTCGAGGAGGGCCAAGTGGTCAAGGTTCCTGATGTCGGCCCAGGTACGTATCAGTTCTCTGTACCCACGCTCCCATTCTTTACCGTCGCGCAACCTTCGGTCAATGTCGTTTCAAAAGCCGATGATGGAGATTCCTTGAGCACCGTTTTGAACGTCGGTGCACGAGACCCCAAGTTCATGGACGTGCGGGATTTCACTTCGAAATCACTCCGCAAAGGAATCACATTGGCAGTCCAACCCAATCAGCAATCGGTTTGGTACGATGGGGTCAAGGACTGGCGAAGCTATTCCGACATCCAGGTATCTCTGAATCAAGCTGCCAACCAATTGACGATCCGGGCGATCGATCCGACCAGCAAGGCGGTCACGACAACCCTGCCGACGAGCGATCCACGGGTAAAGTTGCGAGCCAAAGAGGGTGCCAATCACTTGTTCCGGATTCAGGCCGCACCGAGCGAACTGAACTTCACTCCAGTCGCAACACCTGCTAGCTCGGCTAGCAGCGGTGGCGAAGGAGAAGGGCGCAGTGCAAATCGGATGGCAGCACCTGCGGTGCTCATCGACAAGGCCCTCGATGAATTGGCCAGCGAATTCTAAGAGCAGACAACTTTCAACCACGGAACACGCGGAACACACATCTTTTAACCACGGAACACACGGAACACACGGAAATTGTTGGGTTCTTATTTCTGTGTATTCGGTGTGTTCCGTGGTTCCATAGCTCTTGGGTTCTTCATTCCGTGTGTTCCGTGGTTCCATAGCTTTTGTGGTTCTTGCCTCTGTACGTTCCGGTGCGTCAGTAAGCCTGGCTGTCCTGGTTAGTTGCAAGCTACTAACCATGGTAAGTGCTCGTTCGACCCCGGCAGAGTTTGTACCAGCCCTCTGCCGGTGGTGTGAACCACCGGTACCTGGCACCTAGGAAACGCTAAGCCCGAAGGGCTGGCACAACCATGGGGGCCAAGCGGTTGAGGGAAATCATTCCTAGTCTGACACATCTAAAATTCCGTCTCGCAAATCGAAGCGTTCGAGTCCCCTTGATCCCGCTAGGATTCAGGAAGAGGAGGTTTTTCAGGTAAAGACTTCGCTCCATGAATCACTGCAAGTACATAAATGACATCATCATCTAGAAGATAAATCAGTCTGTAGGAATATTCGATTACCTCTCGGATCTGCTGGTTTCTGTACTCTGGAACAGACTCACCTGAGAATGGGAACAATCCAATCTGGATGGTCCTTTTTGTAAGACGATCGATCACGCTCAAAGCGTACCGCTGAGAATCCTTGGCTATGTACTCGTAAACGCTGACAAGGTCTGCCATCGCACTTCGAGTCCACACAACCCGTCTCATTCGCTTAGCCCAAATCGTTTACGGACTTCAGCAACCGATAGTGTTTTACCCTCCGCGACATCGCTAAGCCCATTCTCGATCTTCTGTCTCACATAGATGCGATCCATAACATCCTCCCACGTCGCATCAACCGGAAGTGTTTCAAGCGTCTCGTCGATCTTTTTTCGAATGTCCTTTTCCTTCGCACCGCTCATCGACATGCTCCCCATCGGATGGATTGTTGGGTGAATTCAAAACCACGTTGCATCCTTGACTCATTCTAACAGGCTCTTCGACTGCTCGAGAAGGAAAGGGCCGATTATCAGCCCTGTTTTGCTTCACCCAGAGCGCTCAGTTACGGTGGCTGACGCAAAACATAGCACCGGGGCCTTACGACCTCGGCAGAGAAGGGGGGCCAAGGGGTTGGATGGGGCGGACGGATCGATCGCCCCGAATCATCCCAAGCCCTCAAGGGGCGGAACCTAGCGGCGTGCAGTTACGGGGCGGTGACCCAAGCTTCATCGAATTCCGCGTGTTTCATGCTCTTTCCAGCCGTCACGAAGTAACTGTAGATTGCATGGAGGCGACCATCGGAGCTTTGGATAATCGCTGGATAGTGAAATGAACCTTCAGGCTCGTTCTCGAGATACTTGGGCTTGGACCAATTCCGGCCCTCATCGAGCGATACCGATACGGCCAGACGATTGCGGCCATGTTCGGTGTCGTTGTAGATCAAAATCCAGTGGCCATTTTTCAAGCGAACCGCATCCAAACCCGATCCGGGGTTGGGTAGCTCCAAGCTCGCAATATCGGACCAACTCTCGCCTTGATCGCTCGAGGTGGCAGTCCGAATTTTCTCTGTAAAACCATTCTCGCGCATGTAAGCGACCAAACTGCCATCCTTCTTTTGAACCACCGCAGGTTGAATATTGCCATAACCAATAATCGGTTTGCTGGCCCGCCATGTCCGTCCTTGGTCATCGCTGATGGCCATCAAAGAAAAAGAGTAGGTATCCGAGTAAAGAGGAAGTAAGAGCCTTCCTGATTCCAAGACCGTGGGTTTGCATCGGGTTTGCCAGCCGAGCCTTTGAAAGAGCTTATCGCCGAATCGTCCGCGCACCTCATCGACCTTACCCTGAAGCTCTTTGGAAAGCGGTTTGGGAAGGGTATCTAACAAGGCATCGAGCTTGGAATGAGCCTCGGTGCTAAAGTCGTCGGGTTTGAGCCATAGGCTCTCTTTACGGTCCCACTTCGGACTCCCGGTCCCGATCGGATTGAGGCTAACCAATTGCTGAGTGACGCACGACTCCCAAGTGTTGGCAAGTACCAGCGGCCAAAACAAGTGCAAGGAGCCTTTGGCATCGACCATCATGGCCGTATTTCCATCCGGGAAGCCCGGTGTATCGATCATCACGAAAGGATCGGACCAGGACTGGGAACCTCGGGCAAGCCTCGCTCCAAAGACCGCGACGTCATCGGCCTTGCGCTCTCCGGATCCACGGTACCAGGAGGCCAGGAACGATCCGTCTGGCAATTCGACAATGCTCGGCGCATGGTTATGGTCGGCGCGCAAGGGAAAAACCAACTCGGAGCGATAAACTATCTCCTGGGCATGGCCCCCTGCGAGGACTCCCAGACAGCAGACGCATGCGATCACAAAAGAATGGAATCGAGTATTCATGAGTGGGCAAGTAGCTCCTGGCGACCTTTGGTGTCGTCCTAGATTTGGAGAGGGGATTCGTTCGAATGACAGCAATCGATGCTCAAAGGAGGTTCGTGGGGTCCATTTGAGTGGTAGATTTTAAGCCATATTCGTAGCTGAAGTAACCAAAATCCCTCTTGGTCTGAGCGATCTGTTTGCGTTATTTTCCCTAGGGAGTGTTCCGTCGAAACGCTAGGGAGTCCCTGCCATGCCTGAAAAATACGATACCCACCTGACGACTCGTCGCGCGATGCTCGCGAGCATGGGCTGTGTGGGGCTCTCGATGTGCTGCTCATGCAGGTCCACACCGATGACGGGTCGTCCGCAGTTGGTGTTCATACCCAAGTCGATGGAGATGTCGCTCGGCGAGCAGAGCTATGCTGACGTGATTTCCAAATCCAAACCTTCTCAGAATCCTTCGTGGATTCAAGCCGTTGAGCGGACCGGCCAGCGCATTGCGGCAGTCGCCAATGCGCTGGGGTTTCAGTGGGAGTTTCGCCTTTTGGCCGATCCGACCCAGAACGCGTTTTGTTTGCCTGGGGGAAAGGTAGCCATCTACGAGGGGATCCTACCGTCTTGCGAGAACGAAGCTGGATTGGCGGTGGTGATGAGCCATGAGATCGCCCATGCTCTAGCCCGTCATGGTGCGGAGCGAATGAGCCAGCAAGCCGGCGTACAAGGAGCCGGGGCGATGCTCGGTTGGGCGATGAGTGAAACGACTCCGTTGACTCGCGATCTAGCGATGCGAGCTTTTGGTACAGGCACACAATACGGCATCCTGTTGCCTTACAGTCGCCATCACGAGAGCGAGGCCGACTCGATCGGAATCCAATTGATGGCCAAGGCGGGTTACGATCCTTCGGAAGCCCCTTTGTTTTGGGGCCGATTTGGGAATGCCAAATCGGGCTCCGAGTCACCTCCAGAGTGGGCCTCGACGCATCCGAGCGATGACCGAAGGGCTGCGGAGTTATCGGCCAAGCTTCCCCAAGCGCTGCAGTTGTATCAATCCGCCGCGAGTCGCTACGGGCGCGGGGAACGGCTCGTCTAAACTTCGTAAAGAATCCTCGGCTCAGCGGACGTCCAAAAGCCCTCGAATGTAAGTTTTGAATTCGAGGATATCCTCGGGGGCATCCGGGCCGATCACCACAGGATTATGTTCCAGGGAGTTGACCAATCCGTGGCTTCCTCCGACCAAGCTCGCATCGAGTGGAATCACGTCCATCTTCATCCGGAATCCGAGTTTCTTTTGTGCGACTCGGAACATCGCCCGCCATTTGGAAGTGATAAAAAGTTCGCAAGGGTCGTATCCTGGTTTTCGATGGATGTCGACCGTTCTTGCAAAATCCGGAGCGAGTCGATCCTCGTTCCAATAGTAGTAGGAAAACCACGCGTCGGGCTCAGCCATTGCGATCCAGTCGCCACTCCGAGGGTGCTTGAGCCGGAGCTCTTCCGGAGCTACGACGGCTTGGATACCGGGTTGTTCGGCCAATAGCTGACCGACGCGTTCGAATTGGCTCGGATCGTTGACATACACGTGTGCAATTTGATGGTCGGCTACTGCAAACGCTTTGCAATCCCCGGGAATGAGCATTTCGCCGTAAGGACCTTGGCGAACCGTCAAGAGTCCGTGTTGCCGGAGGATACGATTGATCGCAACGGAGCGAGTGACGCTGACGAGTCCATATTCGGAGACGACGATCGGGATTGCGCCGATGTCTTGGGCAGCGTCGATGACGGTTGCAGCGCAGCGGTCGATTTCGGCGACGCGTTGCAGGTCGGGTTTGGCGTAACGCTGGAAGTCGTAATCCAAGTGGGGAAGATAGCAGAGCGTCAGTCGAGGGCGTTGCTCTCGCATGACCTTGGCCGTCGCCTGTGCGATCCATTGGCTCGCTGGCAGGCCTGCGTTAGGACCCCAGAAGGAGAAAAAGGGAAAGGGTCCTAATTGGTCGACCAAACGGCAACCGGTATCATCGATGATATCGAATACCTTCGAGCCATCGCATCCGTAGTGGGGCTTGGGAGTGGCGCTCCATCGGACTCCGGAATGCTGATTGAACCACCAAAACATCTTGGCAGTATCGACTCCGTGGTAGAGCAAGTCACCGGAGATCAGTCGATTGGATTGCTGCCAGAATCGGACTTCCGCGGAACTTCGTTCGTACCAGCCGTTACCAACGATGCCGTGTTCATCGGGCATTTTTCCAGTAAGCATGGTGGCTTGGACGGTGCATGTGACTGCCGGAACCGGTGGGGTCCAAACGCGAGGCGCACCGAGTTGCGCGATGCGAGGCGCGTGCTTGAGCAACTCACGCGTGAGTCCTACTACATTGATGATACAAACGCTCTTCAAGGTTCCATTCCGGCGAGTTGTTGGTTGAACGAATCGATGGCCGGATCGCTTGGCGCGGCGCGGATCAGTTGCCTGAGTGTGCTTCGTGCCTTGTCCTTTTGCCCTGCGTCGATCAAAAGCGTTACAAGGCGTTTGAGCAACGGCACGTTGCCTCGGTCGAGCCCAAGGATAATCGTAAGGTTTTCGATTTCCAAGTCGCTTCGCCCAGTCTCCCGAGCGATATCGGCCATCCAAGTGGATTTTCGCAGACCGGTCCAAGGAACTTTTGAACTGGCTTCGACCAGTCGATCGGCGAGCAAGTCGTGCGTCGCGGGAAAAGCCCCCTGGGTGAAGACTTCGTTGTAGAGCTTCCGCAGTACCTGCGGATCCTCAGGAAATGTCTCGATGGGAAATTGCCCGTCAAGATACATCCCTGTCATGACCCTAGCGATCGGAATCGATTCCTTGCGGTCGGCTCGCACGGCGCGTTGCCATAAGTCGAGTCGCTCTTGCTCGCTGAGCACCGAATGGAGCAGCAAAGAGCAAGAGGTCAGGTTCGATGGAGCATGGGATGACGTGGCGGCAAATACGGGTACCAAGGGCTTGAGTTGCTCGGGGGTGCACTCAAGGGCCGTAGAGAGTCGGCCCCATGACAATCGCCAATCCAGAGGAGAGAGCAACTGACCTCGGGTGTACCAATAGTTGGCTCGAGAGAGTCGATCGAGCGTCATGTTGCCGCCGATCGATTCGATCACACTTGCTCGTTCGGAAGCTGGGCGCTGGGGCTCAGAAGCCGATTCGAGTGCAAGACGCATGACGACTGGAGACGTTTGGTTCCAGGCAAGATCGCTCGGAGCGTTCGCAGGTCGCTTTTCCCAAAGTTCGACGCGTGTATCGTAAACAATTGAGTTGGCAAGCAGCCTCAAAAGCGTCGAGCTTTGAGAGACTCTAGCGCCAGGGTCGGGTGAATATGCATCTGCAGACGATTCGACCCACCGTTCAACCAATGATCCAGAGTCCTGAGCATTTCCTTTGGCGGTTCCAGGAGCACCCTCGAGGCGCAGCTCTTTTTCCATCCTTTCGGCGAATGCTAGAACGGACACCGCTCGTTGGTTGCCCACCAGGAAGAGCAAGCACAAAGAGGCGAATCCAATTCCAGAAAGGACCTTGCGATGCAAGGCCCATCGACTCGGTTGTCGAGCTTCGATATTTTCAATTCGGCGATAGGCTCGCTGCGATTCGGCGAAGCCACCAAGGATGGCGCCAAGGAACAGAGCACTTGGGACATAAACTCCCGGTAGGATCCAAGCGAAATCGATGCAGGCATGAAGGATTTGGCTCGAGAGAAAAAACACTCCGGCGACTTGGAGTGGCAAATACTCTCGAAACCGTTCCGTGTGATAGATTCCAAGCAGACATCGCACCGAGACGACCAATGCGGCTAATGCGGCGAGCGAACCGAGGAAGCCTAAGGTCACAACCGTCTCGGCCACTAGACTCTCGGCATGGTAATACCAACCCTCGGAAGATGGGACTTGGAAGGGTAGGGCAGCGACGTGAAAAGTTCCCAATCCAGAGCCGAGCCAACCGTAGTGCATCGCTGCGCGGCTCGCGACACCCCAGATGTAGAGTCGCCCGGTCTGTTTTTCCAGTTCGACATCAAAGTTCTCGATGCTTTCGATGCGGCTGAGCGACGTTTGGTCCAGTTGCAAGCTCGCCATAGCTACGACCGCTGTGACCATCGCGACAAAGCAACCCATAAGCAAAGCCGAACGCCTCCTGCCCGGCCATGCGACTGCGACGGAAACCATCAAGGCGACGATCGCGCTGAGGAATGCTCCTCGGCACAGACTGATCGCCACACAGAAAGCCAATAGCAAGACAGAAAGAATAGAGAGAACCGCCGAGGGATCCAATTTTTCGAAGGTGGTTTTCAAGCAATACTGGAACTTCGCGTTCCATGGCCATTGCCTCGTATCGCGAGATCGCAATTGCCGATCGACGGCAGAAAAGATTTTTTCCCCTTTCCACACCGCCAATCCCAGCGCGGC
>JAJTEK010000041.1:0-22792 GCA_021299695.1 Pirellula sp. | reverse complement strand
AGAGACCCAGCAAATTAGGCTTGCTGCGAAAAAATGCTCCGACCACGCCGAATCCTCCAACGAGAATCCCCAGCAGCACCAATCCCAAGAGCAATGATGGGTAAGCCTTTCTGTGCCCCCAGACGGCACTTGAGCCCCAAATCAATAATCCGCAGAGAAACAGGCTACTGGAAGCTCCCTGCGTGCTCAAAGGCTCGACGCTCAAGGCAAGCTTTCGCTCCTCCGGTGCGATCGAATCGAGGTCGCATTTCTCCGCCGCATCCGAACCGATCCCCAAAGCCATCCGCTGCATTTGTATCGACGGTAGATTTTGAGCCGCCTGGGAATCGATCTCCCAAGTTCGAGCACTTTGGATTTGAGCAAATACCCCCAAGATCAAAAGGATCCAAGCTGGGACTGGGGGAAGCCCTGATCCACGATGATTCGCCCGAGAAACAACCGAGAAGATCCCCAAAGCGATCGCAAGCACGCATGCTGGATAAAACAACAGGTATTGGAAGGACCAAGTTGCCCCTCCGTAATACCAGGGGGAAATCCAAAGCAGGAAAAGCGAAAGTACTCGGATAGCTCCAATCGCACTCCGCTCAAACGCGCCCCCCACGGCCGGTCCGACGGGTCCCTCTTGCCCCCCTGACTGCGATGCCGTTGGGATTTCCGTCGTTGTTCTTTTTGCCACGGCCACCTTCCATTCTCCTACCCGATGATAGCTTATCCATCGATCCTCCGGTGCCTTCGAGTCAATACAAACCGCTCCATTCCGTGATGCTACGATTGGAATAGAGCAAAAAAGCCGATTCCGACGCTTCATCGTCATAATCATTAAATTCTAAACGTCCCTCCATGCGATAAACCGAACGATGGGTAGTAGGTATCCATCATCGGGCCAGAGATGTCTTGCTAGCATTCTGGCCACTACTTACGCAAACAAGGGGAATCGTCGATGTTCCAAAAACGACGAGTGGATAGGAATGATCATGCGGGTCCCAATCGTCTGGGAAGTAACCGACGCTTGATCTGTATCGTGGTCTTGAGCCTAGGGATTCTACCGAGCGGTGGTTGCACTGCTGTCACGGGGATCAGCAACCTGTTCAAGTACAATAACGACATAAACGAGTACATCTTGAACAGCCGGGCCTACTCGATGTCGGGTAAGTCATGGCATTCCCGCAAACACTGCTTCGTCGATCAGAAGTATCTTAAGGACTTCCAACGCGGTTTCCGAGCCGGATACGTACAGGTAGCCGACAGTGGCAGTGGTTGCACACCAGCCTTTCCACCGGTGGAATACTGGAATTGGAACTATCAGTCTTCCGAGGGCCAAGCTCGAGTGGCTGCTTGGTTCGCTGGTTTCCCTCACGGAGCCCAAGCGGCCGAGGAGGAGGGTGTCGGGATGTGGAATCAACTCCAGACATCCTCAGCGATCCAAAAACAGTACGTCGAGCACAACCGGATGCCCAGCCAGTACAACGGTCTTTATCCGGTTCCTCCATTCGACCGCAATCGCTCGTTGATGTCTCCTGCTCCTGAAGGGACTCCCCCGGTGGAATACCTTGAATCGGAAGTCGTAGCTCCGCAGATCGCACCGCTCCAGGGTCTTCCCTCTCAAGCAATACCTCCATCGGTGATCCCTTCCCAAGTTATTCCAAACCCGGTAATCCCCGGACCCATCGGCCAACCTTAGTCCTAAACGGATTGGCATTGTCGCTTGCGATCAGAAATCGCTAGCGCCAGGCTTCTGTGGCGGACTATTGAGTAAGCAACCTTACGAATGAAGTACAAGAATATGAGTATCAAACAGAACTTCAATACGCGGTCGATGAGTTGGCTTCAGCGAGCAAGCTCCATCGGGCTAGCACTTCTCGGAATGCTCAGCGCCGGCTGTTCGACCATCACGCAGCCAATCTCTGGAATCCCAGCACGGCGGATCCCTCCGCAGTTTCTGGCTCAGAGCAAGAACAATTTGGTTCCCTTGGACCCAGCCCGGCTGTCCCAGGAACCTCCACGAGATTACCTGCTCGACGATGGCGATATCCTAGGTATCTACATCGAAGGCATCTTGCCGTTTGTTCCCCCGGACCGTCCCCCTGAACCGCCACCGGTAAACTTCCCAGACGCAACGAGCCAACTCGATCCGTCGTTAGGTTTTCCCATCGCCGTAATCAATGACGGAACGATCCAACTACCGAATCTCGAGCCGATCAAAGTTCGAGGACTGACGATCGATCAGACACGGGATTTGATCCGCAAATACTATCTCGATTCCGAGATCCTTCGCGAATCGAGCCGACTCCAGCCGATCGTCACCTTGATGAAGGAGCGGACCTACAACGTCATCGTCATTCGTCAAGACATGGGCGCACTTGGCGGCGGTGGTGCAGGCGGTGCGGGGCAAGCAGGTTTCACCCGGGCGACAGACTACAGTGCCACGGGTCGTATGCTCAAGCTCAAGGCATATCAAAACGATGTCCTCAACGCTTTGATGGAATCGGGTGGATTGCCCGGGGTCAACGCCAAGAACGAAGTCAAAATCCTTCGTGCCTCGCGAGCTGACCAACGTCGACGCGACGAGTTCGTTCAGCAGTTCTATCAACAGTACTACTGCAACCCTGACCCCTGCGGTTGCCCCCCTCCACTCCCCGAAGATCCTTCGATCCTAAAGATTCCATTGCGACTGCCTCCTGGAGCAATTCCTGAATTCGGTCCGGAAAACGTAGTGCTTGAGGACGGAGACATCGTCTACATCGAGTCGCGGGACGCGGAAGTCTTCTACACGGGAGGATTGCTGCCAGGTGGTGAATTCAAAATCCCTCGCGACTATGACTTGGATGTCCTGACGGCAATGGCCTTGTCCGGCGGTGGAATCTCCAGGCAACAAAATGGTGGCGGTGGCGGTGGTGGCATGGGTGGAATCGGAGGAATGGTCGGGCAAGTACCGCCAGGGATGCTCTACGTGCTCCGCAAGACTCCTTGCAACGGCCAGATCACGATCGCAGTCGATTTAGCTAAAGCGAATGTCGATCCCCGCGAACGAATATTGGTCCAACCCGGAGACATTTTGGTCCTACGATTTAAACCAAGCGAAGAGATTTTGAACTTCAGCCTCGGTACGTTCTTCACTTTCGGGATCCAGTACGCCCTAAGAGAACTCTAAACGCTGAGGTCACTCGGACATCCTAAGACAGCCCGCAACAAGCGGGCTGTCTTTTTTTACAGAGTGTCTGTATTTCAAAAAACCTACTTACCCATCAAGTCCCTAGCCCGTTGCATGATCAAGATGCACTCGCGGCGGTAGGCGTCTTGACCAGCACTGTCCATCGCTCGCCCGAGCATCTTCTCCCACTGCATCTCGGGTGCAAGCTCGCTGCGACGCATGAGCAATCCGAACTCTGCCACACTCGTAGCCCAGTCGTAATCACCTTGCTCGCCCTCATAAGCCCTCTGGCTTGCCACTTCTCCCAAAGCGAATTCCTGCTTGGTACTTTCGCTCGACTCAGGGCGTTTCGATCGTATCTTCAGAAACATCCATTCGTTCGAACTCTCACCCAGGCCGCCTGCTGCCCGTGGCGATTCCGGACTGCCCTTGGCGTATCGCAGATCATCGACGCTACCTGGAATCATTCCATCCTGTCCGACCGGAACAATCTCGTACAAAGCCGTCACTCGATGCCCGGCTCCAATCTCGCCAGCATCCTTTTTGTCGTTGTTGAAATCCGCAGCCGCTAACCTTCGATTCTCGTATCCGATCAACCGGTACGAATGAACCTTCGCAGGATTGAACTCCACCTGGATCTTCACATCCTTGGCCACCGTCATCAACGTTCCTGACAACTGCTCGGTCATCACCCGTCGTGCCTCGAGTTCACTGTCGACCATCGCATAGGTCCCATTGCCACGATTGGAGACCTGCTCCATCATCGAATCGTTGTAGTTACCGATCCCATAGCCCAAGCAGGTCAAAAAGACATTGCTCTTGGCTTGCTCTTGCATCATCGATACCAAAGCCTCTGTCCCGGTGACTCCTACATTGAAATCACCATCGGTACACAAAACCACGCGATTGACTCCGCCCGGGATGAAGTTTTCTTTGGCGATCTTGTAAGCCAATTCGATCCCCTGTCCGCCATTGGTCGATCCTCCGGACTGCAGCTCGTTGATCGATGCCAGAATTTGATCCTTGCGATCCCCGCCGGTGCTGGGCAAAACACATCCAGCCGCCCCCGCATACACCACAATCGCCACACGATCCTGCGGTCGCAACTGGGCTGACAAAAGCCCCAAGGTCTTTTTCACCAGAGGCAATTTGTTCGCATCGGCCATCGATCCCGACACGTCGATCAAAAAGACAAGATTCGAATTCGGACGCTCCTCATTGGCCACCTTCTTTGCCTGAATCGCGACTCGCACCAATTTATGCTTAGCGTTCCATGGGCAATCGCCCATCCTCAGGTGCGCCGCAAACGGATCGTCACCCACAGGTCCAGGATATCCATAGTCGAAGTAATTGAGCCACTCTTCGATCCGAATCGTCGATGGGCTAGGCAGTACCTTGTTCTCCAAAACATACTGCCTAAGCTTCGAATACGACGCCGTATCGACATCGATCGAAAACGTCGACAAAGGCTCCTTGAGCACCGATTCAAACGGGGTCTCGGGCAGCGAGTCGGATCGATCTCCAGCAGCCCGATCGGCATCAAGGCCCGCTTTGAGTCGACTCGGAACGTTCGATAAAAGCTCGTCTGGAAACTCGCGATACCAACGAACCTCTCCTTCTGTCCCTTTTCCTTCTGTCCCTTTTCCTGCTCTCGCTGTTTCTGCCAGCTTGTTTTTTTCAAGCCCCAACGACAATTCCGTCTTCGAATCGCTCTGCGTAGCACTCTTCATGAGCTCATTCTTCGGCGAGACCTCCAGACCACCTCGAGGGCTATCTGGAATAGCTGGACCGGCCCCAGGTCCACCCCCCTGTCCACCACCCGAAGGCATCCTCCGGAAATCCCGAGTTTTTTCTGCGTTGGTCCCCAACGCATCCTCGAAGAACCGCGATTCGGAGGCCCGCTGTCGCTTACGTAGCTCGCCTGTCTGCTCGACTTTCTGTTCGACTTTCTTTTCGATCTGTTCGACAAGCTCCTGCTCGGCGAGCCCCTCTTGGAGCCTAGGCATAAGCGCTTTATCCGGAGCGTTATACGATAATTTATCCGTGGCTCCATCCAAAGTATCGCGGCTGCTTAAACCCATTGGCTCACTTACCACCGGATTTCCTCCAGTGCCTGAATTAAGCCCCCTTACCAAAGGGTCCACCTTGCTTAGGCCATCATCAGGCTCGACGATCTCTAGCGGGCGTTCAGAAAACGCAATGCCATTTGCAAAACGATCCCCAATGGGACGACTTGCCCAAAACGCAAAGCCTCCCAATCCGGCCGCGGCTCCCGTGGCCATCATCATAAGAAATCGTCTCCTGCGATTTCTCTTGCTGACACTAGAATTCGCGACGAGCATCGAATCGGGCATCGAGTCGGGCATCGAGTCGGACGATGGCAAGCTCACCTCGGTCCCCTGGATTCCATAATCGATTTCCGTACGCGTCGATGCAATCGCTTCTTGAATCCTGCTAGCTCGTGCCGGATCGAGTTCCAAACCCTCGGGTAACCTGCCGAGCTCTTGCTCAACTCTGTCTGCAACAAGCCTTGTCGCTTCGACCTCCTTGTGACCCTCAGGATGCTGGACTAACCAAGCATCGACCGAAGCCCTTGTCGAATCGTCTAGCTCGTCGAGCGCATAGGCCGTCAGATGCCATGGCTCAAAAATATAGGTTCCACTGGACCGATCCGAAGGATACGGCTCAGGCTTGTATTTATCTGAATTGTTCTTATCTGGATTGTTGGTATTGGACATGTGGATCTCTCGGGAATCTTGTAGTTGGTATCGGATCGAGTCGTTCAAGCCTCAGCAAACCGTCAGCTCGGCGATCGGCGGTCTGGGTTCATCGTGGCTCTGAGCTTGCCTAATGCTTGGTGCAAAAGCACTCCAACATGCGAGACGCTCAGTTCCATCACCTCTGCGATCTGCTTGTAGGAAAGGCCTTGTCCTAACCTCAACAGCACCGCTTCTTTTTCTAAAACCGGCAGACGACCGATGCTCGCCTCGAGCGACTCTCGCTGCTCCTTGGCCGCCAAGGCAAGCTGCGGATCGAGCTCCGAGGGGGCGATCTGGTCGATCGCTAACTCATGGGATGAACGGACCATTTGGGACTCCTGGCGATGGAGGTCCATCGCTATATTGCGACAAGTTTTGAATAACCAAGCATCGACATAGGACTCAACCTGCCCTCGCGAGGCCTTGCACAAGCGAAGAAACGCCTCCTGGACACAGTCCTGCGCCTTGTCGAAGTCGCCTGCGACAAGTCGGCCGCAATAGGCAAGCAAAGGTCCCTCAAGTCGGTCGAAAACCGATTCAAGCCATTCCGTATCGCTCTGAATGGAATTTCCCTCTGATACCACAATGCAACCGTTACTCTGCTTTTCCGTAAGGGCTCGGACTGGGCCCGTCGTCCCGTGCCGACACCCTATCAACGCACAGGAGTCCTTTTTCTTAGCCGATTTTCGAAATTTTCCTCAAGTCGCCTACTCTTCGCGAATCGGCGCAGGCTCGTTACCATAAACGGGGGTCCCATTTGGACCGACGTTTTCAAAGTTCGAGTGATCAAAGTGACCGACCTCGAACCCCAACGGCTCATCCCAATACCAAACCTCAACACCAAACCTCAAAACCATGGAATCAACTACCACTCAGGTCGCTATTGTAACCGGCGGCGCGACCGGGATCGGATTCGGAATTGCTCAAGCCCTTGCCCAAGCCGGCCTGCGAGTCGCCATCGGCTCTCGTCGCAATGATGTGGTCCAACAAGCCGCCTCGCAATTGCGCGCGTTAGGCAACCCCGAGGTTATCGGACTTCCCCTCGATGTGACCGATCGGACGAGCGTCCAAGACTTCGTCGATCAAGTGCGCAAGCAATGGGACTCGATCGATGTCCTTGTCAATGCCGCAGGAGTGAACATCAAGAACCGTACGATCGGCCAAATGCGCCCCGAACAATGGGACGAAGTCATGGCCATCAATGCAACGGGTGCCTACAACATGATCTACGCGACGCTCCCCGAAATGCGCAAATGCCACAGCGGAACCATCATCAATATCTCGAGCGTTACCGGAAAGCGGGCTTTGGCTCTCGGCGGAGTCGCTTATGCCGCCAGCAAATTCGCAATGACCGCACTCGGTACGTGCGTGGCCAACGAAGTCGGCGTCGAGGGGATCCGAGTCACGAACATCTACCCAGGAGAAGTCGACACCCCCATCCTTGAGCAACGTCCGGTTCCTGTATCCCAAGAGCAAAGAGAGTTGATTCTTCGTCCCAGCGATGTCGGCCAAGTCGTCGCATCGATCATCGCGCTGCCAGCCAGAGTGCATATCCCGGAGCTGGTCATCAAGCCGGTCCATCAAGGATACGTCTAAATTTACGGCCCATGGCGAGGGCTCCTCAAGCTGCCATTTCTCCGAAATCGAACGACCTATCCTCACCCCCAACGCGCCGCCAAGCGGCGCGTTTTCGACTAGAATAGAGTAGCGTTGCAAAAGTCAAATCGATGACTTCTTGGACTTCCGCGCAGTCAACCCTCCACGAATCAAGCTCTCATGATCCTTTCATCGCTTTTGAACCTCTCCGGGGCTCTTGCGCATCGGCGCTGGGCCTGCATGGCTTGGCTCCTGGCATGCTCGGTAAATCCGTGTGTTGCTCAAGACCAAACGTTGCAAGGAACCGTCCACTCCTTTAACCGCCAAGCCCTCACGAAGACCTACTTCAGCGAAGGGGCAGGGGTCGGAGACCTCAACGCCGACGGCAAACCCGATGTCGTCTACGGACCTTACTGGTTCGAAGGCCCGGAGTTTAAAGTCCCGCATGAGATCTATGCTCCCAAGCCCCAACCGATGAACGCCTATGCGGACCATTTCTTCGCTTGGGTCCATGACTTCAACGCCGACGGATTCAACGACGTACTGACCGTCGGCTTTCCCGGCACTCCCGCCTACGTCTACGAGAACCCTGGCAAACAGATCGCCTCGCATGGGCACTGGACCAAACATCAAGTCTTCGATTGGGTCTCCAACGAATCTCCCGCCTTCACCGACATAACCGGCGATGGAAAACCCGAACTCGTCTGCACCCGAGCAGGGATGTTCGGATATGCCGAGCCATCGGGAATGAACTTCGAGGCTTGGAAATTCACCCGCATCTCCGAAGTCGTCGCACACGAACGCTTCGGTCACGCACTGGGAGTTGGTGATGTCGACTCAGACGGCAAGCTCGATGTGATGGCCAACAACGGTTGGTTCAAAAACCCTGGCACTGATAAGCAAGGCGTATGGGATTTTGAAGCGGTTCCGTTTTGCCCAGGCGGAGCCGATATGTTCGCTTACGATGTCGATGCCGACGGGCTCAACGATGTGATCACCAGCCTCGATGCCCATGGCTATGGGCTCGTTTGGTGGCAGCAACAAAAGGGAACCGAAGGCCAGCGGCAATTCAAACGCCACTTGATCATGGGGAGCAAACCCTCCGAAAACCCCTACGGAATCCATGTATCCGAACTCCATTCGGTCAAATTGGCCGATATCAATGGCGATGGGCTCCAAGACATCGTGACTGGAAAAACGTATTGGTCCCATCATCGCCAAAGCGCCGACTGGGATGCCGGAGCGGTCGTCTACTGGTTCGAACTCAGCCGCTCTGAAAACGGGGTCCAATGGATCCCACATCTAGCCGACGACTCGGCCGGAATCGGCCGCCAAATCGTCATTGCCGACATCGATGGAAATCAATCGCCCGACATCATCGTCGGCGGAATGCTCGGCTGCCATGTCCTGCGTCACGAGCAAAAGCAACTCGACTCAATCGCCTACGAAGCCTCCCGACCAAAACCTCGGCGCGAACTCAAGGAGGATCTCTCGGGCATCGAGGCCGCTGCCCACATGACCGTACCCGAAGGCTTTCACGTCCAGCTCGCCGCCGGGGAACCCCAAGTCCACCAACCGGTTGCCATGGCCTTTGACCACCGAGGACGACTCTGGATCGCCGAAGCTTACACCTACCCCAAACGCGCACCTGAAGGGCAGGGGATCGATCAGATCGTCATCCTCGAAGATACCGATCAAGACGGTGTTTTTGATTCTCGAAAACCCTTCATCGAAGGACTCAACCTCGTCAGCGGCCTAGAGGTCGGCTTCGGTGGCGTTTGGGTCGGGGCCGCTCCGTATTTGATGTTTATCCCCGACGCCGACGGTGATGATGTGCCCGACAGCAAACCCCAAATCCTCTTGGACGGATTCGGTTACCAAGACACCCACGAGACGCTCAATGCGCTGAACTGGGGACCCGATGGTTGGCTCTACGGATGCCACGGTGTCTTTACGCACAGCAAAGTCGGCAAGCCTGGAACCCCAGACAACCAAAGAACACCGATGAACGCGGCCGTCTGGAGATACCATCCGACGGCGCACCAATTCGAGGTCTTCGCCTGGGGGACCTCCAATCCATGGGGTGTCGATTTCAATGACCACGGCCAAGCCTTCATCACAGCCTGTGTGATCCCGCACCTGTACCATGTCATCCAGGGGGCACACTACCAGCGTCAAGCCGGCGAGCATTTCAACCGCTACGTTTACTCGGATATCAAAACCATCGCCGATCACCTGCACTATGCGGGAAGTATCGGAGACCATGCTTGGTGGGGCCACGAACCGGGCATTCAAGACGACACCTCCGATGCAGGTGGAGGACACGCCCACTGCGGTGCGATGATCTACCTCGGAGACAATTGGCCCGATCGGTATCGCAACCAGATCTTCTTCAACAACATCCATGGAAACCGAGTCAACATGGATCGGTTGGTTCGTGACGCAAGCGGCTACGTCGGAAAACATGGCGACGATCTGCTCTTGTCCAACGACCGGTGGTTCCGCGGAATCAACCTGCGTACTGGACCCGATGGCTCTGCCTACCTGATCGACTGGTACGATCGAAACGCTTGCCACCGCGTTAACCCCGAAATTTGGGACCGAACCAATGGGCGTGTCTACAATATCGCTTACGGAGTCCCTAAACGCCAAAAAGTCGATTTGTCCAAACTATCCGACGGGGACTTAGCCGAACTAGCTTGGCATAAGAACGATTGGTTCGTTCGAGTCTCTCGCCGACTCCTTCAGCAACGAGCCGCTGAAGGCAAAATGAACACTGCTGAAGTCCAAAGCAAGATCGACAAACTTCTTGCAAGCGATCAGGAAACTCGCGTCCTACGCGGAATCTGGTTGGCTCATGCAACAGGCCTGCTCGACGATGGAAAACTCCAATCCCTCTTGAATCATCCATCCCCCTACGCGGTCGCCTGGGCCATCCAGTTGCTCTGCGAAGACAAACAAGTCCCTCCAAAGGCTCTTGAACTTTTTGCCGCACTTGCAGCGAACAAGCAATCCGACCCGATTGTACGATTGTACCTGGCCTCGGCTATCAACCGATTGGATCCCCAAGTGCGTTGGGGGATCGCCCAAGGACTCTTGGATCACCAAGCAGACGCCAAGGACAAAAACATTCCCCTGGTCGCTTGGTACGGCATCGAACCGTTGGTGGCTATGGACCCCAAGCGGGCCTTGGATTTGGCCAGCAACAGCAAGATCGAGCAGATCGAACAGTACATCGTTCGTAGGGCCGCCTCGGACCCTCAAGGACTCGAAGCGCTCGTCGGGGAATTGGTCAACTGGCCTACCGAAAAACAAGCCGATGCCCTCGAGCAAATCCTCCAATCGATGGAAGGACGCGTCAATGTCCCCCAACCCATGAATTGGAAAGAGGCCTACGTTCGACTCGCTAAAGCCGACTCGCCAGAGATCCAAGAACTTGCACTCCGAGCCGCCGTCGCTTTCGGCGACCAACGCGCCTTTCCTCAACTCCGCGAACGGCTCGTCGACAAATCCAGACCCCTAGACCAACGCAAGCAGGCCCTCGATATTCTCGTCAGAGGACGCGATAAAGAACTCGCACCTAGCCTCTATGCCGTCTTGGATACCGAAGCTCTCCAGTCTCCTGCCATCCGAGCCCTCTCGGCCGTGGCCGATGCAAACACCCCCGATACGCTGCTCGGACTCTACACCCAGTTCAACAAAACAGCTCGCGAAGACGCGATCGCCACGCTCGTATCTCGAGCGCCTTTCGCAGAGAAACTCCTCAACGCCATCGATACCGGAAAAATCGCAAGATCCGATATCCACGCGTTCCATGTCCGTCAAATGGTCAGCCTCAACGACAAGTCCCTTGTCGATCGAATCAACCAATCCTGGGGCAAAGTCGGGACCTCCTCCGAGGAACAAAAACAAGCGATCGAGAAATACAAATCGCAACTCCCTAAAAACATCCTTGCCAAAGCCGATCTGAGCCAAGGCCGCTTGCTGTTCAATAAACACTGCATGGCATGCCATCAACTCTTCGGTGAAGGCCAAAAAGTCGGTCCTGATCTGACCGGCTCGAACCGGGCAGACCTAAACTACATTCTCGAAAACCTCGTTGCTCCCAACGCGGTCGTCGGCAAAGACTACCAAATGACCCTCCTGCAACTCAACGATGGACGGGTTCTCTCCGGATTGATCACCAAAGAAACCGATAGCGCACTGACACTCAAAACCATCAATGATCTGGTCGTCGTCCCCAAAGACGAAGTCGAACAGCGCAAACTCTCGGAACTCTCGCTCATGCCCAACGGACTGCTCGAACAAATGCAACCCGAGGAAATCCGCGATATCATCGGGTATCTTGCCAGCCCTGCACAAGTTCCCTTGCGCGGTCCCCGACCTGAATTCGCCCCGGAAGGAACTGTGCCCGGAGCGATCGAAGCCGAAACGATGAAGGTCCTCCAGAAGACCAGGGGAAATACCCAAGGCCAAGACATGCGAGCCTTCCCCAAAGATCGTTGGAGCTCCAACAACCACATCTGGTGGACCGGAGCACAGCCCAACGACTCCTTGAGCCTGGAATTCGAAATCCCCACAGAAGGTAAGTTCGAACCCCAAATCGTCCTGACCAAAGCTCGCGACTATGCAATCATCCAACTGTTCGTCGATGATATCCCCATCGGAGAGCCAATCGACGGTTTCAACACACCGGATGTCGTCACCACCGGAATCCTTAAACTGCCAGCCAGAGATTGGACCCAGGGCAAGCACATCCTCAAGATCCAGATCCTCGGCAAAAATGCCGATGCCGCCCCGGGCTACATGGTCGGCATCGACTTTTTACGGCTCATGCCTGTGGAAGACTGAGCCAAGAGAAACCTAAATCAAAACCGGCTTTTGCAGCTTGCGTCGAATCGGCACCCATTGGCCCACATGCATCATCGTGTGGGCCACGAGCACTACGGCCAAACTGCCAATCGTCGGGAATCTGCCCCTCCAAGGTTCCGGACTCGGTTGGTCAAGGTCCGCTTCGCTCAAACGATCGATGGCCGCGAAGATCGCATCGTCGAGCTTGCTGAACAACTCCACATACTGTTGCTTGGTCAGAAAATCCTTGGGATCGTCACTGGCACTGTTCGACTTGCCATGCTTTTGATCAAAGCCCTCGGGCAAGCTAGGAGCCGCATCGGGCAAGACTGCATTGAGGATGCTGGTATTCGAACTGATCAAGTGTCCGAGTTGCCAAGCGATGTGGTTGCAACCTGGACCGGGACGAAGCATCAATTCCTCGTCGGTCAAATCGCTGACATAGCTCGAATAGACCCTCTGCGTCATCTTCAACGATGCCTTCAATACTTCTTGAGCTCTCATTTCTTCCCTCTTCTGAATCTCTCTGTGTGACATTGGTCAAAATAGACAAAATACAACGATTTCGATTCTAACCGCTTACCTTGCCTTTGGAAAACGGCTCTCTAAGATTACAAAACACGCGGCAAGTTTTTCAAAAACGGACAAGGCAATCTCAGTGTTGCTAGCAATCAACCCGAGCGTTGAGAGGCTTTTTGTCAGTGCTTTTGAGAAAAACCGCGTCTTCAGGAGTCTTATATCCAGGATGGAACGTCAGTTGCTACTCCCATTGGCTAGTCCCACTTTCTAGCTGTTCTCAGGTACCCCAGGGTTGCTTGAAGTGACAGAATTCCACGGAGGTAAGAATAATGCTCGTTCTTTTCACATGCTACATGCTGCTCCATGCGATCCGAGGACGATCGCAGTTGCTAGCGATCCTTCTGGGGACCATTCTCGGAACCCATGCGGCAGGCCAAGTCACCTTTGACGTCAACGCGTCGGCCGCAGTGCGCCCCCTTTGCGCCCACACAGCCTTCTCGCGTGCCCCCAACTCCAGGCTCGTGGCCGTTGAACTCGATGTCTCGACATTCTTCCAGCCAGGCACAGAGCAGACGATCAAAGAGGTCATGGTCCAAGCCGTCTGTCGCAGGGAAGAAGTCGTCGTCGTCGACTATTCTCCTCGTACCGAACTGCATTCAGACATCGATGGTCCCCTCCAAGTGATGCAGGAGAAGGACCAGACTCGCGATGCGAATCTCCAAGGCTTTGGAGCTTACCCTGCCATCGGTGGACTATCGGGAGCTTGGAATCAATCCGATTACCAAACCCAAAGCGTTCAATTCCTCCAAAGGCCAGCCAGGGAACTGACCGTCGCCTCTGGGACCATCCAGAGGCAAAGGGGTGTCTACTTCAAATTGCGACCCAACAGCCAAACGACTCTCGAAGGTTCTCGAACCCTCGGGCTCCTGCTGAGCGTTCCAGAGAATTGGCGTGCGGACCTGATGGATGTGACGCTCCAAGCCGTCGGGATGGAACCTCCTCATTTCCGTCGCGAATCGGTGATCGCTCGGCAATCGCTAGTCGTCGCTCTTTACCAAGAAAACGACACGGTCGCATCGCAAGCAGCCGCCGAATACGTGCGGCAACAAGCGAACCTCATCCGCTCAGTCAAACTCTACTCCAAAACAATCCAACAAAGGAACTTTCCCACGCCGTTCCATAAGCTAGGAGCCAAACTCGAATGGTACGAACCAGAAGTTCCCGACGATTGGCTCGAGTCGATCGTCTACAAACCAGGCGCGTTGCATCACACCCGACTCTCGGCACTGCCGGTCGATGTCCGTGTGGCGATCATGAATTTCCAAGACCAGAAAGTTCGCATGGAAACGCTCTCGGGTGCGCAGCCTCGAATCGGCTCAGGATTGCACCCCAGACCAGCCAATCCTGCCAATCCATCGAACCCTGCCAATCCATCGAACCCTTCGCAGTCCTATACGCTCGGTTACCGACCCGGAGTCCAAGCAGCGAGCAGCCGCTAGAGGATCAGCGTCTTGCTGGCTTCTCCGGCGATCTCCTTGACAAACCTCGGAGTCGCATAGCCGGACAACTCCGCACGCAATCGAGCGACGATCGATTCACCGAGTTGCTCGTCGCACTCAAAATGGGCTGTACCGGCCACGCGATCTAATTGGTGCAAGTAATAAGGCACGACACCTGCATCGGCCAGTCCTTTGCACAAATCGCGTTGAGACTCAAACGTATCGTTGACCCCTCGAAGCAGTACCGCTTGATTGAGCAAAATCGCACCCGAGCGGCGAAGACGCTGGCAAACCTCGACCAACGGACCATCGATCTCACGCGCATGGTTCACATGCAAAACGATCCACACCGGTTTGCCCAGCGGACCGAACGCAATCGCCTCGAGGCGTTCAAGAAAATCCGAATCGATCCTGCTTGGAATCATCACCGGAAATCGGGTATGGATTCGGACTCGCGAAACATGCGATAGGCTCGCAACGCGCCCGAGCAACCCAAAAAGCTTGGCGTTCCCGAGCGAGAGTGGATCTCCACCCGACAAGATCACTTCATCGATCTGAGGATTTTCTCCAAGGTATCTCAGCGACTCGTCCCACTGGGCCAGACTCGCCGGGGAATCTTCATAGGGGTAATGCCGTCGAAAACAGTACCTGCAATGCACGGCGCACAGACCCGTAGCAATCAGCAGAGCTCTCGATTGGTACTTGTGGAGAATCCCAGGCAGACGCGCCGAGGGGCCGTCCCCTACCGCATCCAGACCAAATCCATCGACCTTTAGATTCTCATCGGCTCGGGGTAAGACCTGCGCGAGCAATGGATCCCTCGGATTCCCAACCTCCATCCGCTGGACGTACTCGCGTGGAACCAAAAGTGGGAAACTAGATGTCGCATCAAGAACCGGCAATTCCTCCCTGCTCAACCCCAGCATACCGAGCAACTCATCCAAAGAACGAACCGCTTGGCGGAGCGATGTTTGCCAAGTTGCAGCGGGTTGTGCGGCAGGTCCTGCTAGTGCCGCAGGGCCAAGCGACCGATCAGATTCCATCGGAGATATCCGCTTGCTTGAGCCTCGGAGAGTACTCATTGATCACATAGAGCAACCCAGCAACACAAAAAGGGATCAAGTAGTAGATGATCCGGAACATGATCACTGCGCAGAGGATCGAACCCTTGCGATCGTCGGTTGGCCCCTCCAAAAAGGCGATCAATATCCCCTCGAGCAACCCGTATCCACCAGGCACGTGCGTCAAGACGGCTGCGATCTGCGCTGTCAAATAAGCGATCAAAACGGTCGAGAAATTGATCTTGTCCGGACCGACGATGTCCGGTGGAAGCAGCACGTACAGAGTCGTTGTAGCGAGCAGGAAATCCAATGCCGAGACGACCAACTGCATAGCAGATAATCGAAAAGGAGGCAGAGCGATCGAAAGCCCCTTGAACCGTATAGGCTTTCGAACCAGCAAGCATGCGGCGAGATAAGCAGCCACGCACCCCAAAAAGATGGAGCCGAACATGTGCTGACTCAACTCGATATCACCGAAGAGCTTTGACTCGATCTTGAAAAATTCCTGAACCGACGGTGGCAAGTGAATCGGCAACGCCAAGAACGCTATTCCAGCGAGCAGAAACAAACCCAACCAAAAAGTCACCGATAAGATCGATACGAGCCCGATGATTTCCATGGTGCTAAAGCCCCATTTCGAATACATCCGATACCTTGCTAGGTTCCCTCCGAATAGCCATCCGAGGACATTGCCTGACGCGTAACCGACAATCGCCCCGGCCATCATCCTGGGGAACGATAAACGCTTCTTCATGAAACGAATCGCAATCCAATCGTATCCGGTCAGAATCAGATAATTGATCCCCGTAAGGAGCAAGGCACCGACGATGTGAGATGTCGGTAGATTGTCAAAGCCCCTTTGAACGTCATCCCAAGTCACCCCCTTGAGCTTCTTGGACACAAACCAAATCGCAATGACCATCACCGCAATGACGGCGGTGAACTTGAACCCATCGCCAAATCGGCCAAGGATCGATCCTGCACCATTACCATCCCCGGGCACCATGGTCGGTGCATAGGGAGACTGGGATTGCGGTTCTTGGTCGGATTGATCAGGAAAGGCCATGGAAGCTCATCGGAGTAGGGTCGTTCACATCCAAGGCCCCAGTATAGCTCCCCATCCGAGTTTCGCCGAGTCTTATGCGCCCTTTCCCGAACAAGCCGCCGAGAGCTCAGACCCTAAGCCGACGGGTATTTTGGGGGAATAGAGAAAACAGGAAACCTTTTAGAGTCGAATCGAAAAACTCGGTTTTTCGCTCTCTGCGGTCCGATACCGACAGATAGCAGTGGTTTTACTTTTCCCCATCCTTCTGCCCCAAAACGGGTTTTCCCGTCGAAATCTCTATGCGCAGCGACCACCGAATTGCCTGTTGCTTTCTCACCCACGGCATTGCACCCCTGGGATTGCTCCTGGCCCTGGCCCTACCGTGCCTTGCTCAGTCCCGAGGCGATATCGTCGTGCCAGGGACCGGTGTTCAGCTCAATCAAGTCGGCGACGACTTCGAGGAGGAGTCCTGGGATTTTATCCCCAACAACCCCAAGAGCACCGAGGACATCGATGAAAATCAACGCCAACCGATGGGCAAATCGACCAATGGCCGTTGGTATGAGGGTGCCAAACGTGGACATCCTGACATCGTCAAGCGAGTCCCCACTCCGCCAGGTGGGCTTGCAGGTAGCCAAGGCTCCCTCTTGATGAAGTCCCTCTACACAGGGATACCCAACCGTCCGAGCAATAAAATGCACCAGGACGACTTTATCTGCAACGTCCAATACCGCCTCGGAGGTACCTTGAAAGTCTCTCAATCCCCGAACATCACGACGCGTGTCTTCATCCCACCTCTGGACGAATGGGAAAATCGCAACGGACCTCACTTTGCCTTCCGTGCAGCCGTAGAAACGACCATCATGGAAAACAAAACGAAGTTCCTTTTCTCGAGCAAATCGCAGAAGGATGAAGTTTACTGGCCTGGTTTGTTCATCCTGCGGGGCACCAAGCAAGTCGAAGGCAAAAACGTCCCCTATGCTTATTTCCGCGTGCGTGCAGACCGCAACGGCGGCGATTTCCTCGGCCCTGAGATCCCCGAGACCGGATGGTGGACCCTTGGGCTTTCGTTCACTCCCGACGGTCTGGTGCATTACTTTGCCCGCCAAGGGGTCGAAGAACTCCGTCGCGAGGACTACATCGCAACCTCGATGCCCTATGGCTACCGTTGCGAAGAACTCCGGTCCTTCTTTTACAACGTGGTCAATGGCGACAACGGCCGGGATTGGACCACCGACTGGATCGTCGACGACCCAAAGCTCTACATCCTACAGACGCCTCGAATGGCCAAAAAATAAGTTCCGCCCAGAGCAAGTCTCACTGTGCGAACTCTGTGATCTCTCTGATCTCTGTGATCTCTGTGATCTCTGTGATCTCTGTGCCTCTGTGTTTCCCCGCTTTTTTCTTTGAGGGAAAAGCGATGGCCAGATTGTCTTGTTAATTGCAAATCATTGAGCAACGAAACACCCGGATCTCTGCGGGAGATCCACTAACTTTGCGGTGATTTCTTCTGTTTATTTCTTGTAGGACTCTTCAAAGAGTTTCTGCTGAGATGCGACACCACCGAGCTCGGCCTGAGCTTGCTGAAGCCTTGTCATCACCGCATCGAGCGCTTGCTGCTGCGGTGCCATCTCCTTGGCCAAGTTATTCTTAGCTTCCTGAGTCGCGGCCATCATCGCCTGTAGCTCGGCCAATTGCTTCTCGAGTTGAGCGATCGCCGCTTGCGTCTGATCCATCTTGGATTTGACCGCAGTCAGATTGTTTTGGATCGGCTGCGCCTCGGCATTGACCTGCGCGATGGCTTGTTCAATGGCGGTCTTCTTAGCCGCGAATTCATTCGCCAACCCGTTGAAGCGAACGAGCTCTTGCTCGAGCGTTGCGATCTCTGCAGCCAGTCCATTGGCCGCTGCATTGGCTCCATCGGCCTTGGCTTGGGCTGCAACCTGCTTGTCGGTTGCTACCTTCAACTCAGCGACCAATTCTTCCATTCGCTTATCGGCCGCAGCTTTGTTCGTGATCAGCTCGGCGAGTTTGGTCATCGCATCGGCATATTCTTTGCTCTTGGCAGCGTTGGCTACAGAAAGCTCGGCGATCTCTTTGTCCTTTTGTGCTTTTTCCGCATTGAGAGCATTGAGCTCATTGGTGAATTGAGCCACCGCAGCCGCTTTGGCCTCGACGGCTTTGCCCGCTTCGGCGATCTGAGCGTCGAGAGCCGCAGGATCAGGGACTTGCCCCTCCTTCTGCTTTTGCAAGCCCACCAGTGCATCATCGGCCTGCTTCTTTTCCGCAGCGGTTTGTGTGACTTGCGCCGTTTTGGCGGCGATCCCCTCTACGGTCTTGGCAACCTCGGCCTGCTTGGCCGCAATTTGCGTTGCGTACGTATCGACCATGACCTTCAATTGGTTCGATCCATTGGTAAGCTCCGTGATCTGTGCGACGTAAGTCGCAATAAGGCTCTGATGATCGGTGTTGGCCTTTTGGACCGCCGCAGTTTGGGCGGCTTGCTGCGTCAGTTCTGCCGTCGCTGCTTGGGCCACTGCAGCCAATTGAACGTGACGCTCTTTGTTCGAAGCGACGGCCATCTCGAGGGTCACAGGGTTCGCTGCAAGCCGCTTTTCGTCCTTCGGGTCGGCTCGCAACCATACGCGCACGTTACCTAACCAATCCCCGGAAACCACATGCTGTGAATCGACAGTAATGGCCACCTCTTGGCCCGCTTCTTCCAAGGCAGGCATCTCGCCGGCGGCATTACCGGCCGCATCCCAAATCTTGACCTTGCGATCCTTGCCCGTCGAGACCATCACACCATCATTGGCAATGGCGATTGCAGCGGCCCCACCCGGATGAGCATCCCAGGACTTCAGAAGCTTGCTCTCATTCATATCCCACATCTTGAGCGTCCCGTCGAGCGAGGCGCTGACGACAGCTCCAGAATCGGGCCTCCAGGCCAAAGAGCGAATCTCGTTCTTGTGGGCTTGCAAGTCCGCATACATCTTGCCCGTCGACGATTCCCAAATGACAAGGCCCGCGGCGCGGTCAGCCGTTGCCAACAATAGGCCATCGGGACTGAATCGCACCGCGTAGATCCAATCGGTGTGTTTCTTCTGCTCCCACTTGAGCTCACCGGTAAGCGTATCGTAGACTCGCACCATCTTTTGTGGACCTGCAAGAGCGATCAGGCGGTTGTCGTCGCTGATATCGGCAGCCATCACAATATCCAACTCATCGCCAACCTTGGCGATCCGATTGCCCGTCGAAAGTTCGCACAAAACGGCAAAGCCGTCGACGCTGTGACGACCGCCACCGATCAAAATCAACTTGCCATCGCGCGAAAAGGTAATCGATTGAGGCTCGCCCTCTGGGAACGGCAAAATACCGAGCAGTTGGCCTGTCATCGAATGGTACAAGACGACTTGGCGCTGACCGCCTACGGCGATCAACGGTGACCAAGGTGCGGCCCCTAGGGCCGAGATCGACGAGGCTTTGGCGGTGTAAAGCGGTGTCTGCTTCAAGACCGTCGATGGCATCGGGGGTGGGCCCTCGGGCCTACCGGCTGCTGCCACGCTGATCGCAGCAGCACTTGCCATCGGCTTTCGTATCGCCGAACCACTGTTCTCAGGCATCCCTTGCTCAATCCAAGTTTTTAGAAGATCGATCTTCGCCTGAGCGATCTTGTCCTGCATCGGGGGCATCGTCGGTTGCTCTTTGTGGGCAGTCAACGCATAAAGTCTCGACGAATCGAGATCCCCGGAAACCAAGACCTCTCCGCTGCTGCCCCCGGCCATGGTCGCTTGGAAGCTCTCGAGGGACAACCCGCCCTTTTTGGCGTTGTTGTTATGGCAAGAAGAACAGTGCTCCCGAAAGATGGGCTTGATGTGGTCTTCGTACGTGATCTTCGCTGGCTCTTGGGCCCAAAGCGAGGAAGCACAAGCTACTGCCAAGACTGGAGCCAAAGCACAGCTAGCGATTGCAGTGATGAACGGATTCGTGTCGATGCGCATCGGATATCTTCAACGGTTGGTGTCGACTTAGTGATTGAAAATGAACTCGCGGCTATTGAGAACCGCCCAAAACACATCCTGGAGTCCCTGATCGGGATTGCTAGACTCGCCGATCATCTGCATGAGCCTAGCTCGCTCTCCTTCGGTGGGTTTGCGAGATAGACAACGGACGTAGATCTTCTCGATGATCCCTTCGGGACTGAGCCCTTCCTTCTTCCAGTTTGGAATGAGTTGCCCCTGATTGATCTTGCCGCTGACGGCCCCTCCATTGATCAAATGGAGTGCCTGAGAGAGCGATGGGTCGGTCGTGGCCTCCTCGGCACAGACCGTCGTTCTTGCACTGCGGCCGAACGTGGTAAGGAAATAATTGCTGGTCGCTCCGTCGGCGATTTGCACGGCTCGGGCCCCGACGGGCAATCCCCGGAACTTCTCTTTGGTCATGGTCACCTGCGAAATGCAATCGAGCATGTTCTCTGCGGGGATTCTACGAACCGTAGCGTGCGAGTAGTTCCGCAAGTCTTCCTCGTTGCCAGGGACCGGAACGGTCGACCGCTGGTAAGTCTTCGAATTGCAAATATCTCGTACCAACTGCTTGATGTCGTACTTGTACTCGATCAACTTAGCGCCGAGCGTATCGAGCAACTCAGGATTGCTTGCAGGGTTACTTGCTCGGAAATCGTCCACAGGATTGACGATCCCCACACCGGTAAAGTGTGCCCAAATCCGGTTCGATACACTCTTGGCAAAGAAAGGGTTTTCATTGCTGGTCATCCATTCGGCCAAGACGACGCGTCGGTCCTTGCCGTCGGTTGCCGCTGGGCCTCCGCCTAAAAACCGAGGCTTAACCACTGCACCACCAACCGGATGGTTCACTTCACCACCGCCGCCATTGAAGACCAATATCTGTCGGTAATCTTCACTCTGCTTGCGGCCTACCTGGGAAAAGAACGCGGCGAATCCATAGTAATCGTCCATCGTCCATCGGTCGAAGGGATGATTGTGGCATTGGGCGCACTGGGTGCGTATCCCCATGAAAACCTGAGCCACATTCTCGGACATCTTCAAGCGGTCCTGCTCGACCTGATAAAAGTTCGTCGCTGGATTCTGGAATGTTCCACCGGTGGCTGTGAGCAACTCTCGGACGATCTTATCCAAAGGCGTATTCGAAGCGATCTGATTGATAAGCCAGTTGTAATAGAGGTAAGCGGCCTTGTAACTGACCTGATTGTTGCTCTTGATCATCAAGAGGTCGGCCCACTTCATGGCCCAGATCTCGCTGAACTCCTTGCGACCCAAAAGGGTCTCGATCAACGCAGCCCTCTTGTTCGGATCGGCATTCGAGAGAAACCCTACGGTCTCCTCTTCAGTCGGAAGCAATCCAGTGATATCCACAGTAGCCCGACGCACAAACTCCTCATCGGTGCAAAGCCCACTGGCCGGCAACCGCAACTTCAGGAGTTTCGCATCGACCAGTGCATCGATGTAACTCCCCTGACTCGGCTTGTACTCATACTGCATTCCAGCAGGCAAGGCCAAGACCTGGGTTCCTACCGTGTGAGTATCGAAGCGCGCCATCACGAAAGCTTCGCCACGCACGCCGCTGGTAACCACACCGTCGGCATCGACGGCGCCGGCCCGCTCGTTGTTGGTCGTAAAGCCTGCAAGATCCCAAACGTCTCTTTGAGTTCCATCGGCATAAGTCGCCACTGCGACGATTCGCTGCTTGGCTCCCTGGCCTTCAAGGACCGCTTGCGATGGATACACATCCACCTTGGTCACCGCCGGTGGCCTTGCAGCATCTGCCAGTGCACCGGCTTGAAGCCACGCCAATACCGTTTGGTAATGCTTGCTGCCGGGCTCGATTTTCTTGCCCCCAGAATGCTGGACCGATCCGGTTGCCTTGAGAAGCAGCAAACTTTGCTCGGGTACGGCCAAGTTGATGCGGCGAATCCCGATTTCACGGGTGATCCTCTGATAATCCCCAAGCGGATCGAATCCAAATAGACTCAAACGAAATCCATCCTTGCCTCGCGCCGCGCCATGGCACGAACCGGTGTTGCAACCGACCTTGGTGAATATCGGCATAATATCGCGCTCAAACTCGACCTTGCGCGCTATTTGACTCTGCGTGACCTCCAAAGCCGCTCTTGTCTCCATGCCATTCCAGGAACCGACCAATTGCGTCGCTCCGTCAGCCAGCGGATAAAGCACCAAATTCTCTAGTTTGGCGAGAGCCGGATTCTCAAGCTTCCACTGGACTTGGTCCGTCACATCGACCGTGATCCCATCGGTTCGGGTCGCGACGGCCAC
>JAJTEK010000165.1 GCA_021299695.1 Pirellula sp. | reverse complement strand
CGATGTCCCGCCAACGGTCAGTGTCTTGAGCCCAGACAAATCAACGGTGGCTCCATCGACCGCTTCCACGGTTTGCCGCGACTGATAAGAATTGTAGGTGCCCTGAATCGTCTCGAGAGATGATACGTCAATTACGCTTCCTGCTCCCGTCGCAGAAAACATCTTCAATTGCTCTCGAAACGCCAAGCTCGAACGAACCTTGTAGGTTTTCAATCCCGGCAAAGAAACACTTCCACCCTCGACAGCGTTAACCCGAGATTCGTCCAGATTGGTAGAACCATCGACACGAACCCTTCCACCCGATGTTGCGGAAACGAGACTTCTCAGAATAGATGCATTTCCGATTACCGATAGGACTCCAGAGTTTTCTGCGATGATCGTGCTGCTGTCGGCTGTAAATGCACTCACTAGCGTACGGGAGTTTTGAAATCTGATCGTCGAATTCGCAGTGGCTGTAATCCCCCCCTGGAGATTCGAGAATCCCGCGATCGTAATTCCAGATGATTGAACAACAACCTTCAGTTTGGAGTAGATCGCCTTTACAGTTGCCGGATTACCAGTAATTTTCACTTCCGAGCCAGTTGGTCCTGCGATGTCAACCACATCGTTGGGCCCTGGGACTTGTCCCTCGCTCCAGTTAGCTGCATTATTCCAATCGCCGCCACCGGATGCGATCCAACGGGTTGTCGGTGTGAGACGGATTCCTGTGATGTCATCTTCGATCCGAACAATGTTACCACGATTATCGTAGAGGTATTTCGTTGCGTTCCCTTGTCCATCGAATGAAACCTCGACGAGGTTCTGCGCATTACGCTCTGTAGAGGAAACCGGACCCATGGCGTCCAGCGTTGCACGCTGCTGGCCACGGTCGTCAAGGCGAGTCGTTGTCTTGGTGCCGTCAGGTCCTAAATACTGAGACAGAGTTGGATCTTCTGTCGATCGACTAGGGATGTAATCCTGGCGACTTCCGTCCTTGCGAATCCCGTAATTTGCACGACCTTGGTTGTCATAAAAAACCGTTTCTGTCTCACCAATCGCGTTGGTGTGCGAGGTCATTCGATGTCGCGAATCATACGTCCACTGATCCACCGCACTATTCGGTGCTGTGATTCGCACTAGATCGCCTTGCGCATCGTAAATCAGTGTCGTGGCTCGACCGAACGGATCGCGGATCGATTGCAACTTGCCATTTTCCAAAGTAAACGTGGTCTTCAAGCCTGCCGGATCGGTGATCTCGGAAATCATACCGTTGGAGCCGTACTCGTATCGCCATGTATTCCCGAGCCGATCTCGCAAAGTTGCAATGCGATCGGAGCGATCAAAGCGTTGTGTCGTACCGTCGGGAAACGCTCGCTCGAACGTTCCGTCACCCAGCAATCCCAGAGTTGAAAAGTCACCTAGCGGCGATCGCCAGCGATTCTGGACCCCTGGTATGGCCGGGAAGAAAGCGGAACCGTTGCCGTCGATCAAAGTCACCCCGCCGGTTTGTCTTCGTAATTGCGACAAGCCCTCCATTCTCCACCCGGAACCGAAGCCGCTGGAGGTGTCGAGGACGGAAACAACTCGGGTTTGATCAAAGTATCCAGAGGCGAACGCGCCACCCACTTGGCGTCCCACGATCCGTGCCTTATAAATCAAGCGGTAGGTACCAGCCGGAAGGTTGTTCGTGTCGAGTTCGATATTGAAGCGACTTTCGGTTTTGTTCGCGATATCCCATTGGAGCGTGTTCTCACTTTGTACTGTCGCCGTTTTTGAACTCACGAGTGCGGGCTGACGTACACCCGACCTCTCGATTTCAAAGTTCACCTCGAGTCGTGGAGACACCCCCGTAGGCAGTCCTCCTAGTCGCGTATAGCTGAGCTGAAATTGCTGCGGAACGCGAACGGTTCTACCGGAGTCATATTGCAGTTTTAGTGCATGCGTAAATCCTGCAGTCTTGTAAGTGGGCAGAACATAGGAGTCCAGGACCGTCCCAGACTGGCATACAACGACGAAATTGCCGTACTGACCTTTGCAGTCGTTACGATTATCTTCTTCCTTTTCTCTATCGCCATCGCCATCCCCATCCCCATCCCCGTCACCGTCACCGTCACCGTCACCGTCACCGTCACCGTCACCGTCACCGTCACCATCGCCATCACCATCACCATCACCTGGTCCGGGCGGACTTGGCTCTGGATAATGCCAACTGCTATTGCGGACTCCTCCTTCGATTGTTTCGAGTGAAAGTCCATCAGCCGAAACTTTGAGATCACCGACATCCTCGAATTCACCGGTGACTGGATTGATAGACATCAGGTTTAAAACCATGCCGGCGGGATAACCAGCTCGATTCGGAAATCGCAGAGGAGCAGGCGTTGTGAATACCATCTCACCAGGTTGGATGGTCACCACCATATCCGGACGAACACCTTCTGGCAGTGATGCAGGTGTTAGGTTCGGCGGCACTTCGGTGATACTCAGAATCCCATTGAACGGTGTGCCCTGCTGATTCAGCAAACTATTAGCTGTTACTTGAAGAGACACTCCTGGGAGTGATGCTGGAGCTACCGTGTTGTTTTGGCTTGGATTTATCTGCTTTCCATTCTCAATGTCCAACTTGGGCAAATAGATTGGACGATGAAGCCGATTGTTGTATCCAACATAAATCTCTCGGGACAGCATGAACGGAAGCTTTTCCGCAATAAATGGGTACTTGGCAGTACCCCCATAGAGATCCCCTCGAATCCGAATCGTCTCCGATGCGATAGGCCCTGTCCCAAGATCGATTTCGAAAAAACCGTTAGCATCTGTCAGTGTTTGGAGAGTTCCGACCTCGACTCGCATGCCTGGCAACGGTGTACCGTCCGTATCAAGAACTCGACCGCTGATCCGAGTGGTTGTCACCGGGTCCGAGGCAACATTCAACTCAAAAGTTTTGGAGGTCGAAAGAACTCCGTCCGCGGCAGTCACCTCAACCACATAATTTCCAATCTGCGTCGGAGAGGGTTCAAAGGTGAGGATGTTCCTTACTGGATCGATCTGGCCGGTTGGTAGTCGTGAACCGCCAATGCGCCTTACCGAATACTGAACGGTATCTCCATCCGGGTCAGTTCCAGCCAACGGTATTTGTAATCGATCTCCAGGCATCACCGACTGATTGGGGAAGTCTGGCAACACGGGGGGACGATTTGGGGATCCGACGAGCATTAGCGGTTGCAGTTGGAACGGAATTCCGCTTGGATTCGAAATCTCTACCCTCACCCGATCAGAGTTTTCCGAGCGGCCCAGTCCACCTTCCCGAATCGCAGGTTTGAAATTGATAAATGGTCTCCCAAGAGAATCCACCCCTGATCGATTAACGACAGTAACCCCGTTCGGGAGGCCAGGAAAGACTATCGACGCAATTCTTCCAATACGGTCTCCTTCATTGCGAATTTCGAAGTCGCCGACATATCCGCCCGTTGCTTTATCGTAGCGACTGTTGACCAGTGATAATTTGAGATTGGGAGCCGAGGCCAAAAGGCTCGTATCGAGGGCTTCGCCCGGAGTTACAACGGTGACACGATCACGAACAGGCGAACCGGGAGGACGAGTTGGGTCGAACCCGTTGGACTGAGGGCGAATCTGTACGCGGGATGATGTACCTGGGGACGAAGTCACAAGCTGAAACCGAAGAACAGCCGTATTTGGAAGCTGTGCATTGCTAAGATCAACCTCAAGATTTCTCCCATCCCATTTCGCGATTCCACCAGCCAGTTCCGTTGAGCCGTTGGCAGAAATTGAAAAAAGAGAGGTTCCTAGAGTGCCACGGTCGAGCACTGTGCTGGAAGTTGATGTTGGATCAACAAGGTAAACGGAAAGGAGATCTGGCAGCAAACGATTTGCAGTAGTTGTATCTAGCTTTGCATCGAGCTCTACAACGTATCGACGCGATCCGGCACCAGTCCCCCCTACTGTGATTGGAACATCTTGCGAAGTTTCGAACTGACCATTTGGAGTGAGTGTTCGAACACCACTGCCACTCACATTGATGTAGTTGATGACTGATAGAACATCAAGCGGATCGATGAAGCCGTCCCCCCGGACGTCAAAAAAAGGTGCGTTCGAGGGTCGCATATTGTCTAGTGTGCCGGAGCCGCGACGGTTCAGTTCGTTGATGATGGCTAACGGATCGAGCGGAGAGATCGTTTGATCTGAATCTACGTCAAGCGGATCGACCGGATTACGCCAATCAACATTGAGCATGGCCCGAATGTCTAGTTTTTCGAACCTTAGAGAGCGTTTGTTGACGTAACGGCGAGAGGACTTGTTGGGGCGGCGATTGGACATGCGGAGCTCGATACTTCGTGAATTTAAAGTAGGCTTACAGCGAGACCTCGAGGAATTTTTAGGCTGTTCGGGCGTCGATGGATCACAGAGAGATCTGGATACAAGTCGTCCGTTCGAGGTTATAAGGGATTAGAAAACACAATGCAATGAGGTGAGTTGTTCGTTTGATCGAGTTCGTCCTCTTCCATTTTCCAATAGCCTTCTTCTCTTCACTCCAATCCCTTTTTCTCACCGCGAAGACGCAAAGGACGCAAAGTCGACCTATCCTCCTAACTCCTTCGCGTACTTTGCGCCTTGGCGGTGAACTCCTTTTTCCTAAGAAACCCCAGTCTTGGCTTGCGTTGGTTGACCAAGTCCGCAAGATAAGGGGGTGTTTGGGTTGTCGCCGATGGATCGCTGCCGACTGAAAATCGAGCCGATCGACAACGTGCCGGGTAGGTTCCTAGAATGGCTTGCAGGGCAGATCGAATCATTTTTTCCGAAAAGGTAGGTCGACTAGCTATCGACCAAACGGACACCCGTCGAGGTTGCAACCATAGACGACCTAGCGGTGTGATCGAACCTTTGTTCGCTATGGGGGGCATAAAATGACAATGCAAAAAGACGGGATGGACCCGGTCGAACCGAAGTCGACGGACCTCAAAAGGGCTAGATGGACACAGCTAGAAAAAGACGTTCAGAGGCTTAACGTAACGCGAAAGCCAACGAAAGAGATCCTGAACACCTTACGACCGCAATACCCTGACCTGACCTGGGAAATAGTTCGCTCGATCTGCAACAAACGCTCTAAAAGAAGAAGAAAAAGATAATCCTATGAGCAAAAAGCCCAAGGACTTGTTGAAGTTCTTCCGAACAACGCTTCGACGACCTTCAACAGCGGGGGATCTCACTGGCCACCCTCATGCAGCTAAAGCAGATCTGCAACTGCCCTGAATTGTATCTCATCGGCCAAGGCAAGTGACACAGGACTCCATCTGACCGAAGCTTGCAGGTTTGTCCATCTAGACCCGGAGTGGAACTAGACCCGGAGTGGAATCCTGCCGTCTATCCGCAAGCCGACATGAACTCAAGCTCAAATATTGGAACCGTTGGGCATCTGTCAACAAGGTCTAATCCTCTTGCCAAGGCTGGGATCTTAAGCAAGATCCACTACCAGGAACGGGCTTCCTCCGTGGTCTTTGTGCCTCTGTGTTTCAAGATGGCTGCTTGGGTATTCCACCAGCGGTCCGGTATTGATACCGCTGATGAACGCTCAAGCGAGTATACTCATGGCTTCGTTTACGAGCACCGCGATGCGCTAGCACCGCGCGTTATCGCGCCTAGCCCCAACCGCAAATCTTAATCCAAGAAACCCATGAACCAACTCCCCTTCCAAGCCGCTTGGATGCTCGTATCCCTGACGCTGTTCGCCTGCAGCGCACTAGGTTTCGCCCCCCCCACGGAACCTCTGGCCCCAGCCGACCAACTCGCCAGCAAAAGTCTGCCTCTGCAGGTCTACATCCTCGCAGGACAGTCAAACATGCAAGGCCATGCCAAAATCAGCACCTTTGAACACATCGGCATGGATCCGGCGACCAAGCCGATGCTCGACGAAATGCTCGGGGCCGATGGCAAACCCAAGGTCTGCGACCGCGTCTGGATTTCTTCGATCGGATGCGCCGAATCCGAACAGACCGGCAAGCTGACGGCTGGCTTTGGCGCGTCCACCGAAAAAATCGGGCCCGAGTTTACCTTCGGACTGACCATGCAGAAGTTCTCCAACGCACCGATTTTGATCATCAAGACCTCGTGGGGAGGCAAAAGCCTCCACACGGACTTTCGCCCACCTAGCGCAGGTCCTTACGTCTTCAACGAAACTCTCCTTGGCAACCTGCAAAAACAGGGTAAGGATCTTGCTGCGATCCAAGCAGATAAAGCCAAGGAGACCGGGGTGTACTACCGCCAGATGATCGATCATGTGAAATTGGTACTCAGTGACCTCAAGCGAGTCATCCCCGAATACGATGATTCCGTAGGCTACCAAATCGCCGGATTTGCTTGGTTCCAAGGTTGGAACGATATGGTCGACGCTGGGACTTATCCCAATCGCGACAAGCCAGGAGGCTACGATCAATACAGCAGTGCATTGGCTCACTTCATCCGCGATGTACGGAAGGATTTGAATGCTCCAAAGCTCCCTTTTGTCATAGGCGTTCTGGGCGTCGGTGGACCAACGTCCGAATACGGCCCCGACCAACTGCGTTACAAAAGCACGCACGACCATTTTCGTGCAGCGATGGCTGCCCCAGCCTTACTCCCAGAATTCCAAGGCAACGTCGCAACGGTGCTGGCCGAGAAGTACTGGGACGGTGAATTGACACTGGCAAAGGCTAAGGAGAAAGAGCTTGAACAGCGAGCCAAGGCGCAAGCCAAGGAGGAAAAGCTCTCGCCCCAGCAAGAAAAAGCTCTGGTCGAACAGATGCGCAGAGAAGGACTCAGCGATCGCCAACGCGCGGTGATCGAAAAAGGAATATCGAATTTGGAGTTTCACTACCTCGGCTCCGCAAAGATCCTTGGAGGGGTCGGCAAGGGACTGGCCGAGGCGATGGCGGAACTCAAGCAACTCGAGAAATAACAAGCATGAAAAACCAAATCGTATGGTTGGCACACTTCTTCGTTTTCTCCGCGTTAGCCGCTTGCTACGCCGCCGAACCGCACAATACTCCATGGCTGACGTTTCCAGGCGGGGATGGACCGGGCAAGGGCAAGCGTATCGTTCTGATTTCGGCCGAACAAGAGTATCGAAGCGAGCAATCGATGCCGATGCTAGCGAAAATTCTCAGTCAGCATCATGGCTTCGATTGCACCGTGCTCTTTGGGGTCAACGAACGCGGTGAAGTCGACCCGACGATGCCGGTCTACCCCGAAAAGGGCAAGGAGGCTGAATTCAGAGAGCACCATATTCCCGGCCTAGAGCATTTGGCATCGGCAGATCTCGTGATTTTCT
>JAJTEK010000164.1 GCA_021299695.1 Pirellula sp. | reverse complement strand
CCATGGTACGTTCCGCGGTCCTTCTCGTTGGTCAAGCCATGTTGGGTAACGGAGGTGGTCGATGAAACATAGGTTCCATACACTCCTACCCGGACCGCTCCACGAACCCTACGGGCAAAAACGCCGGGCGCGACAATCGCGAACTTGCAAAGATCGACCACGAAACGAAAAAACCCTTGGATTCACAAGGAAACCAAGGGTTTTCGCTAATCGGGCCGGCGGGATTCGAACCCACGACCTCTACCACCCCAAGGTAGCGCGCTAGCCAGGCTGCGCTACGGCCCGATTTTTCACCGATTTCAGCACCCAACCTGCAAGCTGATTGCCCCGGTTGTCCGCCTCATCGTAGAGCCAAGAGTGTAACGAGTTCGGCCCGTTTGGCAAACCGCCAAACGGGCCGAAATTTCATATCTCAAGGCCAAATAAAGGACTACTGCACTCGTAGTCGCTTCTGAATGTCCGTTTCCAAAACGCCGAAAACTTGTTCGTGACGTTGGACCGACATGCTCAGAGCCGCAAGCAGTCGCTTGGCAGTGTAGAAATTCATGATGATCCGTTGCTTTACATGGATCGGATCCTTGGGGATCCCAACTGGCTGGGGATTCAGGCCAAAATCGACAATCAGTTCCTCTGGCGAGCCGGTGACTCTGCAAAAGTTCGCGTAAAGGGCAATCGCATCTTCGTCCCTAACTTGAACCGAGACTTGTTGGGCAGCTTGGCCACCTGCTTGAGGATTCTGGCCGGCTTCTTGTTCTAAATCGTTGGACATCGTTCGTTCTTTCTCTGTAAAACAACTGACAAACTAAAGGTTCACCGGGGAGGACCCCAAAATCAACTTCCTTCACTTTATGCGGGTTTGGCTCGTCTGTCGACAACGCTTAGAACTCAAAGTTGAAGGTTTTCATAAAGTATCTTTTCAATCTCCAACCAAGGGATCTCCATGTCAAATGAACCTTGGACTCTCCTCGATACCCGGGCCTGCTTGGGATCTCGGCAGAATCAAATTCGACCCTTGCTTGGTACGAGGTGCTTATCGGGATGGTTCTGCCTGATTCGTCGGATTTTGTATCGAGCGAACCGCCGACTTGGATGGACAACTGCGGGGGCGCTTCCTTGATCTCCGATGCGCTGAAGCCGACAATGGTTCCCTTGAGCGATTCGAGCCTTGCGGATTCAAGCATCAGACTCACGCGGTCCCCAGCCTGGAGCAAATCTCGGTCATGCTGATCGACGATCATGACCCCTTCCATTTTCTTTTCGGGCCCGACCAAGCAAAGCAAGTCGCCTTCGCTAAAGTAAACGTCGCTGTTGGCAGGATCGAAGGGATCACCGTGCCAGCCCGGCAATTGCTCTTGAGCTTTTGCAGCTTTGCTTTCCTCTTTTGGTGGTGCTTTGAAAACAAACCCATCGATAGGACTGCGGATCACGAGGTTGGCGATCTTTTGGTCGAGCACGGCCAAGAGGTTCTGCTTGGACTGCACATCCTCTTGTTGGATCCGCAGGTACTGGACTTGCTGTGAGTCGGCTGCCGAGGATCGCTGTAAGTCTTGGAGTTTGATGATTGCCGACTGCAATTCACCTTCAGCTTTAACCCGCTGATATTTTAATTCCATGTTCTGCAATTCGCACAGTACTTCACCTTTGAGCACAGAATCCTGGGGTTTTTTATGCCATGTGACCAACTGACCGGCGACGATGGTTCGAACTTCAAACGAGCGAGTCGGTTGAATTTCTGTTGGGCAATAGACATAAAAAGGGACCGGAAGAAACGCGATGACCGATAGGATCGCGCTGGCCACGATCAGACTGGTGGTGATGTTCGCTCGCTTCATCTTCGCTGCCCTCCCGGGTTGTCTTAGAAATTTCACCACCGACATGACCCCTGGGACCACCATTCCAGCAAGCCCTGCAATGGCAAAGGCTCGTCCAAGGGACTGGAGTCCATACGGCTTTAATACTTGGTTCAAGAACATGATGATTCCGAAAGCCACGACCCATCGGTAGATGAACGAGCCGATGGTGTACGCACCAAAGAGCAGCCGGTTGCCTTGTGGTAGAAACGGGTTCTCTTGAAGCTCGAGGCCTAAGCAATTTTTCTGGAACCATCGTTTTAGGATTTCGCTAGCTTTTTGCCTGAGATTCGGGATTTCCAAGGTATCCATCAGGATGTAATAGCCGTCGAAACGCAACAGGGGATTTCCATTAAACACCACGGTAGATACCGAGCAGATGAACATGACGCTCAAGCACAAAAAGTGGAACATTCCGTCTTCGCTATACCACCATAAAAAAGTGGCTATCGAGGCGATGATCAATTCGACATACATCCCCGCCGCACCGATGAAAACTCGCTGCCATTTATTCGGCAGCATCCATGAATCCGATACGTTGCAATACAAACACGGGGTGAAGACCAGGAACATCAAACCCATTTCGTGGCATTCGCCACCGAATTTTTTGCAACTCAGACCGTGTCCGAACTCATGGAGCACTTTGACCGCACCCATCGTCAGACCGAGCCAGAGCCAATTGTTGGCGGCAAAAAACGTCTCGAATGTCGGCAGTTTCCCGCGAAACTCTTGGTAGTTGACCAGCACGAGCGTGATGGCGGCCAAGCCTAGAAACATCGCCAAAAACAAGCACCATGTTGTAAAGAGCCACCCGAACCAGGGAAGCAATGCATTGAGGATCCGCTCGGGATCGATCCCACGAAATCGGATGGCGAAAATGTTCGAGTGTTTGCTGATCCACTCTTTGCGTTTCTTGGTTTCTCCACGGCGTCGCAACGGCTTGCCCTGTCCGACGGCATGCGAAATGACCAAACCGCTTTTGTGAAGCATTCCGACGAATTGCTGTAGGTCTTGAAGGCTGATTCGCTGAGGAGCAAACTCGGCTTGGAATCGATCCTTGATCGCTTGCAAGGAAGTCTGACCATCGAGCATGTTCAGGATGGCAAACTCTTCCTCATGGAAACGGAAGTAATTCAAACCTAGAGGTTCTTTGACGACCCAATACGACCTGCCATCGTAGTGATGTTTGCGGGACTCAAGGTCAGGACGACGGCGCAGCTTCAAAGGCCGCATCGCGCTGTTGACCAGTGAGTCTGCCATCGTTGTCATCGAGTCGAATTTCCTTTAGAAGAGTTTGGTAGGAGCCAGTACCGAGAAGATCCGCAAACGCTGCAATCGAAACAAGTGTTCAAGGGTTTGGAGTGATTTCAACGATGGCGTCCATAGCTCCCCGAAAGAGGTATTTGCCTCCGACTTGTTTGTTGGGAATCTCAACCCAGACGGTATACTCCTGGGTCCCATCGTTGCGAGCCCCGGAACCTTGGGACTCAGGGCTGACGAATCCAACAACACCCTCTAGACGCTCCACTTTACCGGTTCCGGTGGGAATGATCACATTGGCCCTCGCACCTTCGAGGGTATTGGGCGAGTCGGCGATTCGAACGGTTCCTTTGACACGGAATTTGTCCAGAGAAACGAGCCTCAAGATCTCTTCGCCAGCTTTGACCCAGTCGTAACGCTCTTTTTGCATCGAAGCGACCACGCCGGTAAATGGAGCTTTGATCGTCCTGAGTTCAAGCTGGACGTTCGACGCGTTTACTTTCGCTTCGTTGACCCCAACGGCAGCTTGCGCGATCAATTGCTCACGTTTGGAAACGTCGATTTGAAATCCCGCTTTGATTTTCTCGAGCCGCTTTTTTTCCCATTCCTCCTGGGCTTCAACAACTTTGGCAAAAAGTTCCTGTGAGCGATTGAAGACGCTTGTGGCGACTTCATAAGAAGCCACAGAGAACTTGATCTGACTGTCATCCTCAGCCTTGAGCTTGGCCGATTCGAGTTCCTTACTTGCGACTTCCCTCTCGGCGACGGCTAAGCGATTGTCGATCTGAATCATAATCGTGTCCTTGGCCACCGCTGAGCCTTCGTCGACCAAGATGTCCAAGATGATTCCATCGGTCTGCGCGACTACTTTGATATCGTTGACAAACGATAGGATCGCTTTGTACCTCAGTCTGCCGTCTTGGGTGGCCTCGAGCGTCGGCACAGAAGCCGCTTGCCCTGCGGCAGGTAGTGCCGGGATCAAGCTCGTCTGGGTCAGAGCAATAGGAGTTGGTACCACTCTGTCGGACTGACCTCGATCGATCTGGACGAGCTTTGGCAAAGTTTCTTGGTTGCCGATTGGAGCATTGGCAAGCTCAGGACCGTATTGCGCCGAAGGGCTCGGCGCGGTTTCCGAGGAACTCGCATTGGACTCGAGTGGCGTTCGGACTTCGATTTTTTTCGACTGCCAGAAGTATCCACCAAATGAAACAGCCATGACAAGCAATGACAAAGCGACAATTACTTTTTGTTTCATATCCGTTGGATCCAGGTGTGTGTTTTTTGGGGTGCGGGAAAATACGCCTTCGAGACCGGTCGGGCTAGAAGAACACGTTGGCTCGAATCCACTCGATCACTTCGTAGAAGCATACGAAAGCGACACTTCGCTTTCCACATTTCACGTCGGCCATAACGCGAGCTCCCGGTCGCCGTGTGATCTCCAAAAGGGCGTCATCGTTTGGTATGCAACGCAATCGAACGACAGCTCCGTCCTCAGGATCAAGTTCCGCACGCTCCCCAACCGCAGGTTGATAGAGCTTGCCATAATACTTCGTATCCGACTTAGTCATCAAAATGATTTCTACATCTAGATAACGCTGAGAGTTGGAGTCTGTTTTGCTGACCTTATCGTCCTTAAATGCACCATCGAGATATCGCATTCGCTTCTCAGGCATCAAAACCTCGACTTCCCAAGGTCCATTGGGATCGGCGATTGTCATTAGGACTTGGCCAGTGACGACTGGGCGCGCGTTGAGAATTTTTTCTACGTCCCAGGTCGTGACAAGGCCATCGATTGGACTTTTTCGCTGAAGCTTGGTTTGCCGTTCGACCAAAAGTTGCAACTCGGCCTGGCGATTGAGTACTTCTTGCTTGGCTTGGTTCAAATCTTGTTGAACGCGAATGCGGTCGGCTTCGCTAAGCGATGTGAGATTATTGAGTTGACGTTCGTATTCGTAGGCTTGTTGACTCGATTGGTTCAATTGGCCTTGGGTGGTTTGGATTTGTTGGTTGAGTTCGTTGTTTTTGAGACTCACGAGCGTTTGGTCTTTTTTGACGTCGTCGCCGTGCTTGATGAGCACCTGCTCGACTTCCCCATCGACATGTGCGAAAACCTGCCGTTCGACGGTGGGCTTTAGCTTGCCATTGCCTTGAAGGTCGAAGTCCATGGGGATCAAGAACATCGATAGGATACCAGCTCCGATCAAACCCAAAATGGAAGCCGTTTTGGGAAGGGCTGATCCACGGAACATCCAAAGGCACCGGTCTAGGAAACGCCAGACGGGCATGAACAGGATATTGCTGTGGTTGATCGAGTTCGAGAGCGCACGGCAAGCATGTTCGTACACCAAATCCACCCGTCCTTGCAGTGTGTCGCGAGACAATTGTGTCTCGATCTGTTCGACAATCAAAGCACCGATGATATCACGGCGAATGCGAGCCTCATTCGTCTCGTTGCGCTCGGCCAGCACGTCTCCTTCGAGCTTGCGTTCCGGTTGGCGGATCGGCAAGACCGCTACGGTTCGCCCATGGGACAGATCCACATAGTCTTCGATCGCTTCCTCAAGCTGGGCGGGTAAATCTTCCGTAGACCCGTCATACCAGAGCGGCTCGCCACTGTTGATCACACGTGTTGCCAAGTTATTCAACGCTTGGACATTGTTCGACCGATTCTCAATCGAATCCTGACCGGAAATCGATATGACCTTGGCCTTGCCTCCCTTGAGAATCGCAACGCTGACACGGTCGCAATCGATAAGTCGGCGGCCCTCGTTGGCGATCGTAAATGCGGTATCCTTTAAGTCCAAATTCTCATGGACCAAACGCGCGAATTGATCCGATTGCTGCCAAAGTTCTTGACGGGTTGAGGCTTGCTGAAGCGTGTGCCCCTTGAGCCAATCGCCAACCAAATCCGTGATGTGCTTGACGAATTTCAGGTAGCCAGCCTGCGCCTCAGGAGGGGTTTGGGCACGCTGAAAAACCTCTAGCAACCCCACTGGACCTTTCGGCGAAATAAGCGGCGAAGTTACCAGCAGAAAGGGAGTTGGATTAGCCTCGCCGGTTTGCTCCGATCCGCTATAAGGAGGAATAAGCTCGGGAGCCCCCCGCTGAATCAAGCGGCCCAGAAGTCGACCATGGCTGATAGCTTCCTGGTTGCTAGCATCGATCAAATTGGGAGAAATGTCGATGTGATGAGCAAGCCGCAGACCATTTTCTCCATCGAGAAGCCAGACAGCGCCCCCGCGAGCAGCAAGCGCATTGACCACTTTTTGAAGAACAGCCGGGTAGAACTCAGCGGCCAGAACCTCTGACTTCGACAGTTCGGCAACCTCGTTGACCAAGGTTCGAATCTGCCGCTTGGTTTGCTCGACATTTTCTTCTGAGGAACCCGAAGACATTGCGGACCAATCTGGATAAGGTTAGAAAATCTAATTCTGGTCGATGCGTTAGAGGCTTGGTTCGAATGGGTTTCACCTCACTCCAAGGTCGAGGTACGATCACGACGGAAAAGGAGCGGTTGCAATTACCCGAATCAAATTGATTCTAACGTTTTTTCATTCGGCGTGCAGTTGGTGCGATTGATAGGATTTTGTTTGATTTCGTGCCGCTCCTCCGATTTTTCTGGGAAATCGACGTCCCATAACAGTAGCCGCGACGGACCCCTTGGATGAAGGGGGACCAGTCAGGGTTCCTAAAAACCGTCAATGAACGGGCCGGATCGCTCTCCAAGACGAATCAACCGGCACTCCAGGCCGTAGCCACCTCTCGCACTAGCCACCTCTCGCCGTAGCCACCTGTCACCAGACGGTGGAGGCCATTCTCGTGCCTAGCACTATCGAACTCGCACCATCGAGCTACCCAGCTAACTTGCCGTGCTCTTGCCCCCCGATTCCGACCTGCTGACCCTGTTCTTAGCTCTTCGGAACCTGCCGTTTTCCACATCGAACTCCACCGATTTCTTGCTGTAAAAAAGCTCCGAGTGCCTGCTGTATTTCGTCCAATTGCGACCCCTGCGCTGGGCCTCTTTACGCATCGACTCAGGATTCCCTACTCGGCAACTCCTGCGGAAGATCCTCTTGTAGTCGGAAATCATCCAGCGGATGTTCTCCGGGGCTACCCCGAGGGTCTTGGAGACTTCCGTCAGTTCCTCCGAAGGCTCCTGCAACGAGGCATTCCCTGGTCGGTATCGCA
>JAJTEK010000163.1 GCA_021299695.1 Pirellula sp. | reverse complement strand
GTAAAGCCGACGATCACCGCTTTGGAAATGAAACGCGAGAGGTCGCCGAAACGCCCCAGGGAAATCGCCGTTTGGATCAGTCCGACCATCAGTGCCATGAGGATCGCCGCACTGCGTCGCCTTTCATCCCCATCGATGCTCGCCAGGGCGCTGAGCATGGCGATCGAAATGGCATTTGTCGGGCCGTTGATCAGTTGCCGAGAGGAGTCGAGCATCGCTCCGACGGTCGTCATCACGATCGCCGTATAGAGCCCCATCTCGGCGGGCATCCCAAAGATCTTCGCGTAGGCGATCGCCTGGGGAACGGCCACGGCCGCCACGGTGATTCCTGCAAAAAAATCGCGGCGGAACATTGAGGTGTTGTAACCTCGCAGAGAGCCGATGGCAGGAACCCAGCGGTACAATGTCTCCGAAAAACCGTCCGGCATTTAGATTGATCAAATCCATTCCAAAAAGTGTACGATTCGCCCAGCGGAAGATCCTACTTCCCAATAGCCGTGTTTCCAACGACCCATCGCGGCGTGCGTTTGGAAAAACCGACCATTCCTTGAAAAAGTCCTATATGAACAAGGGTATTCCAACGATTTTGGTTGCGAATATGCCTCGCTTTCCGGGTTATACTCTCTTAGGCTAACTTCTTGGGGGCGGCGTGTCCCTGTTCGAATCCCTGTGGACTGCTGTGTCGGAACATCCTCCAAACGACGAAATCTATCTCGATAATCATGCGACGACGGCTGTCGATCCTCGCGTGATCGATGCGATGTTGCCGTTGATGCGATCCGAGTATGCCAACGCCGGCAGCATCACCCATGAGCCAGGTCGACGGGTTGCCGCTATGATCCAGGAATGCAAAGAGCAGATGCTCGGTCTGCTCGGCGCCAGTGGCGGCCAACTGGTTCTGACCAGCGGCGCTACCGAGAGCATCAACTTGGCCCTTTTCGGTGTCGCCCTGCACCCGAGGCAAAAACGTCGGCGAATCCTGGTCAGCAAACTAGAGCATCGGGCGGTTCTCGATTGCGCGAAAAAACTCGCTCGCCAAGGGTTTCTCGTACAAAGCCTCGAGGCGATCACCCACGAGAACTCCGATCAAGCCGCACAAGCTGAACAAGCCGATCAAGCCGTATCCGAGCGACCGTTTCATATCGGTCGATTCGATATCGATGGGCTCGCCGAGGCACTCGATGACGAGGTTTGTTTGGTAACCGTCTTGCTGGGCAACAATGAAATCGGAACGTTGCAGGATATGCGCCCAGTGGCAGACTTGTGCCGTGCTCGCGGCGCGATCCTGCACCTCGATGCGACCCAAGCGGTAGGGAAAGTACCTCTGGGTGAACTTTCGCTCCAAGCCGACTTGGTCAGCTTCTCGGCTCATAAATTCTATGGCCCAAAAGGGGTCGGTGGATTGCTTATGACCGATCCGGATTTGATGCTAACTCCCCAGATCGTCGGGGGTGGTCAGCAGAACAACCTTCGCTCCGGCACCCTCAATACCAGCGGGATCGTAGGGATGGCCCGAGCCCTTGCGATCGCCTCGGAGTCGCTCGGCTCGGAGATGCCCCGAATCTACGCGCTTCGAGACCGACTCTGGAGAAAACTTCGGACTTCGATTCCCGGACTGCGGCTCAACGGTCCGGCTTGGAACAAGGATTTTCCGACCGACCCAAAAGATCTTTACGGCCTGCCAGGGAACCTCAATGTTCAGTTCCCCGGGGTCGATGGGCAATCTCTGATGCTCAAGGTCCCCGAATTGGCCGTCAGTAGCGGATCGGCGTGCACGGCCGCAGAACCTCACCCGAGCCATGTATTGACGGGGATTGGATTGAGCCAAGACCAAGCCCGGTGCAGCCTACGCTTCGGCATAGGTAGATTTAATACTAGCGAACAGATCGACCAAGCGGCAAATAAGCTTGCGTGGGCCTACAGCCAACTGATTCAATTCGTCGCCTGAGAGCGTCAACAACGATTTTCGTCGCTTGACCGGTTTTCCCGGGCATCGACAATACCAGCAAGAGTTCGAACCTCATTCCGATAGGAAACCTCGATGAGCACCATCGATTCAACCGCTCCGAAGATCGTCGATCCCAAGAGCCCATCTAGCAATCCGACAACGTCTGCTTCGATGCAGGTCCCTGATGCCTCCGGGCGTTTTGGGGACTTCGGTGGCCGTTATGTTCCCGAGACCCTAACGAGGGCATTGGAGGAGCTTGTCGAGGAGTACCAGAAGGCTCGCAAGGATCCGGACTTCCAAGCTGAGCTCGACGAGTTGCTCCATCGTTTCGTCGGAAGGCCTTCGCCGCTGTACCATGCCAAGAGGCTCAGTGGTCTGCTCGGTGGAGCTCAGATTTGGCTCAAGCGAGAGGATCTCAATCACACCGGTGCGCACAAGATCAACAATACGCTCGGCCAAGCGTTGCTCACGTTGCGAATGAAAAAGACGCGCGTGATTGCAGAGACAGGAGCGGGTCAACACGGAGTGGCAAGCGCGACGGCTTGCGCTCACTTCGGTTTGCCTTGTGTGGTGTACATGGGTGCCGAGGACGTCCGTCGGCAGAAGCCCAATGTTTTTAGCATGCGTCTGATGGGGGCCGAGGTCCGGCCCGTCGAGAGCGGATCGAAAACGCTCCGCGATGCCGTCAACGAAGCGATGCGGGACTGGATGTCGAGCGTCGAGCATACCCACTACATCATCGGCTCGGTCATCGGGCCACATCCGTTCCCTCAGATGGTTCGGGATTTTCAAAGCGTCATCGGCAAGGAATGCCGTGAGCAGTGCTTGACGAGCCTAGGGCGTTTGCCCGATGCGATCGTCGCTTGCGTCGGTGGCGGGAGCAATGCGGCCGGGATGTTCTATCCTTTCGTTCAGGACACGAGCGTACGGTTGATTGGCGTCGAGGCCGGTGGCCGTGGGCAGCAATCGGGTGAACATGCCTCGCCATTGACGTATGGATCCCCTGGAGTTCTTCACGGTTCCTATAGTTACGTCATGCAGGACAATGACGGCCAGACCAGCGATGTTCACTCGATTTCGGCTGGTTTGGACTACCCAGGGGTAGGCCCAGAGCACTCCTATTGGAAGGACACCAAGCGGGTCGAATACACCTCCTGTCGCGATGACGAAGCGATCGAATCATTTGACCTTTTGGCACGCAACGAAGGGATCCTCACCGCTTTGGAAACTTGCCATGCGTTGGCCAAGGCCGCGCAGATCGCTAAGACCATGACCCGCGATCAACACTTGGTCATCTGCCTATCGGGACGCGGCGACAAAGATGCCGCCGAACTGGCTCGGCTCCGCGGCCAGGAATGGTAACTCCATCCTCACACGCCTCTCCCTCCACCCAAACGAAATGCGCTGAGTATGACTGCGATCGATGAACTGTTTCAGAGGCTAAAAGGCTCTGGGAAAAAGGCGTTCATGCCTTTTATCACCGCCGGAGATCCGAACATGACTTTCACTTCCAAAGTCCTCCAGAGGCTCGAAACTCTCGGATGCTCGATGGCCGAAGTCGGGTTCCCCTACAGCGATCCGATCGCCGACGGGCCGGTGATCCAAGCCTCCTACACCCGGGCCTTGGGCAACAAGCTCAAGCTCCAGCAGATCTTCGACCAAATCCAAAGCGACCGTTCGGAGCGCAAGATGCCTCTGGTGGCTATGGTCTCTTATGCCATCATCCATCGTCAGGGGCAGGAGGGTTTCATCCAAGCGGCTAAGCAAGCCGGCTTTAGCGGCGTGATCGTTCCGGATCTGCTGGTCGAAGAGAGCCAGACGATGTCCCAGCTTTGTCGCAAGCATGACTTTAACCTGATCCAGTTGGTCACTCCGACGACTCCTCCGGAGAGGGCTCTGCGGATCGCAGAGGCCTCCAGTGGCTTCCTTTATTTCGTCAGCGTCACCGGAATTACCGGGGAGCGAACCGAACTGCCAGCCGACTTGGTCGATCGCGTCGGCTGGATCAAAGAGCGAACGAGCTTGCCGATCTGCATCGGTTTTGGTATTTCCAAGCCCGAGCATGTCAAGTTGCTCGCGCCGGTCTGCGACGGCCTGATCGTCGGATCGGCGATTGTTCGATGTTTAGAAAAGGCTGGAGAATCGCAAGAGCAAGCACTCGCGAGTGCCGAGCATTTGATTGCAAGCCTGCTCGCGGCTTTGGAACCAGCGAAAGGATAGATTTACCGTCATGCGTTATCGGCAATTGGACAAAATCATCGAATTGATCCCAGGGGAACGGATCGTCGCAACGCGTCAACTCCACAAAGACGAGGATTACCTCCGCGACCATTTCCCACTTTTTCCGGTCATGCCCGGAGTGATGATGCTCGAGGCGCTGTTCCAAGCTTCGATGTGGCTGATCCATGCGACCGATAACTTCGAGCACTCGATGCTGACGCTCGACGAGGTCCGCAATGTCAAGTTCGCTGACTTCATGCAACCGGGCCAAGTCCTGACCGTGACGGTCGAGTGGGACAAATCCGACGAGCATTCCGTCAAAGTCAAAGCGACCGGGATGCGAGACGATGTCGTGGCAGTCAACGGCCGCTTGGTGATCGGCAAAAAGAACCTTGGCGATGGTACGGACCCCCAAATGCTCGCAGCCGACGAATTCGCGCGGTCGACGATGCGACAAGAGATCCAAAAGCTCTTGGACGCTCGCAGCAAGCTTAACACGCAGCCAAGTTAACACGCAGCCAAGTTAACACGCAGCCATGCTCGGCCATTGCTGAGGCGATTGGTTGCAGGGATTAATTCCGCTGCGTTGCCGGTTTAAGGATCACGGCACCCAGAGGGGGTAGGGTCAGTTCAAGCGAAGCGACTTGGCCATGGTAGGGGATATGTCCATCGGCATGCAAAGGGCCCTGATTCGTCACCCCTGAGCCTCCGTACTTGGTCGCATCGCTGTTGAAGATCTCGACGTAATCGCCAGCCTGGGGAACTCCCATGCGATAGGGACGGACCACTGGGGTGAAGTTCAAGCATACGAGCAAGTGCTCGGCATGACCTTGATCATGGGATTTGCGAAGGAACCCAAGGACGCTGTCGTGGGCATTTTGGCAATCGATCCATTCGAATCCTTCGCCGCTGAAATCGAGTTGGTGGAGGGGCTTTTCGTCGATGAGCAATCGATTCAGATCGCACAGGGTCTGCTGAATCCCTGCATGGGTTTGCCATTGGAGCAGTTCCCATTGAAGTTGGCCATCGTAGTTCCATTCATGCCACTGGGCCAGTTCCCCCCCCATGAAGAGCATCTTCTTGCCCGGATGGGTCCACATGTAGGAAAACAGCAGACGCAGGTTAGCGAACTTTTGCCAAAGGTCACCTGGCATTTGTCCGATCAAGGAACCTTTGCCGTGGACCACTTCATCGTGCGAGAGGGGGAGTTGGAAATTCTCCGAGTAGGCATAGATCAGGCTGAAAGTCAGATCGTTTTGGTGATGTTTGCGATGAACTGGATCGCGCCGCATGTAGCCAAGCGTGTCGTTCATCCAACCCATATTCCACTTCATCGAGAATCCTAAGCCGCCAACGTCCACCGGGTGGCTCACGCCGGGCCAAGCCGTCGACTCTTCGGCGATCGTCAGAACGCCGGGAAAATCTGCGTGCACTTGGCGATTGAACTCGCGCAGGAAATGAACCGCATCGAGGTTCTCACGGCCGCCGAATTCGTTGGGGATCCAATCCCCTGGATTGCGGGAGTAATCGAGGTAGAGCATCGAAGCGACCGCGTCGACGCGAAGTCCATCGATATGGAATCGATCGAACCAAAACAGGGCATTGGAGATCAAAAAGTTACGGACTTCATGACGTCCGTAATTGAAGACCATGGTCCCCCAGTCGGGATGCTCACCTTGGCGAGGGTCCTCGTGCTCATACAAAGCGCTGCCGTCGAAGCGGTACAATCCCAGGGCGTCTTTGGGGAAGTGGGCCGGGACCCAATCGATGATCACACCGATAGAGTTTTGGTGGCAGTGGTCGACGAAGTACATGAAGTCTTCGGGGGTGCCATAGCGGCTTGTGGCCGAGAAATAGCCCGTCGTCTGGTACCCCCAAGATCCACTGAAGGGATGCTCGGAAATCGGCAGGAGTTCTAAGTGGGTAAATCCCATCTGTTGGCAATACTCGACCAGTTGGTGGGCCAGTTCGCGATAATTGAGCCAACCGTGGTTGGTCGACGGGCACTTTCGCCACGACCCCAGATGGACCTCGTAGATCGAGATGGGCTTCTGAAGGATTCGGTTCTGCGCACGATCTTCAAGCCAACTTGCGTCGTTCCATTGGTAGGACAGCGCATGGACGATCGATGCGGTTCGCGGTGGGACCTCGGAATAAAAAGCCAGAGGATCCGCTTTATCGACGACTCGTCCGTCGAGGGATCGAACTCGGTACTTGTAGTTCATACCGGTTTGGACGTTCGGCACAAAGAGCTCCCAGACACCTGAGGGGATCTGCTTGCGCATCGTGTGCCCACGTCCGTCCCAATGATTGAAATCGCCGACGACCTGGACGCTTTGAGCATTGGGAGCCCAGAGTGCGAAATTCACCCCCTGTTGGTCCTGAACTTTACGAGGATGCGCGCCGAGTTTCTCATAAAGTTTCCAATGGTTCCCCGAACCGAATAAGTAGCGATCGAAATCGGTAAGCCAATATTCGACGTTGGAAGGATCGACTGATTCAGTCACGTTTCCCGATACTCCGGTTGGTTGGATGGATGCTAGTTTCTAGCTCGAAAGCGATCGGGTTTTGGATCGAGCATCAGCATCGATCGTAAGGTGTCGACTAGTAGCGAATCGGTGCGTAGGACCAGTCGCCAGACCCAGCGGCCGGGCGCGGCGTACCAAACGATCCGATTTGTGACGTTTCCATCGTAACTGGGGACATCATAACTGGGGCCATCATACTTCGGTCCGGTGCCCGTGGGTAACGGATTGCTGGATTCCGACTTCCCGAGCATTGCTGAGAAGGATCGGGACTGAACGCGAGACTCTTGGGTATGGGCTTGCGCTGCAGGCATCGTCTCGACTGGCACATCGCGACGGTCACCATCGATAGGATCTTGCTGGGAATCGTAAGCCATCCAGCGGCAGGTCACTTCGTGGTACCGCAGCGCGATATCGACACGTCGCCATAGATCTTGATTGCGGATCGGTTGGGTCGAGCCGAAGTGTTCCCAGCAGAAATCGTTTTCTCGCCATTCGACCAGCCCGTACTGCAGACCGCGAGCGACGTAGCGATTCGTGGTGATCAGGGTGACTTTGCTCGGTTGATCGAGGGCTTCGAGCCCTCGGATCACGGCCATGAGGGAGATGCGATCGGGGTGGAGGATGGGTTCGTGATCCCAGGCTTCCGTTTTAAGGCCGTTTTCG
>JAJTEK010000162.1 GCA_021299695.1 Pirellula sp. | reverse complement strand
CAGGTGCAGGTGCAGGTGCAGGCTCAAGTGCCGGTGCGGCAAGTCCACCGGGAAGTCCACCGGGAAGTCCCGAGCCAGCAGGCGGAAATGCGATGTCGGGCAACCCTGGGATGTTCGGAAGCCCCGAGGCACCTTTAGGGGCCACGGCCGAATCGGTACGCTCGCGGTACCAAGCAAAAAAGCTCTCGGCACTTCGACTCTCGAGCCAAGTCAAGCGACGCTTCGACTCGGCGACAATGTCCTCAGAAACCCCTTCGGTGATCAACCGCTTGTACTCCAAAACCGCTTCCTTGCGCTCGCCGAGCGCCTCGAGAGCCTGGGCGACTCCGAACATCGCTCGACCACGAGTAAATGGCTCGCTTGCCATTTTGCTCGAGCCGCGATAATCGTCCAGAGCCTGCTGGAAGTACTGATCGGCAACCGTTCGCTCGACGTTCCACTTCTCTAGACCCTTGGCCATGTTCGCATCGCCAGCCGTCAACTTGGCCCATGTCCCGGCCGAGGTGTCGGAGAAATCGCTGGCGATGGCTTCGAGGTCCTGCGGCGAGGTATCCGAGAAATAGAAGTCCGTCCAAGCCCGTGCGGCTCGGCCTTCCTTTTGACTGGTGTACACGCCATACCCGAGCAAACCGAGCACCACGGCTCCAATAAGTCCAAGCAAAGCCGGGAGATAAGGCTTGATCTGGGTAAACCGCTGTTCGATTTTGTCAGCCAAAAGATCCGACTCTTGGATCTGACTACGTTCGCTTTTCATACGCGTCAACTGGGGCTATGGAGGGACCTTGTAAGCCGTCCGAGGGACGATCGTTCTATAGACCCGGTGCAGTATAGGACCCTTGAGCCAATCCCTCAATAGACGCACCGCCCATGAGGACTGTTTGCCCAGAGATTCGGGCCAATTCCCCAATAGCCCTGGAATTTGCCCTGGAATGATGCCGCGAATTCGATGGGGCAACCCAAGCCTCCAGGCATCGGCTCTTCGCCCAATGAGCAATGGTCTCGAAAAGATACTCCCGAGGCGCCTCTTCATGCAACTCGTGCCGACACCCTTGGCACAATACAAAATCGGCATAAGCCCCTGCCCGACGCGCAAACTCCTCGGTCGCCTTCGGACAGGTCAATCGGTCCTCCGATCCATGAAGCAATAGACTGCGGACCGACAAGTCCCCGGCCCGCTCCATGGCCCAAAGCCCACTGTCGACCAAACTCGTCGCAAGCCGCAACGACATCGTCCGATGGACCAAGGGATCTCGACGATAAGCGTCCTGGGCCCGACGCTCCGCACACAACCACTCGACCCTCGACGGAGTCGGCAAACGAAAATTGGGCAATCGGTCCGCAAGCCACCTTCCGGCTCGCATGTACTTTTCCTGCGGCGTGCAAGACGCCCGAATCAACGGAGCGGCGACAATCGCGCCCAGAATCCGACTCGCTCGGCTCGCACGACGCAAGAGCCAGTTGATCACCAGATTCCCACCCATGCTCTGCCCAAAGAGAAAATGCGGCACCCCAGGCCACCTTCTTCGCGTAAGCTCGATCGATGTCTCGACCTCGTCGAGCAACTGCTCATAGGAATCGATCACGCCACGTCGACCAGGAGAACGCCCATGCCCAATCAAATCAACAGCCGTGACGGCCATCCCAAAACTCGCAAGACTCGTCGCCATCCCCTCGAATCGTCCACCATGATCCCCGAATCCATGCACGATGGTAAGCGCACCCCAAGCCTCGCTCCCCTCGGGCCACCAACGGTGCACATACCGAAATTCACAGTCGCTTTGCCCCACCCCACCACAGGTTTCCAATAACGATTCTTGTTGACCAGATGATGCCACCGTGTGAAGGAATGCTTGCATTACCGCCCCCAGCCAATGTTCGAGTTCCAGATCCGGGCTGATCCCATCGTCTGTTTGAATCGGACACTCGGCGCGTCAAAACTTAGCTATTCCTCAATCTGGACCGGAACAAGTTTTATCCAAATAATCCTAAGAATTTCCCCATCGGGAATCCCCAGAGCTCATACTCCAGCCCCTCGATGCCGATAGCCTTGGCATGAACCAAGAATCGCCCGAGAAAACTCCAAAAGCCCAGGCGGTGAGAAAACACTTCCGAGAATGGATCGCTAAGCGAACGAAGCATCAAGTTCCCGAGGACTGCCTCGAAACAATCTTGGTCCAGAGCAGTCGTTACACAGGTCGCCGCTTCTCCATCGCCGGTTTCTCCTTGATCTGGAGAATCGAGCAGTCCCAAATCCAGCTCTTCGGAATCGATGGGGACCTGCTGTCTTGCCAAACCGTCGAAGACTTTTGCATGCCAGAGTTCGGCGAATGCGACCCTGCAGAGACTCTTCAGTAGAGATTCTTCAGTAGAGATTCTTCAGGCACAATTGAGACCAGGTCTCCATCTGGACCTGCTGATGCTTGATCTGCTCGAGTGGGAAAAAGCCGGCTTCGAGCAAGTGATCCTCACGCGCAGTGGCTTTGCATGAAGCCAAATGCATCACATGGACAATGCCCAGATGGACCCGGCCAACCTCGCTGGTGTCATCGTAAATCAATCCAACAATCTGATCCTTGCCACCGCACTCAATGATCACCTCCTCGGACAACTCCCGCTGCATTCCGTTGCGATACCAGTCATCCCCTTGAGCATCCTCTACAGAAATATGCCCCCCGATGCCGATGGATTGCAATGCATGAAGCCTTTTCTCCCCTTGCCCCTTGCCTCGGGTGTATCGGAACAATCGGGTGTGCTCGTCGTCGTTGCACTCGAGGATCACGTAAGGGATCAATTGCTTGTACGAAGGATCGTCCTCCACGATGCTCCGGGGACGGAAAGACTGATTGCTGCGATCCAAAAGAGCTGGCAAATATCGGTCAACTGCCGGTTGAAACCCTGAAAAAGTTCCTAATTCCAGCAGCAAGGATGCCGGAACGACCAGTACTTCTTCGTCTTTTGCCATGATGCGATGCGATGAGGTTGACTGAGCGAAATGCCAAAAAGAACACAAATGAGCAAACCATGAATAGATTCAGTCAGGTACCGACCCACAAGGGAAAAACAAACAGCCACCCTGTGCGAAGTCCCCAATCTGTGCGTTTTGGGATACGATACACCCTTGGTAAGCGAAAGGCTATTCGCTTTTTGACAAGTTTGTCACGAATGGAGATTCCAACTGTGCGACCGATTCGATGCACTGCCCTTTTCCAGAAGTCCTCAATCCTTGGTGCCTCGATCCGATCGAGATTCCAAATCCCATCGACTCTCGGGATGCAGACTGGAATTCGACTCGTCGGTCCGGCGATCCTTGCGACCGGGGCGATGATCTCCTGGGCTAGGGCCGAGGAACTCCCAAAAGCCGCCGATCTGCTTCCAGCCTCGACCCAAGCCTTCGCTACTCTCCCGAATTCCGCAGGCTTCCTGAAAAACTGGAAACAAACCCAACTCGGACAGCTCGCCGACGATCCTCAAATGGCGGAGTTCTGGTCGAACCAACAGGAAGAAATTCGACGACGCTTGGCCTCGGCCGGCTGGCAACTGAGCCTCAAAGTCGAAGACCTCGAGAACCTCTGCTCCGGACAAGCAGCCCTGGGGCTCATCTCGCGCCCAGAGACCACCGAGAAGCCTTTCTCCCTGGCCCTGATCATCGACGTGGCCGACCGCCAGGATGCCCTGGACAAGTTCTTCCAAAGAGTCAAATCCGACATGGAAAGCCAAAAGGGCACGCTCAAGATCATCGAATCCAAAGGACTCGAAGTCAAACACTACAGCATTCCCAAACTCACCACCGAGGGCCGCGCTCGGGACTCTTACTTCGCCGTTTCAAAAGACCAACTCTTCATCGCCGACGATCTGCCCTCGATCGATGAACTCATCGATGCTCAAGCCACCCCCCGCCAAGACTCTCTCTCGAAGTCCGACCTGTACACCAAAATCCAAACTCGAATCGCCCGCGATGAACACATAGCCGAAGTCGAGTACTTCGTTCAACCCCTGGGTCTAGGAAAGCTCCTGCGTTCGATCTCGACCCAAAAAAGCAAGAAACAAGTCGATCTGCTCAAACTCCTCGAGGACCAAGGCTTCGGTGCGATCAACGCCGCTGCTGGAAGCGTTCAAATGGCCAAAGAAGACCTCGATATGCACCATCAAGGCTTCATTCTCCGCGAAGAACAAGTGCCCGAATCAGTCCAAATCCTAGACTTCCCCAACCAAGAGGCCCTGGTCCCTCCACCCTGGATCTCCTCGGCCTCTGCAAGCGTCATGGGCTTCTCCTGGAACTTCTCCGAAGCCTTCCCCAAACTTCGTGGCATCGTCGATGCCTACATCGGCGACGAACAATTCGACGAAATCCTCGAACAGATCAAAAACGATCCCCAAGGCCCCCAAATCGATATCCGAAAGGAAATCCTCCCCTTCATCGGCCAAGAGTTCTACACCGTCACCGAAATCATCGAGCCGATCACCCCAGACTCCAAACGGTCATTGATCTGCATCAAACTCAACGACCCAGAAAACAAACTCTACAATGTCCTCAACCGCTACTCCAAAAGCGAACCAGGCTCGTCCTTAGAGGACGTCGGCGATTACCGAATTTGGAAATTCTCCAATGAGGAAGAGGAAGAAGAGGTCATCGAATTCAACAACCCAGGCTCCAAAAATCAAAAAGAAGAGGAAGAGGAAAAACCCCTCTTGAGCAAGTGGGGTGTGTGCATCGTCAACGGGTACTTCGTCTTTGCCTCGAACCCCGATTCGCTGATCCAAGTCATCGAAAACGCCAAAAATGAAGCCATCCACGGAGACTTCGAAAAACAAGAAAACGTCCAACTCGTCCGCACCATGCAATCGAAACTCTTGAGCCAAAGCGGACAGTGCTTCTCGGAAATCGACCTCGCCGATCGATCCGCCGAAATGCAGTACGAACTTTTCCGACAAGGCATGTTACCCCAATCCCGCTCCCTCATGGCCCTGATCGCCGAACGGGTCCTCAAAACCGATAAATCCAAACCTCAGGAACTCCAAGGAAACAAACTCCCTCCCTTCGAACAAGTCAAACACTTCTTCACTCCAAGAGGCTTGGTCGTACGTACCGAAAAAGATGGTTGGGGGATCGACGCGTTTATCCTGGGCAAAAAATAACCCCCACCCCTACGGCCATGACTATCCACCACCTCAGACGCGATTATCGATTCGGCTCGCTCGTGCGCGACCAACTACCCGAAGATCCCTTGGATCTGTTCCGAACCTGGTTCGATGAACTTCGCTCGATGGACCTGCCTGAATGGTTCGAACCCAATGCAATGTCCCTGGCGACGGCCAAATCCGACGGCTCAGTCGCCTGCCGAATCGTATTGCTCAAGGAATACAACCAAGACGGTTTTACCTTCTTTACCAACTACCAATCCGCTAAAGGGGACCAGATCACCCATCAAAACCGCGTTGCCCTAGGCTTCTTCTGGCCAATCCTCGAACGCCAAATCCGCGTCGAAGGTGTCGCCAAGAAAGTCGACCCGAGCCTTTCAGAACGGTACTTTCGATCCCGGCCTCGGTCCAGCCAACTCAGCGCCAATGTCTCGCCCCAATCCCAAGTTATCCCCGACGAATCCACCCTGGATAAACTCGTCGAAGACCTCGATAGCAAACTCCAAGGTGCCCCGGTCCCTTGCCCAGAACACTGGGGCGGATACCGTGTCTACCCAGACCTCATCGAGTTCTGGCAAGGTCGGCCCTCAAGACTCCATGACCGCTTTCGATACCTCCGCCAAGAAGACCACTGGAAGTTGGACCGATTGGGGCCCTGAACCCAACCCCATCGAAGAACCCCCTCGGCCATCCACCAATACCCAATCTCAACATCCCACAAGCCACACTCCTTGCTATGAACCGACCTACCGAATACCGACCCAATGCGATCGCACTGACCATCGCAGGTTCAGACCCCAGCGGCGGAGCAGGACTCCAAGCCGACCTCAAGACCTTCCAACAATTCGGCGTCTACGGAGCTTCGGTCGTGACCATGATCACCGCCCAAAACTCCCTCGGAGTCCGACGTGTCGAAAACCTATCGACCGAATTGGTCCTCGATCAACTCGACGCGGTCCTCGATGACATCCAACCCATCGTCGCCAAAACCGGCGCCCTGGGAACCGCCGAGACGATCGATGCGGTCCACCAACGCGCCCAGCAATTCAACTTCCCTCTGGTCGTCGATCCAGTCATGGTCAGCAAACACGGTGATTCCCTTTTTACCGAAGATGCAGTGGCCGACGATGCAGTGGCCGCCTATCGCAGGCTCCTACCCAAAGCCTTCCTCGTGACCCCCAACCGATTCGAACTCGAACGTCTTACCGGAATCGCTCTGAAGACCAATCAAGATGTCGCCAAGGCCATCCACGATCTGCACCAAATGGGGGCTCGTTTCGTCTTGGCAAAAATGGGAGAGGTCAACGGCCAATCCGAACACATCCTCGGTTCAGGAAAAGAAAACATCGCCATCCAATCCAAACGATTCGAAACCCAAAACACCCACGGCGCAGGTTGCATCCTCTCGGCAGCTATCACCGCAATGATCGCCCTCGGGGAAACCGATCTCAAACGCATCGTCCAACGAGCCATTCGCCAAGTCTCGATCGGAATCCATAATACCCAACCCATCGGCAAAGGCCGAAGCCCCGTCGAAACTCGCGTCCTTGCAGACGAACCGACCGAATTGACCGAATCGACCCCCTAACAGATCGAACCCATGCGCGCTGCGATCTACAGGAACTTCCAAGGACCCATCGCGATCGAGCAAGTCCCATCGCCAGTCCCAGGCGATCACGATGCAGTGATCGAACTAAAAGCTTGCGGAATCTGCCGAAGCGATTGGCACGCTTGGATGGGACACGATTCCGATATCCAACTGCCTCATGTACCAGGCCACGAACTCTCCGGGGTCATCGCCTCGGTCGGAAAATCGGTCCAGAAATTCCGCGTCGCTCAACGCGTCACGGTCCCTTTCTGCTGCGGTTGCGGAGCGTGCTTCGAATGCATGCTGGGCAATACCCACATCTGCGATAAACACTCCCAACCAGGATTCACCCACTGGGGAGGATTTGCCGACGAAGTCCTCATCCGCCAGGCCGATACCAACCTCGTCGCACTCCCCGATTCGATCGATTTTATCAGCGCCGCTAGCTTGGGCTGCCGTTTCATCACCGCATTTCGTGCACTGGTAGATCAAGCTAAATTAAAGCGCGGTGAATGGATCGCCATCCATGGCTGCGGCGGCGTCGGACTCTCGGCGGTCATGATCGCCAAAGCTCTCGGCGCTCAGATCATCGCCATCGATATCCAGCCGAGCCGCTTGGAATCTGCCCGCCAATTCGGAGCCGAT
>JAJTEK010000161.1 GCA_021299695.1 Pirellula sp. | reverse complement strand
TTCGGAGTCCCCCAGCGGCGCAGGCGAATCTTCGTTGTCGCAGGTCCTCGAACCTTGGGGAGAAAACTTGCAGGAGTTCTGTTTGAGTCAGAAAGCAGCGACAGGGATTCTTCGTCGCGCCGAAAAGAGGAACCGAAAGTTGCCCGCTCCACTCCGCGACGCTTTGGAACTTCTAGCGTCGGAGCAGCCACCGACATCGCCCAGTGCCTGACGACTAAGACCGGATCACGACTTGATCCCAATACCGAGTCATTTATTGTGGAACCACAGTGGATCGGATCGGTAGTTGAAGACGGCATTGCAGCACCGTTGCTTCATGGTGGCGGCGGTCCTCGTACAACAGACATTGACGGGGGGACTTGGGTGGTGTATTAATAGTGCATATCAGTAAATCTTCTGCCCCTACGACCAGCACCACTATTGCCAAGAAGCAAACGACTACGACCCTTGCTTCACAGGACATCCTCATTGAGGCTTACGTTTCAGTGATGAAGGATTACTTCCCCGGTACCTCTCGTTCAACTTTGATTGAACTGGGTCAAAACGCCTGCATGGTCATCAAGACCCAAGGTTCAGTTCTTGATGCAATGCTTGCAATCGCGAATGATCCCTCGTTCCGTGGGATGGAAGAAGCCGTTGGCTACACCTTTGGGACAGCCGTACCAGTGTTCTGCCCTCAGTATCAGGACGAAGTCGACGCAATTATCGCATCGTGATGGCAGATAGCCCTGACCTGAGTCCGAAGGCCGTATGGGAGAACCAACAGGCCCACATTTGGCTTACCAGTTACTCCAACGCCGTTGCTTGTGGCGGGGGGAAACCAGGTCAGGGTTATGTCGCCGTACTTCAGGCGATACCATCCAGTGAGGAATACATGACTGAGTCAACAGATCCCATCGCTTTCAATTGGCAATCCGGTGGCGACTGTCGTCTAAACCCATCCACCGAAGGAACGGACGCTCTTACCGTGAGCCAACTTCCAGCGGTCTTTGTCCCCACCGCCTACACCGTCCATGGTGAGCATTCCAGTGCCATGACGAGCAACGGCGACGCTGACGTTGCATTCCCCACCGAGGTGGCTAGGACCATTGACACCACGGGGGGATTTGCGACCAATCAAGGAGGCACCGTTGTGCATGACGCTAGGCATACCGACCAAGGGGACGCTGCTCTTCCCTCGTCCGGTCCGCAAGACGGTGCTAGTTACACCGTAGGGGGAGAGAGAGAAACCTATAGGTGGGTAGTAAGGAAACTTACCCCACTTGAGTGTGAGCGTCTTATGGGATGGCCTGATGGCTACACAGCAGCAGGGATCACCGATGAGGGTGAAGAAATCACCATTGCCAAGACCACTAGGTACAAGATTTGTGGCAATGGAATCGTCGCACCAGTGACCGAGTGGATCGGATCACGGATCATGGAAGTGTGTAATGAAGAGTGATGCATCGTACTTTCGACTAAGTAGCCGATCATGAAAGAAACCGAGTGGTGGGAAGAAATCGCCACGGGGGACTTCACTGAGTTCACCGGTAGGTGGGTACGGCACCATGTATGTGGCAATGAATGCGCCGAGGGATGTGTGCAGGAGTCCCTCGCGCCGAAGCGGCCTGAAGAGCGACTATCTGGTGATATGCATTCATCAAGCATGCATAAAGGCCCTGACCGTGAATGGATGGAGCAGGCACGATGTGCAGGCATGACGCACAAGATGTTCCCAAGGGAGCATAAGGACATCACCTATATCCAAGAGGCACGGTTGATCTGCGCTGAATGCACAGTGGCCGAGGAATGCCTGACCTATGCGCTATCGTTCCCCTCGGGCGACATGCATGGGGTATGGGCAGGACTCACACCCCGACAGTTGCAGAACAACGGAAACGCAAGATCCATCCCACCGTGCCAACCTTGGCGCAGATGTGGTCGGACCTAACCAGGGGGTAACCGTGGGCAAGCATTCCAAGTGCGATGATGTCATCGACTTCTGGATCTTCAAGTATGAGTCCGAGTGCGAAACCGTGGAGGCTCTGGAAGCCGCCCTCCGGAACCGCAATGCTGTCATTGATGAACTCCGAGCTGAAGTGCAGCGGCTCAGCGCACAGGTGTCATACTAGCACGACTGATGCCTGCTTGATGCCTGCATGGCGATGGCTTGACACCGCCGTTGTGGTCTGCTACCGTCTTCTCCGTGACGGCACCGGCTCTGCTGGTGTCTGGGTCCGATGTGGTTGGGCTGGTTTGTCCCCCCTCACCAGCTCGACCGCATTGGCCCTTCATTTGCCCTGAGAGCGATTCGCAGTCTCAGGACAACCGAATACCGCAGAAGTCGCACCAGCGGCTCCCGCCGAAGTCTGAAGCCGAGCTTTGACCTTCGCAAGGCCAGGGCTTACCGCATGGCCCAATCGTTGTCTTTCCCTCTAGGTAATCTTTGATCACTAGTTCGGGAGTGACTACTGGGGCTATGGGAGCAGGGGCATTGAGTCCACCAACGAGGATGGATTTCAGCGCCGTCAGCACCCATGCGTTTACGCTCATGCCTTCCGCTTCGGCAGCCTGGGTCACGTCGTTCTTGAGCGAGCCAGGCAGCCGTACCGTCAGTTGTGCTGGGCGGTCCGGATCGTGCCGTACCACATGAGCGGGCATTGGCTCAGAGGTTACCGTTGGAGTCGCGCAAGACCAGCGAGGTGAGATACTCGGTAACCGTCAGGTCCGTTGCCTCTGCTTGGTCGATTAATAGATTTTTGATGTGTGCCTCAAGCCGGATCGTCAGGGTTGACGGTTGGTTGCCATTCGGTCGGCGAGGAGGTCGTCCTGGTTTTCCCATGAGTAGAAGTATAGCCGATATCCGTATTGACAGGCTAATCCCGTGGGGGTAATATCCGTATATGCTTAACTATGACCGTGAGGTTCCAGACTCACACGACGAATACATTCCTGAGCCAGAAGCTCCAGAGCCACCGTTTGTGGCTGAACCGGAGTGGATTGCCGAGGAGAGGCTCGCTGCTTTCGAGTGGGCCGTCAAGAACAACTAGGAGCTAGCCCTCTACCTTTCTAGGGTGAAGGGGGTTCTGCGCCGCCAGGGATCATTGTTGCCTGGGTCACGGCGTTAAGGGTAAGCCGAGCGCTCATCCGTGTGGGGTGGCGAATCCGGTCCCAAGAACCCCCGCTCCTGGGTGAACAGCCCCGCTGTGGATAACTGCGCGCGCCTGTGGATAACTGGGGCGGGACTCCTCAGCCTTTGTAAGCACCAGGGAAGGCGTTGACCGGCTTGACTTGAACAAAGTTTGCCGGGTCTTCAAGCCATCCCGTTTTGTCGCGCAGGGTCTTACCGCACTTCATGCACGTTTCGGCCCAGGGATACCAGCGGCGAGACTCTGGGAGGTGCGGACAATCGAGGAGTTCCTTTGCCGCTTGGTCTGCTGCGGACCGAACGAACTCCGCCATTGACACGCCGGTCTTTGTCGCCGCATCCTTCCACCGTTGATGGCTCTCCGGGGAAGTCCGGATCAAGACCTGGTTGGATCCTTCACCTGGGGCTGCCCCAGTACTACGCCGTCGAGTCGGCTTCAGATCAGCCGCTACGGCTTCCATCGCTTCTTCAAGATTGTCTTCACTCATCAGAACACCTCATCTGGGGTAATTACTTCGTCAACGATTATTGCTTCCTCAATGTCGTCGCCAGGTGGCAACGCTGCGGGACTACCGCTGAGGAGAGCGTGGGTGGTTTCGGCTGGGAGTACGCCGGCCATTCCCATAAGTTCAATAAGCCGTCTGGCTTCGGTTTCTGGGTCAAACTCATCGACCGCCGCCGCATGGTCCGACACTTCTGCCAGCACGGCGCGCGCCGGGGTGGTTTCGGTATCACCGACAAAGTTGATGTTTACCGCTTCCATTCCCAGGAGCTTTGCCCGTCGATCCATAATTGACAGTGCTTGCTGTACCGCTTTGAGGTCTGGCTCAACCACAACTTCGGTACCGTCGTCCATTGTAACTTTTCTATGCTGCGTAAGTGGCCACACTGACTGCTGCAAAGAATCGAGCCGTTCAAGCTCCATCCGAAGAACTTCTGGATACGCCATAAGCGCTTCCTGGTTCATTCGAGAAAGTTGCCGTTGAATGGCGAAGTTCACCGCTTTAGTCGAAAGACCGAACCGTCGAGCAATTTCTTGCACCGCCGTTCCGGTTTTCCGCATCTGGAAAATCCGTAGATCCCGTTCTGCCAGGAACTCCCTGGTAAGACCGTCACCGTTGCTCATGTCATTGAACTCCTGAAACTGATGACCTCAAAGGGCATGATCGTTCCCCGCTTCATACGAAGAGGAAAGTTTCGTTCGTCGCGAGGCTCGCGGAAACCTTTCCATTCGTATTCCTTTTCCATCGTTGTTGGATCCCGAGTAATGCCGAAGCCGAATTCGGGCCACCGCATCCAAACCGCTGAATCCGCTGGCCTCATATCTCTGCCGGTGAGAGCATTACCGAGTGGAGCGTGATGCTCCAGCCAGAGAGTGACACCGTAGTTAGCTCTAAGATAGTCGAAGTACGTACAGACTTCGGTGATAAGAGCCGTTGAGGATCTGTTGCCTGGGTCTACATAGGACTTATAGATAGGCCCAAGGACGAGGAGTTGTGCGTCGGTCTTTATGATCTGCCGCTCAAGTAGTTCTCGATCCTTTGGATTCAGGATGTTGATACCGTCGGGCTTCATGTAAAGATCCGCCTCACCAGGACGCTTACCATAGTTGATTTTGAGCGACTCGACAAGTTTCCGAGCTTGCCGTCGAATAATCCGTTCGGGGTTTTCAAGATCAACGAATAATGTTCGAACCGGTGGGATTTCCATGTAAGTGAACGGATGAACACCGGCACCGGCGCAAATTGCAACTTGGCGCGCGAGTGTCGTCTTACCGACACCTTCCGCCGCAACGATGACCACTCGCTCCTGCCGTTCGATCAAACCGTCGATCAACCAGTCGTAAGGGTCCGAGGCCGTTTCGTTAACGAAGTCACCCCAGTTAACCAATCGACCAGTTGCTACAGTCTGCGGGACTTCTTCGGTAATCGAGAGAATCTTCCTGGCTTCCGCCAATCTTTCTTCAAGAGTCCCAGGTGTATCGAGAAGATTTTGAAGATTTGTAAGAACTGGAACAAATGGATCTGGTTCTCGAACTTCATCCTCGACTAAGTCTGCAACACCGCCGCCGTCATTCAGAAGATCCGTTACGTCTTTGTGTGGATCAGGAGCGTGCTTAATCTTTACCGTGCAACCGACATTGACTAATTCGTTTGCAACATAATCAGCGTGAATCCGACCAGGTTCGTCATTATCAGCGATAATCGCAATGCGCGCGCCCTGGAGAGCTGCCGTGTGATTTGGTTTCCATTTTGAACCCTGACCGTTATCAGCTCCTTGCGGGTTGCAAGTTGCGACAAGACCGAGAGCCGTCAGCGAGTCGGCGTCCTTTTCACCTTCAACAATGAACACCGGTCGATCATTCGCTACCGCATCGAGTACCGCTGGCAAGTTGTAAAGCGGCTTTTCAGAAAGGTGCGTCGTTGAATACTTCCAACCGCTACCGTCCTTGACTCTTTGACGGAATTCTTTTTTACCGTCTGGCAAAGCGAACCGTAAGACCTGGAAAACCAGCTCACCGTCACCGTCGTAATAACTGTAGGTATTTGTAAGTTCTCCGTCCACAAACTCGCTTTTCTTTTCCTGGTGCGGATGCAAGTCCCGCACGGTTAATTCAACAGATTCACAAATTTCTTCGAGTGAGCAAGCGCTTCCGCCTCGATGACACTTTGCTAAGACTCGACCGTCGCGACCTTCAACGATGCTGAGTGATGGAGACTTGTCGTCATCTCGACACGGACATTGAGCAACCCAACCGTCACCGGAGCGCCGAACGCTATTCAGGCGATTCAGGAAGTTCTCTACCGTCGGTGAAGCGACCGTCATGACAAAACTTCCGGGGCGTCCTCAGGAAGGGCGTATCTTTGGAGTTCATCACGTTGAAGCACGCTCGACCAAGAGGAAACGAACGCGCGTTTCTCAGGCGTACCAGCCTCTCGCATCGCGATTCCGATGAGTTTGTCAATTTCTTCATCCCCGCTACTGGGAGGATCAACTCCCATTGACACCGCTTCCCACCGTTGAGCCGCTAAGAACCACGCGCGCTCGGCATCAGGAAGATTGGATAAGCCGGTAACTCTGTCAATCGTTACCCGTCGAATTTCACCGACTCGTGGCATCCACCGTATGTTCTCCAAGATCATTCCGTCGACCGTCTTTAAAACTTCAACATATTCAAGATCAGCCAGGTAACGCCACCAGGTTCGATAAAGCGCAACTTTTCCACCGTCAGGGCTTCCCCAGTTCGAGCAAGCAAGATCAACAATCGCCGTAAGTTCAGCCTTCTGCAAGGAACTTCTCCTGATCGGTGAGTTCCGTCGCGTAACTAGCGAACCGTTCAATATGTTCAGCGTCCCTCAGGATGAGTTCTACTGAGTCGTACCGTTTACCGCTTGGGTTATCCCCCATGTGCCACGAGGATTTCGCACAGCCGTCAATGGCAAGACAGCAACCGTCTTCGCCGTACCACTCGACAGCTCGAGCAATGAGCTTGGCGCGCTTTTCTGTAAGAACTGGTCGCAAGCCCCGACCCGAGTCTCTGCACGTGGCAATCCAGTAATCGAAAACTCTTTGAACTTTGAGTTTCGTGAGTTCTTGCTCTGCGGTCATCTTCGCCTTTCTCGGTAGGTAGGTAATGGATCATAAGGTGCTATCGGAGTGATAGCAAGCGCGAATATCGCGGTAAGAGCTAAGTGGTATTCCGTTTACGAGGATTGAGTAGAAGAAACCGTAGAACTAATTCTTGGACTCTTGTCCTCGTATTGGGTTTGTCTACAAACAACAAGAGTCTAAATCTTTAGGTAAGTCCAAGACCCCCCTCCGTTGGTTCCCCCAAAAACACCGTCGATACTTACGACCGTGCGCGTTTAAGAGAACCTAGTGAAAGGAAGCGTTTTACTCTTTGAAGTTTGCCCTTGGCCAGGGGTCACCGTTATGTGTCGGTGGTTGGTCCGCGAAGATAGCAGGTCCTGAGCCAGTCGCGCGCACTTTCAAAGAAAAAATAAATGGCCCCCAGGGAGGCGGATCCCCGGGGGCCGTGAAGGAGCTTCAAGACTGAGCAAGAAAGGCGGAAACTAACTCAGCCGAGCTCCTTCAGAACAAAAGGATACACCGTTAGGTAATCCTTGTCAAATTTTGTGGTGCTGTCTCTCCATGCTGTCACGCCTCGCCTCCCGACGACACTTCCCGCGGCGTTCCGGTACTACAACCAGGGAAAGGAGTTCCCCTCCATCGGTGGAATCCTTATGCTAACGGATAGTCAAACCATCCACGCTCAACCATGATACCGATGGCCGAATAGCCGACGATGTCCATGTACGTGTCGCTGACTGCCTCGTTGGCAGGGTCAATGCCCTTCTCAAGAAGATTCTCAAGTCGAGCGACCTTGTCGTGAGTTCTTACGATGAGTCCGAACTGACCGAACCGGTTGATGTTCTCAGGACCGTAGTCAGTTTGTTTCTTGATGAGTAGTTGCGTTACGTCCGCAGAAGTTACGTCGTACTTATCTTTCAACACCGCTAAAGCAACCGAGCCAAGCACTTGCCAGCTCATAACAATTACGTCGGAATAGTTTTCAGTCTTTGGCTCGGTTTCCACCGTTGCCGCAACCGAACTATGCAACCGTCGCAAAAGTTTCACCGTTGCTTGGTCCGTGCCAAGAGCGACATCGGACTTACCGTCAATAAGATTTACAGCGACTTCCGCCGCTGCGTTCCAGGTCATGAAGCCTCTTTCTCAAAGAGGGCGTCAAGATCGGAGTCGGTCAACTCGTGAGCGTATTCAACGATCTTCTCGTCAACCGTGTCGATTACTTGCTGGAGTGTTGGCTCATCCATAAAGGTGATGATGTCAAACTCCCTGAATGACTCCAATGGTTCGTAAAGCGATCCAATGAAGATATTGATCGTCAGACTTCCGTTGTACCGGAACTCAATGACGCCTTCGTCACTTTCCTTGCGAATGACAATGCTTGTCATTTAAAACCTCTTTCCGTTGTTGGTTGAATTGTTAACCGAAGCATTCATCACAGAAGTCTTCGGGTTCCCAGCATTCACCGCAGAAGTTGCAGCAATAGCAACAAAACGGTCCTGCTGAGCTTACTGTGCCAAGCGTGTTCTCTAGGGCGTTTTCACGCCTTCGAGAGCCACGCCAGGCAAAGAATGCTGCCCAGCCGAGAAAGCCCATCAGCCGATCACCGTAGCGATGATGTGGGCGGTGATGGCGATGATGGCAATCACGGCAGGTAGCAGAGCTGGAAGAATCAGATCACTCTTCATAACAGTCCTCGCAGTAGTGAAAGACCGTGCTGTTGAGTTCAACGAGTTTGAGGTTTGAAGTCGGTAGATCCGATTCGTAACCTTCAATCGGGAAATCCGACCCGCAACCGTCGCACTCAAAGTGTGATTCCAAGTAATCGTCATACTCGGGATCAATGTAGGGTCCGTCGCATTTGCCACAGACGCAGTTGATGGTTTCCATTGTTTCGCCTTTCTTGCAGAGGCACTTCCCCTACAGGTAATAAACGCACGAAGTAGTGCAAAGTGTGCGGTCAGTCAATCCAGGTCACTTGTGGTTGCTGGATTCTCATCACGCCATCACTGACGATCTGTCGCCAATGAGCTCCATCCTCACCGCGCCATTCAAACCACGGTGCGCTCCCATCATCGGATGAAAGAACTGGAGCAAGAGCGGCGATGAAGACATCTTCTGAACCGGTCTTATTGTCGTAACCGAGGAATGAAATCCCACCGTTACCGTCATCCTCAAACTCAAATCCGAGTTGCTCCAAGATTGCTGCAACGTCTCGACAGGTTTCGGGATAGTTCCATTCCATCCACGAGAACCAAATGTCCTCGTGCGGACCTTCAATCTTCTGACGGTTCTCTAAGGTTCCGCAACCACCACGTTTGAGTTCGTTGTGGTTATTCAGCTCACAAAGAATCTTGTAAGCCTCGTCGAGCTTGTCCTTGCGGACGTATGCGTTGTTGCCTTCTAGAGTCACGTAATAACCCATGTTTGCTGCCTTTCTGTTGGGGCCAGGATGGCCGATTTGGTTGTTTGTATTGTACCCGACCACCGTTTAGTGGTCAAGTGCTAAGTAAACGCACGAAGGGGTCCAATGTGTGCTGTCTTGGA
>JAJTEK010000040.1 GCA_021299695.1 Pirellula sp. | reverse complement strand
CTTCGTCCATCGAAAGCTTTTCGCTGATGCAAAGGTGCCAGGAATTGGGGGCATCGATTTGGAGTTGGTCGATCAAACTTGGGTGTTGCAGATCGGCATCGACCAAGGCGACCTTCAAACCGGCTTGGGAAGCGGCTCTTGCCAGATGCATCGAGACGGTCGATCGACCGACGCCTCGTTCGCCGCTGGTGACAGCGAGTGTTTTCAGGCCTGCGCGATTGGAGGTAGCCAAGTGTTGGCTTACTCGTCGCATCGACTCGGAGTTGACTTCTTGCAGTTTCAAAACGACCTCGGGCCAGCAGAACGCGTCGACTTCCCAGCACGGGCAGATCGGCTCGGGGGAATCCCAAGGTTCCATCGGCGCAGGGGATTGTTCAAGCCGCTTTCGGACGTTTTGGGTCGGCAAAGCGGTTTCGCTGTCCCAGGTGCCAAGAAACGAGACCGGTGTTTGACTCATAGTGACTCTTCCTGTGGTGGGCCAAGGAACAAGGATAGACGGGGGGATGGATCAACGAGGCTTGTCATTGTGTCGGCTCAGTGCCGATGGGTTGGTACGGTGTAGGTGGAGGGGGGATCTCCATCGAGGTCGGTCTGCTCGGGAGAAAATCGCCGTTGTAGCTATTGGCTTTGTAGTTGTTGGTTGGAAGCGTTTGGGGCTGAGGCAAGCTCAGCGGTTCGTACTTCTGGCGAACGGGAGGATAGGTCTCTCCGCTGAGTGGAACCGATGAGGGGGAGCCGGGTTCTCGGTTGGTCAATTCGACCGGTTTGCCTTGTCGCAATCGGATCATATCCCGGGTATTGAGTGAAGCGGCCGGGATCGTGTTTGGGACACTAGGTGTGAAGGCCGCCGGTGGGCTGGCCGTTTTGGGGGCCGCCCCCGGCCCAAGAGCCGATCCGAGAGCCGGTCCATTTGGCATCGAAGCAACAGGCAACGAAGCAACAGGCAACGAAGCAACAGGCAACGAAGCAACAGGCATCGAAGCAACAGGCATCGAGGCAACAGGCATCGAGGCAACAGGCAATGAAGCAACTGGCAACGAAGCAACGGGCTGTGGGGCTTCAGGCAGTGCTTGGGCCTGGAACTGGGCTTGTTGGATTTGGCCTTGAGCTCCTTCCGTTTGGTAGCTTAGCGGTTCGGAGATCTCCAGAGTGGGCTTATCGCTGGGGTGAGCCTGGGGCTCGGAGGGGTCGGATTCGGAGACGGATCGGTTTGTTTGTGGGATTAGGGGGACTTGGTAGGAGGCGCGTTGTGGTCCTACGTTGGCGATGATACCTCGTTCTGGGATGCCTCGCTCGGGGATGCCTCGCTCGGGGATGGCATGGAATGAGGAATCTGTTTGCGGGGGAGGGGAGAGAGGGTTTTCCGCGTTGTTGATTTGGCTTGTGCGTTGGGCAGCACGCGAGGATTCGGAGGCTCGATCCGAGTAGAGTTTTGCGCCGATGAGCATGAGTGCCAGCGCTAGGAACCCGATGGCGGCGTTGAGCAAGCTGGCCGATTTTTCTTTTTGGCGTTCATCTCGGCGCGCGTGGGTCGGATCGTTCGGTGGCGAGCCCAGGGGCAATCGTGTCGAGACCGTTGCGATGGGTTCGGGTCTTGGCGCAACGGGAGACGCGAGGGTCGAATCGGAGAGATTCGGGAGTGAAAAAAGGACAGGGGGGAGACTCGATGGGGTTTCGTGCCGCCTCAGATTTCTGGGTGTTTTGGTGGGTTGTCGCGGGTTCATGGTGGGTCCTTTTTCATTCCGTTCGGGGGACACCTTGGTTTGGAGGATTCCGACTGTACGGACCTTGGGCGTGAAAATCTATATCGACTCGGTCGACCGCGACGATTCGTTAAAATTGGTCGATTGGGGTGGGTTTTCCGGTTGGGAGTGCCGGCTCAAGAGAAGTGACAGCATTGGTGCTATCGAAGGACCGATGGCGGGGTGTTGAGCAAGGGCTTAGCCGGAGGTCGATTCGGTGCGGAGTTGTTCTTGGAGTTTCTCGATGCGTTTGGGAGAGACGCTCATGCGGGTGCCGAGTTTTTGGGCATGGATCGAGACGCGAAATTCTTCGATCATCCAGCGGTAATCCAGGAGAGTGCCGTCGGGGTACCAATGGAGTTTGTGTTTGGCGACGGCGAGTTGGCTTTCGAGTTCCGCGATTCGTTTTGAGTAATCTTTGGAGGCTTCGGCCGGAGCCAGATCGGATTGTTGGTCTTTGGGGTGGCCCGAGGTGCGAAGTTTTTCGATACGGAGGGCCAAGGCGTTGAGGAAGCGTGGGATATCTTTGACGAACAGCCATGGGGTGTGCATCGCGTGGGCAGGGTCCATGAGTCCATCGAGTTGTGCGCGAAGGGAGGAGGATTGATCCCAGAGGGGTTTGGGCAAGCTTTCCTTGAGGCGTCGTATTTGTTGGTAGGCTTCTGCGAATTTTGGCAACCAGCGAGCCAGTTCGACCGTTGCGGCTCCAATTTTTTGTACTTTTCCGACCCGGCGTGCTTCCCAGTCGAGGAGGGTGCGTGGGCAGGGTTCGAATCGTCCGGAGTCTTTGGTCCAATTGGTTTCGACGAGAGCCAAGCGAACCATCAGTTGGGCGATGAAGTCGGTGAGTTTGTTTGCATCGAAGCGATCCGAGAGCCAGAGGGTGCATTGGGTCCATTTGGGTAGGAATTGGATTTGGCTTTTGAGTTCGCGTCGTTCTTGGATGGCCAGCGATCGGACCATGGTTTCTCGAAGTTGTTGTTCGGCAAGGTGTGGGAGGTCGTAGATGGTCGTAGAGACTTTCGCATCGTTCCAAAGGAGGCTCGGGTAGCGTTCCATGCGAACACCGCCGATGAGTTCGATGATTTTTTGGGGGAGTTCGGGGATATCCCAAGCTTGCATGTGGGAGCGTTGCCAGGGGTAGTTGGTTGCGGGGGCGTTTGGAGGCCGATCGGCTTTGGGTTTCGAATCGAGTTGCACGTGGGCGGTTTGTTGGATGGTTGTCCATTCGCGAGCGACGGCCAGGTTGTTGCCTTTGGTATCTTTGAGTTCGATACGAAACCGCAGATGTTCAGGGAGCGAGGTGGGGTTGAAGTCGGCGCGTTGAACTGGTTGTCCGATATGTTTCGAGCATAGATCGCACAAGCTTCTCCAGAACGGTTCGGAGCGGGAAGCCGCATCGAGCATTTTTGGGAGCAGGGATTTGACGGTATCGGGGATGGGGACGAGTTGGCGTCGCAGGGGTTTGGGTAGTGATTTCAGGAGTGCAGCGAGTTTTTCCTCGAGGAGTCCTGGGACGAGCCATTCGAGTTTTTCTTGGTGAAGTTGTTCGACGAACGACTCGGGGACTTCGAGGGTCACACCATCGAGTTCGGAGCCGGGTTCGAAGCGGTAGGAGAGTTGCAGTCGGCTAGTAGGACCTACTTCGAGTTGATCGGGGAAGTCTTTAGCCATCGACCTTGGATCGAGTTGCAGGTCGAGAGAATCAAGCGACAGGAAAGGAGGGGATTTGGTATCTTTGAGGGTTTTGTCCCATTGTTCCAGGGACACGCGATCGACGACATGTTCGGGGATGCAATTGCGGTAGAAGTTCAGCAGGGCGAAGGAATCCACGACGCAATCTCTGCGTCGGGTTTTATCCCCGATGCGTTGGATTTGATCGAGGAACGACCGGTTATGGCTCCAGAATTTGGCGCGCGATTCGAGTTGCAATTCTGCTAGGCCGTGTTCGATGAGCAGATCGCGAGCGAGTTTAGGGTCTAGGGGAGCCAGGGGCACGGGGTGTCGATTGACGGCAGGGAGTCCGAGCAATGAGCCGCGTCGCATGACCATTGCCGAGCCTTGTTTGCGGCTAAAGTGGGGTTCATCGTAGGAGAACTTCAGGCAGTGTCCGAGGACTTTTTCGATCCAGGTCGGATCGATGCGAGCGTTGGTCCTTGCGAAGCGGTCGTGGGTTTCGACGATTTCCGAGCAGACGATCCACTTGGCGTTGGAGCCTTTGAGGCACGATCCTGGCCACAGGAGCAGTTCCATGTTCGAGCTCCCTCGGTATTTCCCTTTGTCGTCGAGCATTGCCACACCGGAGGGGAGTCCTGCGAGGATGGCTTGATGGAGCTCTGCGTATCCGTCGGCGAATCGATCGCGGGGAGTCGAGGGGTTTTGGGAGCTGTTTGTTGGAGTCGCATCTGGATCGTGGGTGGGGATGCGTCGGGATTGGATCGACAGACCGGCTTCTCGGCACTGTTCCATGAGTTGTCGATGGATGTCTCCCCATTCACGGAGGCGGGTCATGGACAGGAAGGCATCTCGGCAGGCTTTCTCGAGTCGGCTTCGACCGAGTTTTTCGCGGAGGTTTTGGTAGAAATCCCAGATCCGAAGGAGCGTCAGGAAATCGCTTTGGGGGTCGCGGAATCGCAGGTGGGCAGCATCTGCGGCTTGTTGGAATTCGGGTGGTCGAACGCGTGGGTCTTGGGTTTCCAGGGCCGAAGCGATGATGAGCATTTCGTGGAGGCAGCCGTTTTCGTGTGCCGCCAGGAGCATCCGACCGGTGCGTGGTGAGACGGGCCAGTTTGCCAGGGTGCGTCCGATCTGTGTGAGGCTTCCGTCCTGATCGATCGCTTCGATTTCGCGGAGGGTTTGTAGACCTTCACGGGTGCTATCGGGGCGTGGTGGATCGAGCCAGGCGAGCGATTCGATGTCATCGATCTTCAGGGACTTGGCGTGCAAAATGGTTGCGGCCAGATCGCATCGCATGATTTCGGGTTGTGCGAAACCGCTGCGCGAGAGGTAGTCTTGTTCGTCGAACAAACGGATTGCGATGCCAGGTCCCAATCGACCGCATCGACCGCTGCGTTGGTTGGCGGAAGCTTGGCAGATCGGTTCGATGGGCAATCGTTGGACTCGGCTTCGCGGAGCATAGCGGGAGACTCTTGCCGTACCGGTATCGATCACATAGCGGATGCCCGGGACGGTCAGCGAGGATTCCGCGACGTTGGTCGCAAGTACGATTCGGGTTTGGCGATGGGGTTGGAAGATCCGTTGCTGTTCGGCCTCGGTGAGTCGAGCGTAGAGCGGGAGCACCTCGACCGAGTCGTGCAGGCCGCGTTGTGTCAAGTGACCTCGGAGTCGCTTGCTCGCATCGCGTATATCCCGTTCGGTGGGGAAAAAGGCGAGGATATCTCCGCGACCTTCGCTGAAGAGTTCATCGACGGCGCTGCAGAATCGTTCGAGGAGCGAGTGGTCTGATTCGACCGACGGTGCATCGGCAAGGCTTTGCATGCCGCGGTAGCGGACCTCGACGGGGTAACTGCGGCCTTGGATCGAGAGGATTGGGGCCGGTCCGAGCGAGTCGTGAAAGTGTTCGGAGAACCTCTCTGCATCGATCGTCGCACTGGTGATGATCAGCCGCAGTTCGGGTCGTCGGTGGACAAGGTCGGCCAGGTAGGCCATGAGCATATCGATTTGGATCGATCGCTCGTGGGCTTCGTCGACGATGATGCAATCATAAGCTTCCAGGAGCGGGTCGCGTTGGATCTCGGCCAGCAGGATCCCGTCGGTCATGAGCTTGACCAGCGAGGACTCTTCGGTGCGGTCTTGGAAGCGGATTTTAAAGCCGACGACTTGTCCGAGTTGGGTATCGAGTTCTTCGGCCAAGCGATTGGCGATGGACCTTGCGGCCAAGCGTCGCGGTTGGGTGTGCCCGATCCAACCGTGGCGAAACAATCCGGCTTGGAGGCAGAGTTTGGGCAGTTGGGTACTTTTGCCCGAACCGGTTTCGCCGCAGACGATGAGGGTTTGGCGGTTGGCGAGGAGTTCGAGAATTTCCTCGCGGTGGTTGTAGATCGGCAGGTCTGGGTCGTAGTCGATCGAATAGGTCGTTTGGATTCGTTTTTCGAATCGGCGGTAGGCCGCATCGAGGGCCGATTGCCATCGCTGCGTATCGAGCGACAAACGATTAGGATCGACGCGTTGGAGCCTTGCCCATTGGCGAGTCAGTCGGGTCGCATCGTGGCGAAGAAGTCGCTTAGGGTCCAAGGGAGCTTGGGACATCAAGCTCATGAGCGTTCCCAGCGGATAGCAAAAAGCCTAGCGCCGACGATAAAGCAAAAGCCGCACAGGGTCAGCACACCGAGTTCGAGTTCGATGTCATGGAGTTGCAAATCGCGCCAGAAGATCTTGTTGTAACCTTCCAAGGCCCAGGCGTTGAAGGTCAGCATTCCGGCGCGTTGCATCGACTCGCTCATCAAGTAGCGAGGGACCATACTCCCTCCCAGGGCCGACATGCTCAGGATCACGATTGTCGAAATCCAACTCAATTGCGTTCGAGATTTGCACATGGAGGCCAAGAGCAGCGCGAAGCTCGACGAGGCACCTGCCGTTACGAGAGTCATCGCAAAGAATCCTTCGAGGTGATTGAAAAGATCGATACCGAAGACCAAAGAACCCCAGAAGAACATGAAGACCATTTGGACCATTCCAACGATGGTCAAATACGCCCACTTTCCGAGCAGCAATTGGTCCATGCTCAGTCGACTGCAGAGCAATCGATCGAGAGTGGAGTTTTCGCGTTCCTCGAGCAACGAGCCGCTGGCTGTCGTGGCCGAGAAAAGCAGGAACATCACCGCAATCCCGGCCGCATACATCGCGATGACCGGATTGGTTTTCTTGCTCCCAAGAATATCGACACTCTGGATCGTCGGAAGTTCGGTCACCGGGTAGGAATTCGTTGAGGGTGCAAAGGCAACCGAGCGTATTGGACCGATGGGGACTTGCTTGCGCTGCTCTTCTGCAAAGGCCGTCATGACCGATTTCTGAACCAGAGCCGAGAGGACCTGCCCGGAGACCTGATCGTAGGAATCCGAGAGCAGTTGGATTGTTGGGAAGGAACTTTGGGCCGTCGGCGAGGAGAAGACGACGGCAGCCGAGACCGAGCCGCGTCGGACTAGGTCCTCGGCTAGGCTCGGTTCGACGAGTCGAGCCAATTCGTGCTCGACCGAGTCGGCATGAAGAAGCGCCGTGTGGGCGTCGGTAATCCGCAACGAGGTCTGTTCTCGCAGCAGTTCGATCGCGCGCCGGGAGACCTCCGAGGGGTTTTGGTCCGAAAGAGCGATCTTGATTTTTGGGATCGAGGTCCCCGAGGTGCCTCGGGACCCGAAGATCAGGGCAAAGATGCTAAAAAAAAGGATCGGGACGAGGAAAGTCAGTAGCAATTCCGAGCGATTGTTTTTCAATCGTCGAAAGCTGACTTGAAGGATCGTCCAAACCATAAAAGGAATCTCGTCAGGAGAGGAAACGGCTGGTGAACGGATCGAGTGGATCGAGCCATTCCGGGAAACAATATAGGATTCGGTGTTGGAAAAGGAAAACCCGGTCTGCCCGTTGCCAGCGGTAGGTTTAATTTGCTAGCATGGGCTCTGTGTTCGGTTCGGTTGCTCGTCGGGCCTAAGGTAGCCTGAGTTATGTAGGCGAAAAGGGGTTTTGCCTGCAAGCCTACTTGTCGGGTGTCGTGTCGGAGCGGATTGAGGGAGGCAAGAGGTTCGAAGGAGCATGGATTGACCAAAACATCGGATGCGGTGATCGAAGCGGCGGAGGATTTAACGCAAAGGCTCGGGGGGCTGGAGTTTAGCGAACCGGTGCACACGGTTTACAATCCGCTTGAGTATGCATGGGAGGCGCATCGGTCCTATTTGCAGATGTATGCCAGGGGGCCGAAAAAAGTCTTGTTTTTAGGGATGAATCCCGGCCCTTGGGGGATGGCTCAAACGGGGGTTCCGTTTGGTGAGATCGAGGCGGTGCGCGGTTTTTTGAAGATCAAGGGGACGATAGGCAAGCCACCTTTGGAGCATCCGAAGCGACCGATTCAGGGTTTTGCGTGCACCCGATCGGAGGTTTCTGGCAGAAGGATGTGGGGGCTGTTTCAGGAGCGATTCGGAAGTCCTGAGTCCTTTTTTGCTGAGCATTTCGTGGTCAATTACTGCCCATTGGTCTTTATGGACTCGGGAGCTAGGAATTTGACCCCTGACAAGTTGTCTGCCAGTCAGACCGAGCGGATGTCTGGGTATTGCGACGAGCATTTGGAGCGGTTGATTCGGATCCTGCGGCCTGAAACGTTGGTGGGAGTCGGTCAATTTGCAGAGCAGTGTTTTGTCCGGGTGGCCAAACGGGCCGGCACAACCGCTAGAATCCTGAGAATTCTGCACCCGAGTCCCGCCTCTCCGGCGGCCAATCGGGGGTGGTCGGAGTCTGTGGAAAAAACGTTGGTTGGGCAGGGGATTTGGGAAGAAAAAAACTTTAAAAAGGCTTAGAATCCCATGGAATTGCGTTTCTCTGAGCTCTCCGCACCGATATTCTACGGTCCACGACCGGAACTTATTGGGCTGCTCGGTTCTCCGAGAGGTGATAGGAAACTTCGTCACCCACAATCATGATGCCTCCAGATCCCCACCAAATTGAAGAATGGCTGAGCGGAATGCTCGATGGTGCCCTGACCGAACAGGAGCAGCGTCAGCTCGAACTCGCCATGCAAAACGATCCGTCGATCGCTGAGTTGCTCGAGCAAATGGCGGAACTTCGCCGCTCGCTTTTGCGAGGCCGTAGTGTCGGCCGCCTTGGCGCCGATTTTTCCAAGCGAGTCGTTCAGGCCGCACAACGACAAGCCGCCCAATTGGATTCCCCCCCGGCTTGGGTCTTGCCCGGGGCTCCCAACGCTAGGGAACCGGCCGGTCAGGAACCTCTGGAGGATTTGGAATCTCTATGGAGTGAGACCTATTCCAAAGTACAAAGACCGGTTCCAGAGGCATTGGACATTCACCCCGTCGGACGCCGTCAAAAGGCGATCGTCAGGGGGCTGATGGGCTCGCACGAGGAACCCCAGCGGGATCCAGGGACGATTCGAGGCCGGTTGGTTCGAGTCTGGCTGCCGTCGCTTGCCGTTGTCGCGGCCTTGTGCGTGTTGCTTTTGGCACTGCCCCGGAGCGGACCGACCGATCCTAGTCAACCCGACTCGGTCGTCTCGGTGATGCCCTTGGATGTGCCCAACGAGCCGACGCATCAAGAGGATTTTGTTCCTGACCGATCGCTTGCTGGCTCTCCTGAGACCGAACCGTCGAAGATGCAATTGCCTGCAACGGAACCTCTCGGGAATGGACTGAACGCAGGATCGAAATCCCCCTCGGTCGTCAGTGTTCCTGTGGTGGAGCAAAACAATTCTGTCGCGGGTGCGAAATACATTTTGATCGCCGAGATCGAGGTCGATCCGATAGCGGAGCAAGATGGGATGCTCTCGCAGTTGCTCGAGAAGTACGAAATTGTTTTTAGCGCCGATGCCCCTTTGAGCAAGATCGATTTCGACACGCTGGTCGCATCCAAAGTGATCAAGAATCCCGTCGTCGACCCTGCCTTGAAAGTCGATGGTTCGACGGTTTGCTATTTGGTCAAATCGAATCCCAAACGTCTCGACTCCTTTTTGACCGATGTCGAAAAGCAGTACTTGGATTTTCCGAGCTACCGTCTGAATCTCTCAGCCGACCCGAACGTTTATGAGTTGATGGATCATCTTGGCGGCGTGACGGATTCGTCCAACGTGGCCAAGCGATTGTTCTATCAAGAGTCTTCTGACGCTCAGGCATTGGGCTCGTTTGAGCTGGAAAACCGAGGCGTTCCTTCGGACATCGAGAGCAGAAAGGCTGCCAAACCACGCAATCGCGTCAATGCGTTGATCACGCAAGAGGATACCTACTTGATCCTCTTGGTAAGGACCCCTAAGTAGCCTCGGCTTCCCGTTGTCGAGTGTCTCTTGGCCGGGGGCCAGGATTGGTCTCAAGCTCTCGTCGGATGGCATGAGCATCCTGGCAAGCTTTGGTCCAAGCGTCTTGATTTTCGAAGCCCTCGCGGTGCATGAGTACCGCTTCGTCCGCGAAACGGAATTCGATCCAGGTGTCTCGGACTCTGACGCGTTGGAGGTAATATACTGGGACTAGAACCCAGTGCCCCAGGTCGGAGATCATCACGCTTTGTCGATTGAACCATTGGCTCTGGAATGTATCGGCAGATCGATCCAGCGGCTTATTGAGCCTTCGGCTTGTTGCATTGTACTTGCGGTAAGCTCCTTGATCGGCGTCTGAGAAATCGCGGAATGCTCGGAATCTTGCCCACGAATACCGAATCGTTTCCGAAGCGAGCCAACCCAAAAGCACCACAGTCAGAACAGGAAAGGTGACCATCGATCGGGTTGATCCTGAGACCTCAGGTGAGAGTCCAAGCCAAAACCCCAAGATTCCAAAGCCGATGAGAAAGCCGCCGTTAGGTCGGAAGCTCAGGGCTCGGATCCGTTGATTGAGCGTCATACGCCTTTCGGGACTCAGGATGCACCAATGCGCATCGGGGGGAGGAGTTTGCGAAATCAACGGTTCGAGGGTTCGATAGTGCCTATCGCTCGCGAGCAGATCGAACCACTGGTCCTCGAAAAAGCATCTGCTCGGGATCATCGCCAAGGGGTGCACCGTTTCTGGACTTGGATACACGAGCATTCCCTTGTCGGGGTTGGATAAGTAGGATCTAAGGTTGGTCTGGAGGCACAGGTCGTTATGCCAGACGGTCAAGCGGCCGCTGGTTACAACCCCGTGGACAGGTCCCTCCAGCCATGGCCGTCGTTTGCACAGACGATTGGCGTAGTTTTTGCCCACATAACGTCCAGTGATGTACAACATGGCGAGCAAAACCGCGACCAATACGGTGACCAGTCCGAAGACGCCAAAGCCGACCGATAGGATCGTGGCCCAGATCAATGCCGATATCATCACGAGTGTAATCACACACCCGATCTGCATTTTTGATCGGTAGAATTTTGCGATTGTCGAACGATCCAGCGAACCGCTGAAACGAACGACGCACCGATCCGCGATCTGGGGTTGGAGACTCGAGTCGCTTTGGCTCCAAGTCGACTCCCAAGGGTTAGGCTCGTGTTCTTGTGAACTGTCGCTCAAATTGCCCATCTTCCTTTCCCGTCAACTAAGCCTGAACTTGGCGAGTCGGCTTAGGTTTTTCATCGGTTTTTGTTACAATAAGCACCCATGAACAACGCGAGCACCTGGAAACTACCGACACCGATCCGACACAAACTCTCGGAACTCCGAGGATTGATTAGCCGAGTCATCGCCACCCAAGGGCTGGTGGTCCTGCTGACTTGGTTACTGGGTTCCTTTTTCGTCTTTGGGTTGATCGATTATCTTCCGACGCGGTTCGGTTCGGAAGAGTCGCCGCGAATCGTTCGGGTGATCATGCTCATGATCATCGCCGCCGGTGCCGCATGGATTCTACACCATTTTTTTTGGAATCGCTGGCTCGTCTCCTGGAGCGATTCGGCCTTGGCCTTAGCGATCGAACGTCGCTACCCAGAGTTTCAAAGCACGTTGGTCACCGCGGTCCAAGCCGCCAGTCCGACGGCCAAGTTCCAAGCGAAGGATCTCGATGCGATCGAGCATCCGAATCGCCCCGGAATGATCGAGCTTGCTGCAAAGCAAGCTGTCGAGAAGATATCATCGATCGATGTGCGATCCTTGGTCCGACTCTCGACGCTTCAGCTCGAACTCGGGATCCTAGCCGGCGTGGTCTGCCTGACGGGGCTCGGAGCGATGTTGCATCCGGACCTGGCTTCGCACTGGGCCAAGCGCCTCTATGGCCTGTCCGATGCGCCCTGGCCTCGCCGAACATCGCTGAGCGTACAGGGACTTGAGATGGACGTCCCACCCTTTACCAATTCGCCGGCCCGCGAACGGTACTTGGTACGAATCGAAGAGAATCGGCTCTTGGCACCCAAGGGCTCTTCGGTTCGATTGAAAGCCACCGCCAAGGATCTGCTTTCAGAACCTTATGATCAATGCGCTTTTCATTACAAAGACCGAGCGGGGAACCGAGGTCGCGCCAGCATGCTCAGCTACTCCAACGCCAATCCACGCGATTTTATCCTCGATGGCCCACCCTTATAGGCCATCAACGATACTCTGTGGTTCTCCCTGGTTGGGGGCGATGCGAGGCTCTCGAATTTAGTGCTTGAAACGGTCGATGCTCCTCTGGCCGTCGCAACGTATGTCGACGTTCAATACCCGACCTACCTGCAGCGTTCGACCAAAACCACCTGGGGCAATGAACGGCTCGAGTTCCGAAACGGCATGCGGCTTCCTCAGGGAACCCAAGTCGGCTTTTGGATAAGGGCCAATAAACCGATCCGCAAATGCGATGTGATGCAAGTCCGTGGAGTGGAATCCCAAGACGCAACAACGCAGTTTACCGTCGAGCTGGAAAAGCCAGTCACGGAGTTTGCGATTCCATCGACGGTCCTGCTTGGAAATCTGTTCGTCGAGATCCGACTATGGGACGACCAAGGACTTTGCGCCACGCGCGTCCAACCCTTGGTCATCGCAGCGACGGCCGACAACGTTCCTGAAATCGATTTGGTGCTCGAGGGTATCTCCACGGCGATCACGGAAAACGCAAAACTCCCAATTCGAAGCAAAATCAAAGACGATTACGATCTGAAAGAAGCTTGGGTCGAGACCATCATCGATGAGCAGGAACCCTTGAAATCCGAATTGCAACTGGGAACCTCAGGGGACGGCCAATCGCAGATCGGACAAATGGATATCGATCTCAAGGCCATGCGCGAGGCAGGCCAGAGTACCCCAGCAGTCGGCTCGACGTATTGGCTCGCAGTCGGTGCGACCGATTACTTTGATGTACCCCTGAGTCCTGATGCAGCGCCGATCGAGCACGTCGGGCGTTCGACCCCAATCCAATTGAGTGTCGTGAGCCAAGACCAGTTTTTGGTTCTGCTCGATCGCCGAGAAGCCGCCATGCGGCGACGGCTCGAACAGATCATCAGCGAACTGGGACAACTTCGGGATCTGCTTGTGCTGACCAACAAGAACAACAAGTCTCCGCAAGAGACAACCCAGGAGACAACCCAGGAGGACGCCTCGGCCCGATCTGCCGAGCGACCGCAGGCCGAAGAGCAGGAGTCCAAGGAGTCGAAGGAACAGGCCAAGGCTAGGATTTTGCTATTGCGGTCCCAGCAAGCGGCCGCTCAGGTGGCCAAGTCCGAGGGGGAGCTCAAAGGTGTCTTGAGCGAAATATCCTTGCTCGTCTCAGAACTGATCAACAATCGAATCGACAGCAAGGACCGACGCGATCGGCTCGGGGACAAAATCAAAACGCCTTTGTCAAATCTGATCGATACGAAGTGGAAACCCTTTGCCCAAGATATCGAGGGGTTCGAGACATCGTTGGCCAAATGGTCGCCGGAGGAATTCGCCAACAAGATCGATAGTGCCATCGCTCAGAATAATGAAATGATCGTGGCTCTCAATGCGATCCTAGCGGACATGATTGAAATTCAAGATCTCAATGAAATCATCGATCGGGTCCGAGGCTTGCTCGATCAGCAGTCGAAAACCCTCGATCGAACCAAACAAGAGCAGAAGAAAAGCACCTTGGATCTGCTGAAGTAACCCAAACCCGTCCGGAGTCAGCCATGAATTTCCTCACCCTATGTCGAGCCGCTCAGAGTGCCACCCTGTTGGCTCTGATCGCCCTGGGTAGCTTGTGCGTCCAAACGGTACAGAGCCAAGAAGCAAGCAAAGCGATTGAGGAACTGCAGAAAGAGCAGAAGGCTCTCGCAACACAGTATGCCAACCTCGAAGAGGTTTTTTTGCGCATGAGCCAACTCGAGGGCGCTACGAATCCGACCCGCGCTGCACTGTTGATGCAAGCGGCTCAGATGAGCAAGCAGATGGCGACCCAACAGCGCATGAACCAAGCGAGCGATTTACTTGCCAAAGGGCAATACTCTCGGGCTATCCCCGAACAGGAAGCCAGTCGAGAGAACCTAAAAAAATTGCTCGAGTTGCTCCAAAGCGAGAACCGCTCCTCGAGGATCAAGGACGAGCGCAAGCGGCTCGAAGATGTCCTCAAGGATATTCGCCGAATCGAAAACATCCAGCGAGCCACCCGTGGCCGGACCGAAGCCGGGCAGGACAAGGACAGCGCTGCGAACGACCAGAAGGACCTGGAAAAGCAACTCGAAACGGCCGAAAACGACCTGAGTGACAAAAAGGATCGGACTGATCGGACTGATCCGACTGATCGGACTGATCCGACTGATCGGACTGATCGGACTGATCCGACTGATCCGACTGATCCGACTGATCGGACTGATCGGACTGATCGGACTGATCGGACTGATCGGACTGATCCGACTGATCCGACTGATCGGACTGATCCGACTGATCGGACTGATCCGACTGATCCGACTGATCCGACGGATCCGACGGATCCGACGGATCGGAGCAACAATAAGCCCCCCAGCAAGGAAGAGCAGGCCAAGGAGCGGGTTCAAAAGGCGCGCGAGCGGATGCAGAAGGCCGAGAAGAATCTTCGTGCGGAGAAACGCAAAGAGGCTATCGAAGAGCAGCAGCAGGCCGAAGAGGAGTTGCAGCAAGCGATCGCCGAGCTCGAAAAGATTCTGATGCAATTGCGCGAGGAGGAAATCGAGCGTACGCTTGTGGATTTAGAGACGCGGCTCAAACGGATGTCGGAATGGGAAACGACGATTCGCCAAGCGACCGAGAAGCTCGAGAAGCTCTCGGGTGAGGACAAGGATCGTCAGCTAGAGATTCAGGCGAGCAAGCTCTCGACCGAACAGCTCAAAGTGGCCATGGAAGGACAGCGCGCTATGTTGCTTCTGAAGGATGAAGGGTCGAGCCAAGCTTTTCCGGAAGCTTTAGAGCAGGTCATCGCCGATGCGCAGTTGGTGGTCAATCGGCTTGTTGCTTCGGACGTCTCAGCCAGCACCCAATCGATCCAAGATGAGATCCTCGGAGCCTTAGACGAGATGATCGAGTCGCTTCAAGAGGTTCAAAAGAAGCGTGACGAGAAAAAGCAGCAGAATCAGAGGCAGGGGCCTTCTGACTCCGGAGGTCAGCAGCAAGAAGAGTCGCTCGTCGGTAAAATTGCCGAGTTGCGATTGATCAAGACCTTGCAGATGCGGGTCAATCGCCGTACGGGTCGATTGGCCGACGAGTCGAATCAGGGGGAGGACTTGATCGGGCAGGTGACCGATTCGCGATTGCAGGAAGAGCTTCGGGAGTTGGCAAAGAGGCAGGAGAAGATTCAGAGCGTCACTCGCGACATCCTCTTGGAGGCGGCCAAACAGTAGACGCTGGTGAGCTGATTATTGGTGGGGCAGGTGGGGTTCGAACTTGCTCCGCGTCGCGAGCTCTGCGGCTTTGACGCTATTGACGGAGGATTGATAGAGCTGTTTTTGGGCTCTGAGCTGGCTTTGGCCTGGGATGGGTTCGAGGCGTTCGTAGCTCCCATCTGCAGTGAGCTTCCAAGCATTTTGGTTGTCTTGGAAATAGGTAGCTAGGATGTCGATGAGTTTTTGTTTGCTCGCTGGGTCTTCGATGGGGGTGAGCAGTTCGATCCGTCGGTCGAGGGATCTTGGCATCCAGTCGGCGCTGGAGATGAAGACCGCATCTTGGCCGCCATGGCAAAAGTGGATGATGCGAGCGTGTTCGAGGAATCGGTCGACGATGCTCACGACCGAGATGTTCTCGCTCAAGCCTTCGACGCCGGGTTTCAGGCAGCAGATGCCTCGGATATTGAGTCGAACGACGACCCCTGCGCGGCTGGCGCGGTACAAGGCTTGGATGATTTCCGGGTCGACCAACGCGTTGAGCTTGGCATAAATAAAAGCTTTTTGGCCTTGGAGTCTTCGTTGCGTTTCCTCTTCGATCAGCGAGATGAGTTTTTTACGGAGTCCCAAGGGAGCCGATTCGAGCAGTTCGTAGGGCTGAGGTTGGCTGTAGCCGGTAATGGCATTGAAGAAGGCCGAAGCATCTTTGCCGAGGGATTCGTTGCAGGTCAGGTAACTGATATCGCTGTACATCCGCGAGGTCGTTTCGTTGTAATTGCCGGTGCCGAAGTGTACGTAGCGAACGATTCCATCGACTTCCCGTCGCACGACGATGCAGATTTTGGCATGGGTTTTGAGTCCTCGCACGCCGTAGATGACTTGGACTCCCGATCGCTCGAGTTCGCGTGCCCAGACCATGTTTCGCGCCTCGTCAAACCGCGCTTTGAGCTCGACGACGACCGTGACGTATTTCCCAAGCTCTGCGGCCCGTTTGAGGGAAGCGACAATGGGACTTTTCCTGCTGGTGCGATAGAGGGTTTGTTTGATGGCCAGAACGTCAGGGTCGTTGGCGGCCTCTTCGACCAAGCGGACGACTGGTTCGAAGCTCTCGTAGGGATGGCACAAGAGGATGTCTTGGGCAGCGATGTTCTCGAACATCGATTTGGTCGAATCGATCTGAGGGGAGCGTTGGGGTGGCCAGACGGTATCCCTGAGCGTGGGGAAACCATCGATTTCGATGATGCTCATCAGGGCGGAAAGATCTAGCGGGCCAGGGATCTTGAACACGTCGCGCTGGTCTAGCCCGAGTTTCTCAATCAGAAAAATCAGGGTCGCCTCGGAGGCGTTTGCGTCGATTTCCAGTCGCACAAAGTCCGCCGATCGGCGGGAGCTCAGGACCTCCTCCATCCCTAGAATCAGGTCCGAGGCGCTGTCCTCACGGACCGAGACGTCGGCATTGCGAGTGACGCGAAAGGCGATGCATTCCTCAACCCGTTTGCCAGGGTAGTACTGCTCGACAAAGTGGCCTACGACATCCTCGAGCATCGCATAGGTGTAGGTGCCCCGATCCCCCGGGAGTTTGACGAAGCGGGAGAGTGATTTACCGATGGGGATGAATGCGAAACGATGGGGTGCTTCCTGATCGCCGCTTGCCATTCGGACGCATAGATAAAAGCCTAAGTTCGACAGGAGCGGAAAGGGAGCATCGGGGTCTAAGTCCATCGGTGAGAGGACCGGATAGACTTCTTGCTCGAAGAATCTCTGCAGAGATTCTCTGCACATCGCATTGGCCTTCGCAGAGATGACCCGGGTGATCCCCTCTTGCTGCAAAATCGGTTCGATCGAATTCAGGAAGCATTCGTATTGGTCAGAGATGATCGTGTTGACCCGTGCATAGACCGCATTGAGCTGCTCGGTGACCGTCGCGCCGCTGGGGTCGGGCGCATCGATCCCTTGAGCCTGCTGCAATTGCAGACCGCCGACTCGAACCATGAAGAACTCGTCCATGTTGCTTGACGTTATCGCCAGGAACTTGAGCCGTTCGAGCACGGGCACCTTGGCGTACTGAGCTTGATTCAAAACGCGTTGGTTGAATTTCAACCAACTGAGTTCACGGTTGATGTAGTGGTTTGGGTCTGATTTCATGGTCGCGATATTCTACCCAAAACCATCGGCTTTCCGCAGGGGCAAATCGCCCTGGCCGTGCCCAGCCGATCCCGATACACTCGAAAACCGGAATCTTCTAACCCAATCTGAAATCTCCTTAGAGCGGTCTTGGCCTTGCCCCGAACCGATCGATCATGAAATTCACTGGTTTGATTCTCATGTGTGCGGCCAGCAGCTTGGCGCTTTTGCTCCCAGCCCTTGGGGTCGTGAAATTTCCGGTGCTCGACAACCGGATCGCAGTTGGGGGTGCTCCTGGGTCGGATCCGGAACTGGAACCGGCGTCCTCTGCGCCCTCTTCCGCGGCATTGGCCCGCTCGGGAACGCAAAACCAAGGGCTACCGGGGAAATTACCGGGGCAGCTACCCGGCGTTCCCGACGGCAACCGAGCTGGGAATTCCGTAGGACAGCCCAAAGGGGTTGGAAACGTCGACCCTGGAACCACCGCCGGATTGCTGGCCGCTGCACAAGCATCGGCACAGAGCGAGCCTGAGGGGAATTTGGACGGGTCTCAGAACCCCAATCGCCAAAGGCTAGGTCGCCTACCGTTTACCGAAATTCCCTCGCAGCGGCTCGGATTGGGGGTCTGGCTACTGCTGGTCCCAGTTCAGTTTCTCGGGCTCGGCATGTGGACCTTCGGGACGAGCCCAAAGCGTGGGAAGTAGCCGAGTCCCTTTTCTTGCGTCGTGGGCTCTTGGTCAGACGCCGAAAGCTTTTTGCATTTGCTCTCGGACGAGCGTCAATCGATCGACTCCCCCACCGCCGACTTCGGCTGTCGTCCAGCCGCTCCAGCCGATGTCGTCGAGTCCCATCCGGACTTGATCCCAAGGAACATCGTCCTCGGGAGAGGTGATATCGACGAATTTGTTTTTGGCTCTGCTGAAGCCTTTGACGTCGAGTTTCACGGCGCGGTGAGCGAAGGCGTTGAGCCAGTCGCGAGGCTGACCGTACTTCCAGTGGTTTCCGATGTCGTAGTACATTCCAACCCATGGGCTTTTGAAGCTATCGACGAAGTCGATGAATCGGTTGGGGCTTTGTTCAGGGGGGGCATCGTGATCGTAGTGGAGTTTGTTCCAGACGTTCTCGATCAAGATAGGTTGGCCCAGGGAGGCGGCCAGGGGCAGGAGTTTCTTGATCTCCTGTTTTGCTCGCTGGTTGACCTCGGATTCGGTGCCGTCATCGCCTCGGCCGACGACGATCAGCACGCCGCTTCCGCCGATGGCGTGTGCGACGCGTAGGCAATGGGTGATATTGGCTACCCCTGCGGCTCGAACTTCGGGATCGGCGCTGGTGAGTCGTTTGTCCCAGTGCGCGTGGTTGATCGCATTGTGGCAGAATACGCCTGATTCTTGGACCGCTGCGCGGGCTTCTTCGACGGTGAAGCGACCTGCTTCGTCAAAGTCGACGCCATCGAAGCCCGCTTGCTTGGCCAGCCCGAGCCGTTGAGCGAGGGTGATGGGTTTTCCATCGATGTCCCCTTTGATCATCGAAAGTTTGCACGACAAGAGAATTCGCTTCTCTGGGGGCGTGATCCACTTCGATGCGGAAGCTTGGGGTTGCTCTTGGGCTTGGGCGTTTTTCCAAGATCCTGAGAGGGAGCCTGAGATCGCTGCGGTGGAGATGGCCGCAAGGGTCAGAAAGCCTCGGCGGCTTGAGGCTTGGCAATTCGAATCGTCGGTTTTCATCGGCTCGTTGTGCATTGCTCGGTAGGTACCTGTCAAGGGAGGGGAATGGGCGTGAGAATTCCCCTATTCTATCGGATTCCCACGGAGCGTATCACTCGCGTCGCATAGAAAAACCGGTGTAGTGCAACCCTGTTTCTTCGTCGACGACGAAGGCACCGCCGGGTGCAAGGTACTTGGCGATCACCTCAAAGGGCGGGAGTTTTTTGCTTCGAACGGCGGTAATTAATGCAGTGAAAAAGGGGTTGTTTTGGGCGATCTGCTCGAGGTTGTCCATGTTTTGTGGGTCGGTGGCCAAATCGTACATCAGCCGCATGCTTTCCTCGGGCCGTTGGTAGGCCAGGATCGACATGTCGCTATTTTTCAACTGGGCCTTGATCCTGTCTTGGACCAATTTGAATTCGATCGATTCGGACAAGAGCCCATCGCCGCTGGAGTTGAACTTGATGACATCCTCGAGGGCCTGGAGCGAGTCGCTCAGGAGCAATTGATCCTCGAGGATGCAAACGGCAGGTTGCGGTAGGCGGATGCTTCGGCCTTCGAGGGCCTCTTCGGATCGCGACTCGAGGGTGTAGATGGTGGCATCTCCGAAGAGCTTGGAGGTCATGGGTGGACCGCCAGCACTCTTGAGCTTCTCGAACATCTTGGGCAAGATCTCCGACTTCATCTGCGAAGCGTTCTTGACGTGGATGCAGTAGACGTTCGATTGGCTGTTGATCTTTTTGGGTGGCACGATGACTTGCACGAGGCTCAAGCGATCGTTCAAGCCATCGATGATGTCGGATCGGAGATTGATCCCGAGGTTTCGGTCGGCTTCTTTGACAAAGCGATCGTTGAAGGTTCCTTCGCCTGCAAAGGTATCGACGATGCCTTCGATGGCATTGAAGGTTTTGGCCATATCCCAGTTCATGGTGAAGTAGCTGATGACCTGATCGCTGACCCATGGTTCGGGTTCCGTTGGACCGGCTTTAGGCCGAATGACCTTCATGATCCCTTGGCGGTTCGGATTCAAGAGCACATGGCCGTGGATGATCGAATCGAATTCGTTCGGGGCGATGATCGCACTCCCGCCGACGCCTTTGATGCCATCGACTCCTAGGCTCTTTAAGGCAGCCAAGATGGCGACCGATCCGCTGGTGCTTTTGCCCAGTTCGCGGACCATGGCCAGCGGGTCGACGAAGAAGGAGACTTGGGGTCGCTCCCCTTCGGTCCCAACGCATCGGGACATGATGGTCGTAAAGTCTCGATTATCGGACAGGGGCTTGTGGTCGATCCCGTTGCCGGTCCAGACCATGGCCAGTTGTTCGGCGTAGTCGGCTCGGTTGGTCAGGACCATGACTCCCGAGTCGATGAAGTAGGTGACCGATTCTCGGTCCGAACGGCCCATGGAAAGGAGCTTGATTTTGCCGACCTCTTTTTGCGACAGCATTCCGCCGCCGGAGTCGGTGGCCTGTTCGGCTCGCTCGATGAGGACTTGCAGTGCAGGCATTTCGTCGCCGGCTTCGAGCATCAGCACGAAGGCTGGATCGGTTTTGGTCGCCACCAATGCGGCGGCCAATTCGCCGTTGGGGATCGAGAGCAACTCGTCGAGGTTCAGGCCGATGATGTCCTGCATCCCTTGGAGCTGGCCGACGAAGGTCGAGTAGAACGTTCCGAGGATCGGGGCGATTTGTGGATCGTTCATCATCTTACCCATCCCGGTGGCCTCCATCTTGGCCTTCATGTCCCGGGTGTCGTCGACGCGCACGTAGGCTAACGTCTTACTGGGGAACAATTTGGGGGCGCTGAGATGACCTTGGGCGTTTGCCCAAGAAGCACCGGCCAGAAGGAGACACGCCGAGAGAAGATGGGGTATGGTTTTCATAGTGCTGCTCTATTCGCTTGGTATCGCGGAATCTTGCCTGAACGTAGGCGAGATTCTAGCAGCTTTTCGAAAATCAAGCGCCTGCAGTGAGCCCGCCAGCCATGGGAATGGGCCAGTATGGAGCGATCATCGCTTATTGGAAATGATCGGCTTCGAGTTCGTAGAAGACCCCTTCGAGGCCATCGACGGGCTTTTTGCGGGTGCGGACCGAAAGGGTGCCAGCGAGTGAATGACGCCTTAGGGACTTCGAAGCGAACTCTTCGCCTGTGAGTCGGACTTCGATCATGTGGGTCAAAGGGGGTTGTTGCCCGAAGCAGCAAGTGGCCCAGTCGGGGACCAAGATGAAGGTCTTGGCTGCATTGCTCGAAAGGGAGGTCGGGTGGATGTAGCCTTTGAGGAACACTTTCTTTCCGTCGAGCTCCAAAGCCGTATCGGGGGGGATATCGGGAGCTCCGACCGGACTTTTCAGGGCGGCAAATGAGATGCGTTCGTATCCCTCGGGAAGCTCGGTGTAGTAGACGTAGGTATGCTTGATCGGACTTCCAAAAAGCATCAGCAAGCTCAAGGCACCACCGAGTCGAGCGAGGTTTTTTCCGCTCAGTTCGTTGGGGTATTTCCTGAGATTGGAAAAGGCGACTAGGGCGAAGATCGCTCCAAGGAGGCTTAGGAATAGCAGCAGGGGTGAGTACCAGCTAAGAAGTCCTAAGATTCCAAAAACGAGGCTTAGGACGGCGGCTCGGGAGAGGCTTGTGTAGCTGTACTCGTCGGAATAGAGCTCCGGTACAGCAGGGCTGGCGACTTGAGGGCTACTTGCTGGACTACTTGCGGTGCTCATCTTCGGTTTGAATCGGTTATCCGATGGAATCTGTCCCTGTTGATATCATCCACAACGCAAGGCCACAGGCCCCGGCACTGCAAGCTAGTACGGAAAAAACGATCCTTGAGTTCAGCAAAAAAACCGCCTCGGGCACCCGCTGGCCGTCTGATGGGTTTTGGACGCCAGAGATTTCCGAGAATCCGACGGTCTGAAGTTGGCCGCCGCTGAGGGTCAGGCCGGCTTGAGATCTCCAGGCGACGAGTCCACCTGGGAATTTCTTCCGAGGGGTCCAGGACGAGGAGGAAGAGGATGTAGGCTGGGGTAGAGGCTGACCGGGTTTGGCGGCTGGGTTGGGATCCTTTTCGGATTCTTTTTTGGGTCCTCCTGGGGTCGGGATGGGGAAGAAGGTCGCGGCACGTTTGACGGCCTTGGGGTCGATTTTCTCGAGCTCGACCAACCTCTCTTTGGCCTCGGGCAGTGGGCAGGCTCTCAGGTAGTTGACCACCGGGACTCGAACCCAGGAGTTGTCGTCGTTAGCCGTTTTGAACAGTTCGCACAATCGGTCGATTTGGCTCCAGTCGCCCCAGCGTGCCAAATCGGGGATCACCAAGTCGGCTAGATCCGGAGCCGAGAGCAGATGCCGCATCGAGACGAGGATCGATTCTTTAGGGATCGCGTCGGCCTCGGTTCCGTGGAACCGCAGGGCCATGACCGAGGCGTAAACATCTGGATAGGTGGCTTTTCGATTTGCGAGGAACTGCTCGTTGATCAGTTCGAGTCCCTCAGGGCCTTGGAGCATCAGGTAAGAGGCGATCAGCGCATCGAGCCCGGCACGTTTGTCAGGATCGCTGCTGCGGATCATCGATTCGAACTCGACTGCGTCGGCTTTGGTACCGCAGATTCCTAGCATGGTGTAGTAAAGTCTTTTGCGATCCGGGGAGATCGCCGGGTCGCGGATCCACTCCATGAGTTGATCGTGATCCATCTTGCTCTTGAGTTTCTTGACGTCTTCGTAGGGCGCAAGCGCGAACTCGTCGTAGCTATCGCGAGCCAAGAGCGAGTCGGGGTGCTCGAAATGCTTTTGAAAAAACTCCAACCGGGCGACCGGGTCCTCAGGAAGCTTTTGGATCGCTTCGATGTATTTCTCCGCATCGGCCGACAAGGGCAGGGGGGAGGACCATACCAAGTTGCGTGGATCGACCCCCAAAAGCAGGAACTTCTTTTCGGTCTTTCCCGGGCCAAAGTAATTGGCCTCGACCTTCTGGCCCTTTTCAAGAAGCGACTCTCCACGCAGAACTCGCTCGACTGCAAACGTCGCGTTGCCGTCGATGTCGATGCGCCCGTCGGTCACGAGGGTTGCGATCGCCACGGCATCCATCGAGAGACTTTCCTGGCGGAGCGTCTGCGAGGCGGCAGAACAGAACGGACAGCTACACTCCTCGGCCCTGAGGACGTTTCCATCAAGTCCCCAGACCATAGGAAAACCGACGATTGCCAAGCTCCAGAAAAACAGAAAGGATCGTCGGGCAGCAAAAGCCATCGCTTGGGAATTGAAGTTCATGAGGATCATTTCAAGAGGGTCCTGGTCAATCGCGTCAAGTGCGTCGGAACGGACTATTAATGTAAGTCAAACTGCAGGAAAATGGCGAGGTCTAAAGCCCGATTTTCTCAAAGCTCTGGGACTTCTTTTTCGCGTCGCTTTGGCCGGTTCGACCCGGCCCGCGATTTTGCCTGCCAGTCGCTCCCAAAAAAGGGGTGGCAATCCGACTCTTTGTGGCTACAGTGCGTATGGCTTTGCGTGTGTTCAGAGGAAAATAGACCCTCGGTCCTCTAGTAACGAAAATCTGGACTTACCCCTTTTTTGGCAACTCATGAACGATTCGACCCTCCGCAACTCCAAGCCGATTCTTCCCATCCTCGGCACAGAGTCCGTCCTTGGCTCGGGGACCGTCCTCGGTTCGGAGACCTCGAATCCGAACCCCTCGCCGCAGGACGGATCGGCTCGGATGGGGGGATGCGGCTCGATGGGGGGCACGATCCCTGGCTCGAGCAAGTTGTTCGAACCGAGCCGCAGGCTCCCGAGCTGGCTGCGGCGGGAGGTCCCCAAGGGGAATGGAAACCAGTTCACCTCGGGATTGCTCAAGGAGCTCAAGCTCGAGACGGTTTGCGAGAATGCAAAATGCCCCAACCGCATGGAGTGCTACTCGCAAAAGACCGCCACATTCATGATCCTCGGGAACGTCTGCACGAGGCCTTGCGGTTTCTGCGCCGTTGCCCGAGGCCGACCGGAAAATCTCCAAGACGATGAGCCTGAGCGCCTCGCGGAGGCCTCGGCAAGGCTAGGGCTAAAGCACGTGGTGATCACCTCGGTGACTCGGGACGATCTGCCCGATGGAGGTGGGGAGCATTTCTATCGATGTGTCATCGCCGTTCGCCAACGGACCGGCGCGGCCGTCGAAGTGCTCACCCCGGACTTTGTCCGACACCGACACGGTTTGGACCGCGTCATCGACGCTGCCCCTGAGGTCTTCAACCACAACATGGAAACGGTTCCGAGGCTCTATCGACGCGTCCGCGGTCCGAAAAGCGACTACCGCTGGACGCTGGAATTGCTCGCACACGTGAAAGCTCGCAATCCAGCCATCAAGACCAAAAGCGGACTGATGCTCGGCTTGGGCGAAACCCGCGAGGAACTCCTCGAATGCCTTGCCGACCTCCGCCGCTACCATTGCGATTTCCTGACGTTAGGCCAGTACCTTCAGCCCGGGCCCCGTTATCTGCCCGTCGTGCGATATGTCCCCCCTGAAGAGTTTGACCAGTTGCGTCAAATCGCCAAGTCGATGGGCTTTCGCAAAGTGGCCTCTGGCCCGTTTGTCCGAAGCTCCTACCATGCGCGAGATATGGCAGAAGACGCTCCTGCTGGGTGATAGCCAGCTCGGTCGGCAAGCGTTTCGATACCGATGGAGCTTGTGGTGTATCATAGAGCCCCAGCGAAGTGGGGATCGGTATACTCATGGACAGGGGAGGCTTGCACCGGCCATGAATGGACGATGAATGATACGGCGATGAATGATACGGCGATGAATGATACGGCGATGAATGATTCAGGGGGCGATAGATGATTGAATCGATGATCCAACGGCTCCTTGACGCACCGGTCCGCAAGCACGGTCTTTCCCTCGAACGTCGGATCGACCTGTGCCGGTCCTGTGTCGAGACTCTCATGCCGACGGTCGATGATTGGATCGATGCCGGGGCTCGCGGTAAGCAATGCCCGAACCGAATCGACGTGATGGCCGAGGAACTTCTGACCGGACCCCTGATCGCGGTACGATTGCTCAGACTTCTCGAGCGATCCTTCAGCGATCTGCTGCTCTATGGCTATACAAGGTTGCCTCAGCCCGAGACCTTGCCCTACGAACGTCGGATCCACGGCAAACTCCTGCTTCCGATTTTTCCAACCCTTTCGCTTTGGGATCGTCTGATCTTCCGTGGCATCTCGGCCGATGCGATCCTCAGGGAACGAACCGATCCTCGCAAACGGCACTACGCTCTTTACCGCCAATTGCAGGATACCTCGGTCTCGAAAATCTCCTTGGTGCTCGGCGCCGGCAACGTCTCGTCGGTTCCTTTCTCCGATGCGATCCACAAATCGCTCGTCTGTGGCCATCAAGTGATCCTCAAGATGAATCCGGTCAATGCGTACCTAAAGCCGATTTTTGAACGAGCCTTTGCCCCCCTTTTTCAAGAAGGCTTGCTCGTGGCCATCGAAGGTGACTCTCAGGTAGGCCAAGCCTTGGTGGATCATCCCGCCGTCGACGATGTCCACTTGACCGGATCGGCTCAGACCCACGACCGTATTGTTTGGGGAGACGATCCTCAAGAGGTCCTCGCCCGCAAAAAGGCCGGAACGCCGAGACTGACCAAGCCGGTCACGAGCGAACTTGGAAATGTCAGTCCTTGGATCATCGTTCCGGGTGTCTATTCGACCAAGGAGTTGACGTCCCAGGCGATGCATATGGCCGCATCGATCACCAACAACGCAGGCTTCAATTGCTTGGCCACGCGCGTGATTGTGACTTGCCAAAACTGGCCTCAACGAACGGAATTCTTGAGGCTCCTTCAGCAGAGCTTGCAATCGATCCCCAAACGGCCAGCGTACTACCCCGGTGCCCTTGAACGCTATCGACGATTCACCCAGACGAACATCGATCCGGACGATTCAGGCTGCTTGCCCTATCGCTTGCTGGAATCCCAGTCGATCGATCAAAACCCCCTAGTATTCGAAGAAGAGTCGTTCACATGCGTGTGTGTCGAGACGCCCCTTGCGAGCCAAACCGCTTCGCAATTTCTGGACGAAGCGGTCGCTTTTTGCAACCTTCGACTCCCCGGAACCCTTTGCGCATCGGTGAGTTTCCCGAAACTATTTTTTGGGCAAAAACGAAGGGTCGTCTCTCAGGCACTCGGCACACTGCGGTACGGTTGCGTGAGTGTCAATCAATGGTCGGCCCTTGCCTATAGCTTGTTGACTCCCCCGTGGGGAGGCGCTCCGGGCGCGAGCCTCGAAGATGCCCAAAGTGGGATTGGACAAGTCCACAACACGTATCTTTTGGAGCAGGTCGAGAAGACGGTCCTGTTTGGTCCGCTGGTCAATTTTCCCAAGCCGGTTTGGTTTCCAGGGCATCGCAACGCGCTTCGCGTCGGACGCGAGCTGATCGGACTGTACCATCAACCCTCCAACCATCGCCTGTTGAAGCTTTTTCAACACGCGCTCATCGGCTGCTGATCCGGTCCTACTCTAACCATTGGCAAGAAACTGGCGGCAAGAAACTGGCGGCAAGAAACCGGGGAGAGTCCCCACACGATAGGGTTGTGATGTCCCCGCCCCAAAGGGGCAAAATGAGATAGCCCAGGGCAAAGCGAAGCGACGCCCTGGGTACATCGGCATGAAGTGACAATCAGCAAAGATTATTACCTAGGAGTGACGGAACTCACGCAAGGGCAGGTCGAGAAGGTGATGGGAACCAACCCTAGTCACTTCCAAAAGCAAGTCATCCGCAAGAGCGACAGTTCGATGTATCCGGTCGAACAGGTTTCGTGGGAAGATGCCATTGAGTTCTGCAATAAGCTTTCGGACTTGCCCGAGGAGAAGAAAGCAGGTCGTGTGTATCGATTGCCGACAGAGGCAGAATGGGAATACGCTTGCCTCGCTGGTAGCAAAACCGCGTATAGTTTTGGAAAGAGCTCAAAATCGCTGGGCGACTACGCTTGGATTAAGGGCAACAGCAACGATCAGACGCACCCTGTTGGTGAGAAGAAGGCAAACGCTTGGGGCCTATTCGATATGCACGGGAATGTTTACGAATTGTGCAGCGACTGGTACGGTGAATATCCCAAGGGTGCAGTCAGCGATCCCACAGTCAGCGATCCGGTCATACCACGGGATGTCGCGGGCCGCGTGTCCCGTGGCGGCTTTTGGGGCTATGTTAACGCGAATTGTCGGTCGGCGTACCGGAACAAGTTCGCTCCGTCGATCCGAAGCGACGCCGTCGGCTTCCGCGTTGCCCTGAGTCCCGCTGGAACTCCCAAGTAGGCGGAGCCTTTCAAACCATTGGCTACGCGGTCTTGAAATGCCGGGGGTGCAGGGGGCGGTGCCCGCTCTGTTCTGTGGCGTTTCAGGTTCCTCCAATGAATTGCAACACGCTGGCTGTGATTTCCGAAACCGAGCAAACGTGCCGGTATTCCAGAACCGGGCACAATTGGTTCATCAAATACCCTTCATGCTGTGCGAGAGTCTTTCCTTCGATACCCCCGGTGTCGTAACGCGATGTCCAATCAATAAACTCCTTGTGTGTTTCATGCATGTCGCCACCTTCATTAATCCTGTCCCCGAAACGCATACGCTCCCGATGAATCAATCGTTCGACTCTTACCTCGGTTGGGACGTAGAGGAACACGATGCACGTGAAATTCAGCTTGGGACAAGGCAACCAACCGACGATGCCTCCACTGAGAACCCAGTTCCTCTCTGGCCTCAGATCACGACAGATCAATTCGTATCTCTCCTCATCTGGGCGTTGTTTCTGAAATGGTGGATCGGTGGGAGCATGGAAGTAGTCGTCACTATCGAAGAACGGAATATTCAAAGCCAATGCAAGGGATCGGCCCAGTGTGGATGTGCCGCTGCCCGAGGCTCCGATCACGTTGATTCGATATTCCGCCATGCGCTTCACATACCACAGACGACCCGCATCACGGGGCTACGGGAGTTAACCTTGATTTCAAAAACGACCGGCCACCGCCGTTCCCGTGCATGCGGAGGGGTTACGCTCGTCTTGGGCACTGGTTTGTGGCGTAAAAGTCCCCTGTGCGAGATAGGTATCTCTAGGAGTTCAGTATACCAAATGACAGATTCAAGAGAACAAGCACGAGGTCGCCGCTCCACAGTACCGAGCGGCAGCCAACACCGCGATGGACAGGAAGAACTCGAACCTACGGACCGAAATGACGCGCCTCTTACGACGCGCCGGTGTCTCGCGTTGGCCACGATTATTCCACTCCGTAAAGCCACAACAGGGGCGAGCCAGCCGGCAATGCACGTCCATGGTCGGCCTTAATCGATTGGATCGGCAACTCACCACCAACCTTTTAACCTCGCCGACTCGGCCTCACGGGTCTTACGGATCTTCATTTCGTTCTCGCGGTTGAGTTCAGAAAACCTCTCATGGCGAGCGAAGTACGGACCAAGCCAACCGTCTTCATGTGTGAAGGCCATGGTCCAGGCAAAGTTCTCGGGAAACGCATACCAATCGGACAAGTAGCATTTCGTCGGACGTTGGTCTGTGACAAAAGCCACATCTCTATCGTTTGAAAGCACAATGTATTCGCTCGCAATTTGAAGCTCGTACTGCGCCAGCGCCTCTTTCCCCATTGCGGAGGGGTAGCGATTTGCGCTGAAGGTATGCCAGAGGTACGCCTTGGTATTTGCACCCCGCCTGTTCTTGGCAAAGAC